>JAAETJ010000137.1 GCA_024228495.1 bacterium | reverse complement strand
CAGGAGCAGGTAGCTGAGAAGATGGGTGTTGACCGCGCCTATGTGAGCAGTCTTGAGCTTGGCCAAAGAAATCCAACCATCATCACGCTTTGGCATACTTCCCTAGCCCTCGGCGTAGAACTCCCCAAGCTGCTGGAACCGACCTCTGAAGAAAAATGAGAAAGCCATGCGTTGAAGGATGGCTTATTCTGTCAGAGATGCAAACATCTGGCCGTAATTTGCGGGTGGCTTCAAGGATCGGGCGGTTCCATATACTTTCATTGATTTGGAATCCCAGTGGAATCCTATGGGCTAAATCGGCTACTTCCCGATTCTTCTAATTATCCTGAAGCGCCTATTTATTGGGGAGTTTTAGTGGTGAGCCCTGATGGATTCGAACCATCGACCTACTGATTAAAAGAAATACAAAATAGGAACATCTATTTGATATTACAACATAATTGTTTTCCAGTCATATGCAGGCACGGTACGTTTACACGCTGTTTGCTACGCAGACTGGAAAACGCGCATTGAGGCCCCTCAAATTCTGATTTTTGTTGTTCCCAAGTATGGAACATGCTACATTCCCCTTATGAGGGTGATTGCAAAAAGAACGCTGCGGAATTTCTGGGATGAACATGCGAGCGCCAGGGGGGCGTTGGAAGCATGGCATGCCGAGGCTTTAAAGGCGGCATGGAAGACACCCAATGAGTTGAAAGAACAGTTCGGTTCGGCCAGTGTGCTTGGAAATAACCGCGTTGTGTTCAACATATCAGGCAACAACTACCGGCTGATTGTCTCCATCGATTATGAGAGGCAAGCCATGTTCCTTAAATTTATCGGCACCCATGCCGAGTATGACAAGATTGATGCGGAGAACTATGATGCATACAGGAGCAGGTAGCTGAGAAGATGGGTGTTGACCGCGCCTATGTGAGCAGTCTTGAGCTCGGCCAGAGAAATCCAACCATCATCACCCTGTGGCACGCCTCCCTGGCCCTCGGCGTCGAACTCCCCAAGCTGCTGGAACCAACCTCTGAAGAAGATTGAGAAACGTAGCGATTGGCCGATATCCAAACCGTTGCACAAAATGGGTAGTTGGCAAGCCCTGCCAGCCTCGAAGGGGAATGGTAGCCCCATCCCATATCCATAGTTGTCGAGCGGGACAGGGAGGAACCAAACATCTATTAGAAATCTGACCGAAACATCCCGCGAAATAGCCTACGATTGGCTCTATATTGGCACTACAGCCATTACCAACTAGCACAATAAATCTTCTAAGTCATTGATTTTAGTGGTGAGCCCTGATGGATTCGAACCATCGACCTACTGATTAAAAGTCAGTTGCTCTACCAACTGAGCTAAGGGCCCACATAAAAGGGGAAAAACAATATAACTTTTTATGCCCGCATTGGTCTTTTTCAAGACATCAACAGAATCAAAAGCTGATCAGTAATTGCTCTCTGATTTGCGCGAACATATGGCTCAAAACGCAAAAGGTCAAGACCCTGCATTGCGAAAACAATAGATTGTTATGATCCCGATCCATGATATGAGGTTGATCAGCCCAAAAAGACCTCAAAGGACCCCTGTTTTACACGCACAGATGAGCATAAATATGAAATCAACCCACCCGACAGATGCCATAAAACGCACAAACAGACGCAAGGCCATTGCCCTGATGTGCGTCGCGGTGAACCTGTTTGGCGTGCTGGATACGCTGGCCAAATATCTGGCGAATGACACCGGGCTGCCTGTGACACAGATCATCTGGGTGCGCTTTGCTGGCAATATCTTGTTGAACCTGTTGATGTTTGGTCCCTTGCTACTGCTGGCGACCCGCAACACGCCTCATAAATGGATACATTTTGTGCGCTCCTTGCTGATGGCGACCACCACCGGCTTTAATTTTCTGGCGCTAAAATATCTGCAGCTCGACCAGACCGTCACCATGTTTTTTATCGCCCCGCTGATTGTCGCAGCACTTGGCGGGCCATTGCTGGGTGAGTGGATTGGCTGGCGACGTTTTTTGGCCATCCTGCTTGGCTTCACCGGCGTACTATTTATTACGCGCATTGGCTTTGGCGGCGTCCACTATGCAATGATTTACTCCCTGGGAGCCGCCCTCACCTACGCGCTTTACATGATTTCAACCCGCTATATCAGCAAGCTTGAAGGCCCTGAACTCATGCAAATCACAGCGCCGCTGGCAGGATTTATGCTGTTCGCACCACTCGCCTATGCCCACTGGATCTGGCCGCCGACCATCATGGTCTGGGTCTTGCTGATGATGATGGGGTTTATCGGCGGTTTTGGCCACTGGCTTCTGGTACTAGCCCACCGGCTCGCTCCCGCTCCTATTCTCGCGCCTTTTATCTATATCGGCCTGCCCTCCATAACCCTGCTGAGCTGGATAATTTTTGGTGACCTGCCGAGCTGGTGGACCTTGCTGGGGGCCAGCATCATCGTGTCATCGGGTGGATATTTATTGTGGCGCGAGCGGTAAGAAAATGGGCAATGTCCCGTTCAATGTTGAAAATGCAGTCGCAAGGGCTGCCGATTGAGACAGGTTATGCAGCTTTGGCCTGTTGGTCAAGATCGTCATTTCCCTGATGCCTTGCCTGATGGGCCTTTAGCGCTGCTCGAAGCTGTGGCAATTCCCGGTAGGCCCTGATCCTGCGGAAGCCCTTTTGGGCCTCCAGCATGCCTGCCGCCGTCCAGCGCAGAGCCATTTTGGCATCGCGCCAGCGCTTGACGTT
>JAAETJ010000136.1 GCA_024228495.1 bacterium | reverse complement strand
TCCAAGAGCCATGATGGCGGTCGGGGTTCCTGTAAAATAGAGATGATGAAAGGTGCCGATGATGCCGCCGGAGAGAAAAATATTGGTAGAAAACAAGACCGCTGCTGTTGCCAGGTGTGTTTTCAGCAATCCCATATGCACGAAAAGAAAAGCGATAACCACCGTAGCAAACACTTCGAAGAAACCTTCAACCCATAAATGTACCACCCACCAGCGCCAATATTCGGCAATTGCGAGATTGGTCTGGCGGCCCCACATCAGTCCGGCGCCGTAAAACAGCGCGATCGCAGTCGAGGAGATCACAAACATCGCCAGCAGATGACGATTTTTCGAGGGTTGTTTGAATGCCGGTAAAATCGCCCGAACCATCAAGAACAACCAGATAAACAATCCGGCAAACAAAAATATCTGCCAAAAACGTCCCAGGTCAACATACTCATACCCTTGATGACCAAACCAAAAATTGCTCGTCAACCCCAGTTTCTGCATAATAGCAAGCCACTCTCCGAACATCGAACCGACAACGATAACCAGCAAAGCGCCGAACAGGACGTTGACTCCGAGACGTTGAAATTTTGGCTCGTATCCTGAAACGGCAGGCGCAATAAACAGGCCCGTTGCCAGCCATGAAGTGGCTATCCAGAAAATAGCAAGCTGTACATGCCAGGTTCGCGCAATGGAATAAGGAAGAATCTTTGCGAGGGGGATGCCATAAAACGACTGTCCTTCCACCCCATAATGTGCTGTAATAGCGCCAACTCCTACTTGTACAACGATCAATGCCGTGACAACCCAGAAATATTTCAAGGTTGCTTGCATAGATGGTGTTGGCTGTAATCCGAAGAGTGGATCTTGAGCGGGGATATGCTCTGAACCAGTATCTTTCTCCCTCGTTGAGGCGTAATAGTAAGCGAGCAAGGCGATGCCGGCAATCAGCAAAATCACGCTGAACCCGGTCCAAAGAATGAGGCTGCTGGGGGGGCTGTTACCCACAAGTGTGTCAGCAGGCCAGTTGTTGGTATAGCTTATATC
>JAAETJ010000135.1 GCA_024228495.1 bacterium | reverse complement strand
GGGGTTATGTTTCGCTGGTTGTCGGAACAAACGGCGACAGTGGCCATTTGGGGATCGCAGGTAGCTGAGGTGGTGGCCCTTTGGGCCAAAGCCGGGCAGATGTAGAGTCACCGAACATTTGGGTATTGACATAAAATCAAGCGATAGCCAGGGCAAACCGTTTATTAAGGGTATGGCAATCAATAACTATAGGAGGATCAGCAAACGCCTCCCCAAACTCAGGGTTTTGGGCCATTTTTTCAAGGCCGGGAATTTGAGCCAATCCTTGTACCCGAATAGCTCTGCCGGTAAAGACCTCAGCCGGAGCCAGCCAGCCCAGACTGCTATGAGCCCGATAGTTGTTGTAATAGAGTAAGAACTCCGCCATAGCTTTTTCAACATCGCTGATGGAGGACCAACCTTGAGTTCTGAGTAATTCTTGTTTGAGGATTTTGACCGCAGCCTCAGCTTTGCCATTGCCCTGTGGATAATATGGAGCGGTGTTGATATGTTCCACCTGTTGGTCTTTGAGGAATGTCCCGAACAGTGTCAAACTATCTTCCCAGCGAGAGACAAACTCCTGGCCATTATCAGTCACAATCTGTTCCGGTTTGCCAAATTGAGCGAAGGCTGATTGGAGCAGTTCGACCACCCAAGCCGAACTCGTTGCGGTCCCGATTGCCGCTCGGATGATATACCGAGAGTGATCATCGATAATCAAACAAACATAGCATTTAGTACCATCGACAAGGGTAAATTCGAGAAAATCAATATGCCATTGCTGGTTGGGATGACGACGTTGGTAGCGGCGATAGGCAACCCCTTCTGAACGAGCTTTGAGGGCATATGTTTTGACCTGTAAGCCTAATCGCTTGAATACCTGATAGACCGTCTTTCCGCTTATCGTGGCTATCTTTCGTCGTTTTAGTTCAGCGGCAATCCGATGACCATTCCAGCCTTTGAGAACTCGCAAGGTGAAGATTATCTCTTCCACATACTTTGGAACCTGATAGTGGATCGTTTTTGGACGGGTCGATTTCGGATACAAGGCTTTATAGTCGTTCTCTTTTCCGACCAAGTTATGCCAACGACGGATCGTATTGGGACTTAATTTTTCATCACCTTCTTTACGAGGCCCATATTTCGCCAGCACTATCTCTATCGCTGCTTGTTCACTTCGAACTGTTTTTTCTTGCCGATACAGACGAACGACCTTAATCCGAAACTTGTACTTCTTACCTTCTCGGCGTTTTCGTCTGGCCTCGGGTCGATTACGTTCTCGACGGCGACGATCTGCCTGACGACGTGCCGCTATCGTTTGCCCCTTCTTTACTCTTGGTTTGCGTTTTTTTGCCATACCAGCCTCCTATTCGGAGGTGATTATGGCTCTTTACCTTTTTTATGTCAATATCAATATGTCCGGTGACTCTACACCGGGCAGATTATATCCGACGAAGGAGAGTCGTTGTTGTATCCGGTCTTTACCGGCGACAACCCCTGGCCTGAAATGAGCCGCTTTCCCCCCTCGCAGATCAGCCCCGG
>JAAETJ010000134.1 GCA_024228495.1 bacterium | reverse complement strand
GGGGTCGGCTACCAAGGGGGAGCGGGGGGGCGGGATGGTAGGGGCAGACCGGTGGGAGATCGGTCGTCGAGTGGAATGGCATAAGCGTGATGGAGTGCGAGACGGATAAGTCGAGCAGAGACGAAAGTCGGTCATAGTGATCCGGTGGTCCCGTGTGGAAGGGCCATCGCTCAACGGATAAAAGGTACTCCGGGGATAACAGGCTGATGACGCCCAAGAGTTCATATCGACGGCGTTGTTTGGCACCTCGATGTCGGCTCATCGCATCCTGGGGCTGGAGCAGGTCCCAAGGGTTTGGCTGTTCGCCAATTAAAGCGGTACGTGAGCTGGGTTTAGAACGTCGTGAGACAGTTCGGTCCCTATCTGCCGTGGGTGTAGGAGAATTGAGAGGAGCTGTCCCTAGTACGAGAGGACCGGGATGGACACACCTCTGGTGGATCTGTTGTCACGCCAGTGGCACAGCAGAGTAGCTATGTGTGGAAGGGATAACCGCTGAAAGCATCTAAGCGGGAAGCCCCCCTCGAAACTAGTTCTCCCTTGAGAATCGTGGAAGACCACCACGTTGATAGGCTGGGTGTGGAAGCGCTGCAAGGCGTGAAGCTTACCAGTACTAATAATTCGATTGTCTTGATTTGCTCTCATTAGTCAATGTTCACTTGCAGGAGTGAGGTATTGAAATTAGCGAATGTTGATACAGAAAAACCAGATTTCTAACAAAACAAGCGATATATTTTGATTGCTTGGTGATTATGGCGGAGCGCCTACACCCGATCCCATTCCGAACTCGACCGTGAAACGCTCCAGCGCCGATGGTACTGCATCTTAAGGTGTGGGAGAGTAGGTCATCGCCAGGCATTCAAAATATTTAGTTTGCGAGTTCCCTATAATATACGAAACGAAATACCAAGTCCTCCTATTGGTCGCAAGACCAGTAGGAGGACTTTTTTTTGCGTTTGGGGGATCTCAATTGGAATACCGCGTTTCTCGTTCATTACTTTCTATGAGATGCCCCACGTTTTCTAGACACCTTGCTTGGTAAAAGTGAAGCAATGAGATTATCATGGCTAAGGGTGTTCGTTATATGGAAGAGTTCAAGCGCGATGCGGTGGCTCAGGTGTCGGGCGGGAGGGAGATCATAAGATGGATAAAATAATGAGGGTCTCCAACTAAAACGGTTAGGAGTTCCAGGCGGTGAGATATACCACTCCACGCGTGTGTCTCGTAGCGACTTGGCAAGTTAGAATTTGGATGAGAAAATGACATTGAGGCATTCATACGCCAAAGTGGTTCCTGCTCTGATAGTTTTGTGCGCTGCAGGGTTCTATCAGCTGGTGATATCGAACAAAGTATTGGCGGTTTCGTTGGCATCAGATAATGCGGATATCGTCGCTTCGGGAGCTGGACTGTATCAAAAGCATTGTGCGTCATGTCACGGGGCAAAGCTTGAAGGTCAGCCCAACTGGCAGCGCCGCCTTGCCAATGGGCGCCTGCCAGCACCTCCTCATGATAAAACCGGTCATACGTGGCATCACAGTGACGCATTATTATTCAAGATCACCAAGCTGGGGACCAAAGCCCTGGCGGGAGAAGATTATGAAACCGACATGCGCGGATTTTCGAGCGAGCTAAGCGACAAGGAGATCATTGCGGTCTTGTCTTACATCAAAAGCACATGGCCTGTAGAAATCCGCCAGCGCCATGATAAAATGAACCAGCGTTGAGCGAGAAACGAGCCATCAATCGAGGGGAAGAAATATCTCATTGATAAAAAAATTCCCAGTAACAGGACTGTTTGTCATAGGCTTGTTGGCTATTGCGACACTGGCATTTACGCCTTTGGTGACTAGTGTTCAGGCCCATAAGGGGGCGAGCGGCGTTGTTAAAAAGCGCATGGATGCAATGAAGGACATGAAGAGCCAACTAAAAGTAATCGAGCAGATGCTGGAGAGTAAAAAGCATTATAGCGCGAAAAAAATCCATAAGGCGCTGGACATTATCCGCGCTCAGTCAGGTGCCGAAATGAGCAAGCTGTTTCCCAAAGGCACCGCGCATAAACCAAGTGAAGCAGATCCAGCGATTTGGAAAAATGGGGCCGAGTTTAAAAAAATGACGATTTCCCTTATTCACTCAATTGATGAATTCAGGGCTAAATTACCAGAAAAAATAAACATGGAAAAGCTCGAAGCCCTGAAAAAAGGTGCTTTAGTTATTCGTAGGAGCTGCAAGACCTGCCATGATCGATTCCGGCTGTAAGTAGGTTCGCAATATAAAATGTTCAGGCATGGAAAGGATTTGGATATGGGTCGCTCGCGCATTAATTTATCCCGCAGCAAATTTATTAGCTCGCTAGGTCTGACTATGACAGCTTGCGCGCTGCCGCTTCGCGCGCTGGCTGGCGGTGCCTCGCCTCATGGCACAAGTGTCGCGGGTGCGCCAGACAAGAAGAGGGATAAAAAACATAGACACGCGCCGCGACTGGCGTGATACGGTGCTGGTCAATCGCGGCTAGGCGGTTAAAGTCGCCTTTGTGGCTGATAATCCTGGTAAGTGGATGCTCCATTGTCATATGCTGGAACATCAAGTTGGCGGCATGTCTACTTGGTTTGAAGTCGTCTGATCGAGGGGTTCGTAAAATTGCGAAACTGATTTAAATTCCCGTTTCAAACCCGAAACGCAACATATTCCATCCGTAAGCAGATGTAGCGTTTCGGAGTTGAAACGGGGTATGGAAATTCTGAGAAAAAGAGAATTTATCAGACGTGTTCTTGTGATGTTTGAGGTCAAAACGCGCGCCGGTTGTTATAGAATTGCGGGGATGAACTTCTTTTTGGCGGGCGAGCTTGAGAAAATCTGCAGGGCTCCTATATTAAGAAGTGGACGTCATATGGAGGGAAGGACCGCATGTCCAAATTAGCACCATCAATTCTGTTTCTGATTTCAATGTTCGTATCTACCACCGTTTGGGCGGGAGAAGCTGATATTGTTGATGTGAAAATTACCAAACAAGGCGCTGATACATATCGTTTTGAGGTGACATTGCGGCATGCAGATACCGGTTGGAAGCATTATGCGGATGCTTTTATTATCGTTGGCCCCTCTGGAAAACAGCTTGGCAAGCGTGTGCTTTTTCATCCACATGTCAATGAGCAATCATTTACGCGCTCGCTGTCGGGCGTGAAAATACCCACCGATATCGTTACGGTAACGATCAGGGCGCATGACAGTGTGCATGAGTTGGGTGGCGAAGAAATACGGGTAAAGCTGCCGGATCATTAACTCAGTTGAAAAAGCCCCTTAAAATGTGCCATCATTGGGTGTAAGTAGTGGGTAGGTTGTCATCCCATCAAGGGGGCTTGTGATGTGAAAGTGCGGTTTGGTTGGAGAGCATATGTTTAAACAGGCCTGGAATATAGTATTGCTGGTGGTCGCTGTCGTCCTGGTGCTGGTGGGGCTGGTGACATTTTTGCTACCAATCCCATTTGGGATTGTTCTGCTGTTGATGGGTATTGCCATGCTAATGATGATTAGTCCACCCGTACGGCGCTGGTTTCACCGCCTTCGTGATCGCTGTTCCTTTGTCGACCGGCAGCTCACCAAATTAGAGCCTCATCTACCAGTTTCCCTGCAAAAAATACTACGTCCCGATAATGCTGGTTGATCAGTTCGTCCCAAAAGTGGGTACCGGTTTTTGGGATAAGAAGCACGGCGTAAAAATCCCATTGAATCTTTGCATTTCCATATCTGAATCGGTATAATTTGCACGAGATTTGATTGCGGATTAATCGTGCTATTTGAGGCCCCCTCACAGGGATGGAATGGTGCGAAAATAAAAAGAGAATTTAGCCATTGTCCAATGATGATAAAATCCCTTCTGGTGGGGATGAGCCGTCCGATATTACGCCCATTTCCATCGTTGAGGAAATGAAGAAGTCCTATATGGATTACGCCATGAGCGTCATTGTCTCGCGTGCATTGCCGGACGTGCGAGATGGCCTGAAGCCAGTGCACAGGCGTATTTTATACACGATGGGCGAGATGGGCCTGTTCCATAACAAAAGCTATCGCAAATGCGCCAAGATCGTTGGTGAGGTCATGGGTACTTACCATCCTCATGGCGACCAGGCGATTTATGATGCGCTGGTACGCATGGCGCAAGACTTTTCGCTGCGCCTGCCGCTGATTGATGGGCAGGGCAATTTTGGCTCGATCGATAATGATCCGGCTGCCGCTATGCGGTACACAGAATGTAAGCTGGAGAAGGTTGCCAGCTCACTTTTGGAAGATATCCACAAGGATACCGTGGATTTTCGGCCCAACTATGATGGTACCGAGCATGAACCTGTTGTGCTGCCGGCCCGTTTTCCAAATCTACTGGTTAATGGCGCGGGTGGTATCGCGGTTGGCATGGCCACCAATATCCCGCCGCATAATCTGCGCGAAGTGATCGATGCCTCGATTGCCCTGCTGGAAAATCCTGAAATGACCAATGTGGATCTCAATGAGATCGTTCTGGGACCAGATTTCCCTACCGGCGGCATTATTCTGGGGCGCAAAGGCATTAAACTGGCCTATGAAACCGGTCGTGGCTCGGTGGTTATTCGCGGCAAGGTGCACACCGAAACCATTCGCAAGAACCGCGAAGCGTTGATCATTACCGAGGTGCCCTATCAGGTCAATAAAGCTGGTCTCGTTGAGAAAATGGCAGATCTGGTGCGCAATAAGCGTGTCGAAGGTATTTCTGATATTCGCGACGAAAGTGACAAGGATGGCAATCGTGTGGTCATAGAGATCAAGCGTGACGCTAACCCGGATGTGGTGCTCAACCAGCTCTACAAGTTTTCGCCACTGCAAAGCAGTTTTGGCTGTAATATGATTGCGCTCAATGGCGGCAAGCCGGAGCAGTTGCAGCTGCGTGATTTCCTGGTTGCATTTAATGCGTTCCGTGAAGAAGTGATTTCACGGCGTACCAAATTTTTGCTCAACAAGGCCCGCGAACGCGCCCATTTGTTGGTTGGCTTGGCGATTGCTGTTGCCAATATTGATGAGATCATTGCGCTTATTCGCCATGCTCCGGACCCTGCAACGGCCCGCGAACAATTGATGGAACGGGCATGGCCTGCAAAGGATGTGGCACCGCTCGTGCTGTTGATTGCCGATCCACGCCACATGGTGGCCGAGGACGGTACTTACCGCCTGTCGCGTGAACAGGCCCAAGGCATCCTTGATCTGCGCTTGCAACGCCTCACGGCGCTGGGTCGCGATGAAATCGGTGATGAGTTAAAAACCATTGCCGAGAAGATCAAGGACTATCTGGAGATTTTGAGTTCGCGCGAACGCATCATCAGCATGATCCGTGATGAGCTGATAGAAGTGCGAGAAGAATTTGGCACGGATCGGCGTACCGAAATTGTCGATTATGTCGGTGACGTGGATGATGAAGATCTGATTGCGCGCGAAGATATGGTGGTGACAGTTTCGCACAAGGGCTATATCAAACGCGTGCCACTGTCGACTTATCGCGCGCAAGCACGGGGTGGTAAGGGCCGTTCGGGGATGAGCACACGGGATGAGGATTTTGTCACGCAGCTCTATATGGCCAATACCCATACACCCATATTGTTTTTCTCAAGTCGCGGCATCGCCTATGTGATGAAGGTTTGGCGTTTGCCGCTGACCACACCGCAAGCGCTTGGCAATGCGCTTATTAATCTGTTGCCGCTGCAACAAGAAGAGCGCATCACGACGATTATGCCGCTACCACCAGAGGTGGAAGATGAAGAAAACTGGGGCAAACTGCATGTGATGTTCGCGACGCGTTCGGGTAATGTGCGCCGTAACGCCCTGTCAGATTTCACCAATATCCGCCAGAACGGCAAGATCGCCATGAAGCTCGATGAGGGTGATGAGATAGTTGGCGTGCAGATTTGCACCGAAGGTGACGACGTGCTGCTTACCACCACCAAAGGCCGCGCCATTCGTTTCAAAGTCGATAATGTGCGCGTGTTCAAGGGACGCGATTCAACGGGTGTGCGAGGTATTCGTCTGGATGAAGGGGATGAAATCATCTCCATGACGATCTTGCGCCATATGGATGTTAATCCACCAGAAGCGCGCAGCTACCTGAAAGCTGCCAATGCCATACGCCGCGCCTTGAGCGGTGAGACAGAAGAAGAGGGGACAGCTGTTGAGCCTGATCTGGATGATGACGGCGGAGAAGAAGCCGAGCTGACCCAGGATCGTTATGCGGAACTGGGTGCGGGCGAGCAGTTTATTTTGACCCTGTCGGTGAACGGCTTTGGCAAGCGCTCATCAAGTTATGAATATCGCGTCACGGGACGTGGCGGCAAAGGCATCATCGCCATGGTCGTCAATGAACGCAACGGTGATCTGGCTGGTTCGTTTCCCGTCGAAGAAGAAGACCAGATCATGCTGGTGACGGACGCTGGCAAACTTATCCGCTGTCCCGTTCACAATGTGCGTATTGCGGGCCGTTCGACTCAGGGCGTCACGGTGTTCAAAACCGCGGATGAAGAACATGTAGTTTCTGTCGAACATATCACCTATGTAGAGGGTGACGACGACGATATGGTAGAGGATGAAGGTGTTGAGAACCCGGACGGAGATGGGGATGCGCCAGATGGAGGAGCCCCGGATCAGTCATGATCTCGCTTGAAGCCTATTTGACCTTTATCGCAGCATCTGTGGCGCTTGGTTTATTGCCTGGGCCTGCGATTGCCTTGTTTATTGCCACTTGTACGACAAAGGGCTTGCGCCAGGGGCTGTTCGCCTATGCGGGTAACACAACAGGACTAAGCGTGCTGATAGTTGCGGCGATTATTGGCATGGCCCCCTTATTATCTTTGGCGTCTTATTGGTTTGATATCATCAGGCTGGTGGGAGCATTTTATCTCGTCTGGATGGGCATAGGATTAGTGCGCAAGGGGCTTGCCCATCAAGGTGGGGAGCAGCAAGTTGTCGTCAAATCAAAGCACTATTTTTTGCAAGGTTTTCTGGTTTCCATGTCAAACCCCAAGGTCTTGCTGTTTCTGGGTGCTTTTTTCCCACAATTTCTTGACCCGTCTCAATCCATGATCCCGCAATTGATCCTGCTTGGCGTAACCTTTCTGGTGATCATCGCAGTGATTGATTTCTTGATCGTGCTCACCAGCGGCTATGCCCGCCGCTGGTTGCTGGAAAAACAAAAAGCCACACATGTTGCCAGTGGCGCACTGCTTGTTGGAGCTGGCGTTGGACTGGCCCTCGCTCGAAAGTAAGAGATACGAAGGTAATTGATCATGACCAGCATTGCATTTTACCCTGGCAGTTTTGATCCCGTTACCAATGGGCATCTGGATATCATCCAGCGCGCCGGAAACCTCGCCGATACCTTGATCATCGGGGCGGGTGTGCATCACGGTAAAAAACCGGTATTTGATGTGGATGAGCGGGTGGCCATGCTGACCCATGAGTGTCTGGCTCTCGCTAGAAGTGGCGGCTGCCAATTCCAGATCGTCACCTTTGAAAACCTGGCTGTTGATGCAGCAAGAGAGCATGGTGCGAATATCATTATCCGAGGCTTGCGTGATTCTGGGGATTTTGAGTATGAGATGCAAATGGCCAGCATGAACGCCGATCTGGCACCAGATATTGAGACAGTTTTTCTCGCCAGTTCGCCGCCTGTAAGCCATATCGCCGCTTCACTGGTTCGCCAGATTGCCAGCATGAACGGGGATGTGAGTCCCTTTGTGCCCAAAAACGTCGTCAAGATGCTTGCCAAGCGCTCGTAATTATCAGATCAAAACACTGTGGCTCTTTATGATTGCCATGGCCATTAAAATTGTGTCACACCATGACACTTTGAAAAATCAGCTTAGCGGATGGCGTGATCTTGCAGAACTCGTCGGTCGCTGTTTGAGGAAACCAGATGAAACAGATAATATTATCCCTTTTTTTGTCCATAGGCTTGCTGTCTTGCGGTGGTGGTAACGACCGAAAAGATGAGATCGTGGCGCCACCAACATCTTCTGAGCTGAATGCGCCAGTTACGCCAAGCGCTGACATGGCTAATCTTGACAAGGAAAATGCCCTTTATCTTGACCTTAAAGCGGGCCGAGTAGTCATCAAGCTACGTCCCGACCTCGCGCCAAATCATGTCGCGCGGATCAAAAAACTGACCAAGGCTGGTTTTTATAATGGCCTCAAATTTCACCGAGTCATTGCGGGCTTCATGGTACAGACCGGAGATCCACGCGGCGATGGTACCGGGGGATCCAAATACCCTGACCTCAAAGCCGAGTTTACCAGCACGCCGTTCAAAAAAGGCACTGTGGGAGCGGCAAGATCAGCCTCGCCTGATAGTGCCAATTCACAATTTTATATCATGCTGGGCCGCTCCCCTCATCTCGACAACAAATACACAGTGTGGGGCGAAGTTGTGCAGGGCATGAATTTCGTCACTCGTATCAAACTGGGTGACAAGTCGCAAAACGGAACAGTCACTGATCCCGATATCATCGTCAAAATGCAAGTTGCAGCTGACGCCAAAACATAGGAAAGAAAATTATGAGCGATATTAAAGATCCGGAAAACACTTTGTTGATGGAAACCACTCACGGCAAAGTGGTCATTGAAATGCGTCCGGACCTGGCACCTGGTCACGTCACACACATCAAGGAACTGGTCCGCGAAGGGTTTTATGATGGCATCAAATTCCATCGCGTGATCCCTGACTTCATGGCACAGACCGGCTGTCCGCAAGGCACCGGCATGGGCGGTTCTGATCGTCCTGACCTGAAGGCCGAGTTTAATGCCGAACCACATGTGCGTGGTACCGCTTCAATGGCCCGCGCACAAAGTCCTGACAGCGCCAACAGCCAGTTTTTCATCTGCTTTGGCGATACACCGTTTCTTGATAACCAGTATACGGTGTGGGGACAGGTCATCGATGGCATGGACAATGTGGACAAGATCAAGCAGGGCGAACCCGTACCTGACCCTGACGAGATCGTTTCCATGAAAGTCGCTGCTGACGCCTAGAATATGAATGTCCTTTCTGGCAGAACGTTTGCGCAGCGGGGGGCAAAGGGCGAGCACCTTGTATCCCCATTTTAAGTGTGGGGTACAGGAGGGTATCCCTGTTGCAAACTGCATAGGTTGCCTGTCCGGCTAGGACATTTCACTTTTGGTTCACCTCAAAAATGCATCTAGATGACTTTGATTTTGAGCTTCCGCAAAGCTCGATTGCCTTGCGTCCCCATGAGCCGCGCGATGAGGCGCGGTTGCTTGAAATTTTACCCGGTCAAAATCCTCCACTAAATGACCGCCGCATTGGCGATATCGCGAACATCTTCCGCAAGGGAGATGTGCTGGTGCTCAATAATACCAAGGTTATTTGTGCGGCGCTGACCGGCACGCGCACCAGAGATGGCAACACTGCCACCATCAGCGCAAATCTTCATAAAAAGCTGGACCAGTCCACATGGAATGCCTTTGTCAAGCCAGCAAGGCGCTTGCAGCCTGGAGATAAAATAAACTTTGGTTCCCGCAATAATGTGTGTGAGCTGGGGGTGCTAGATGCTGTGGTCAGCCAAAAAGGTGATGGCGGCGAAGTGACCCTCACATTTGATTTGGCGGGGGTTGACCTGGAGCTGGCCATTGAGGCGCGAGGAGCGATGCCATTGCCGCCCTATATCGCCTCAAAACGTGCGCCAGACGATCGAGATCAAAAAGACTATCAAACCGTTTTTGCACGGCATTCTGGTGCCGTGGCCGCGCCAACAGCCGGGTTACATTACACTGATGAATTATTGGCACGGCTCGCTGAATTGGGTGTCGCGCAGCATTTCGTTACGCTGCATGTCGGAGCGGGGACTTTTTTACCGGTCAAAAGCGATGATCTGTCAGAGCACAAAATGCACGCAGAATGGGGCGAAATCAGCACACAAACTGCAAAGGCCCTCAACCAAGCGCGTGCCAGCGGAGGCCGCATCATCGCTGTTGGCACAACTTCTATGCGCCTGCTGGAAAGTGCCGCTGACAGCGAAGGTCTGGTGCAGCCATTTTGCGATGAAACCGACATTTTTATTACGCCGGGCTATCGCTTTCGCGCCGTTGACCTGCTGATGACTAATTTTCATCTGCCACGTTCAACCCTGTTCATGCTGGTCAGTGCTTTTAGCGGTTTGCCGATGATGCAACAAGCATATGAGCATGCAATCAATACGGGCTATCGTTTCTATTCCTATGGCGATGCCTGTCTGCTGCATTGCGATAGGTGATAGCAGTTGCTCTTTCCTTGACGAGCATGCTGCCTTATCATATCTCCATGGGACAATCAGCAATCAAGCTGACAGTAACCGAATTAATTTCAACGAAGATAAGTGAAAAATGGTAGAAAATCAGTTAATTCGGTTACTGTCATGGCAATTCGTCGCACCACTAGTCTGCTGGGGGCGATTGTCAATTCGAAATCGGGCAATCTGAAGCTTGATACGGATTTTCTGATCTTTGATAATCTCTCGGACCTTGATCGCAGCTATTCGGTCAACGCCTCGGTGAGCTTTGACGGCGGGGCAGGCGTTAGCAATCCGTGGGATGGCACGGCTGGTTTCAGCTATCACAATGTCGAAGCGTTCTCCTTTGCGACCATTGGCGCTGGCGACATTAATGTGCGCCATAACGCCAATCATTCTCTTGAAGGGCTCAACCGCGATACCAACAACATAGGCTTTGAGCGTGACATTGCTGCGCCGGGTTGAGTGTTTTGGCAGTAGCAGTGTGCGCAGTGTCCGTGCATAATCCGGACAACCGGATTGTACCCCTTGATGAACCGGGCCACGGTCCGTATCAATCAGGCCGCCAGGTAAAAAAATCAGCCATCCGGATGTAAGCGAGCTAAACAGGGAATTTATAGATGCTCCCTTGAGAAAACCCGGCCATATCGGTTGCGCCTGTTGCCACCTGTCCTCATAACAGGGTGGGGCGTTTTGAAGTGATTCGGGATATTGAGATATGCAGGGCCTTGGGCTGATACAAATAGCGGTATTTTTGATGACGGCGGCAATAGCTGCGCCGCTTGCCAAGAGACTCAAAATCGGTTCGGTGCTCGGCTATCTGATCGCTGGCTTTCTCATTGGTCCTTATGGCATCGGCATTATCTATCAGCTTTATGATGTGGAAAACATTCGCCATATCGCCGAATTTGGGGTGGTGCTGCTCCTGTTTTTAATCGGCCTCGGGCTGCGACCCAAACGCATCTGGTCCATGCGCTCGGCTATTTTTGGGTTGGGTGGGGCGCAGGTTGTGGGGTCAGCGCTGATGCTCATGATTTTTGCCCTGTTGGCCAATGTGACGCCCATTGTTGCCCTGTTTATCGGCCTGTCGTTGGCTCTGTCCTCAACAGCATTTGTGTTGCAGGTGCTCGAAGAGCGCGGTGAACTCACCAAGCGCCATGGGCGTCTGGCCTTTTCCGTTTTGCTGTTTCAAGATTTAGCGGCTATTCCGCTGATTGCCATTGTGCCGGTTTTTGCCATCAATCAAAGCGGCGCGCCCGGTATGGATATATGGGCGGCGGTCACCGCGATTGCAACGATTATTGCGGTGGTGATTTTTGGTCATTTTGTGCTCAACGAGCTCTATCGGCTTGTCGCCGCGACCAAGGTACGTGAAGCCATGACCGCCAGTGCGCTCTTGACCGTCGTCGGGGTGGCGCTAGCCATGGAGCATGTGGGCCTGTCGGCGGCGCTTGGCTCGTTTATCGCTGGGGTTATTCTGGCCGATAGCGAATATCGCCATCAGATAGAGGCCGACCTTGCGCCCTTTGTGGGGCTTTTGCTGGGACTGTTTTTTATTACCATTGGCATGTCTTTGGATATTTATGTGTTGCGCGACGAGTACCCGATGGTGCTGCTGGTAGCGGCGGGTCTTGTGGCGGTTAAGCTGACGATCATGTATCTGCTGGCCCGTTGGCACGGCTTGCCCGGCACCTCTTCAAGGCGTTTGGCGATTGTCTTGTCACAAGGGGGTGAGTTCGCCTTTGTGCTGTTTACAGCGGGTGTGATTGCTGGCGTATTGGATCCATCATTGGCCAAAGTACTTACCCTTGCAGTGACCTTGTCAATGATCACTACGCCGCTTTTGCTTTTGCTGGACGATATCGCGTTGAAGAAAGAGGCCAGCGGCAAGAGCGTACCGATATTTGAGAAACCGCGCGGTCAGAAAGGGCATATTATTGTTGCGGGACTGGGACGGTTTGGACAGATTATAACCCGCGTTTTAAGCGCCAGGAAAGTGCCGTTTACGGCTTTGGATACGAGCGCTACACAAATCAATTTGATCAAGAAAGCCGGTTTTACAGGTTATTTTGGCGATGCTTCTCGTCTTAATATTTTGCGCGCCAGTCGTATTGATAAAGCGGCAGGGCTGGTGATCGCGGTCAATAATCAAGAAGTCTCGTTAAAAATCGCCCGTATCGTGCGCGATCATTATCCCGATGTGCCGATCTTTGCACGAGCCCGCAATCGCCAGCACGTGCATCAGCTGATGGATGTCGGTGTGACTGTTATTCGTCGCGAGACGTTTTTGTCAGCCGTGGAGCTCACCAAGGATATTTTGACCACCGCTTTTTATGAAGCGGACGATACGGTCAATCGTGATCTGGAACGTTTTATGGAGCATGACCGGGCCCGTCTTTATGACGATTACAAGCATTTCACCGATATCGAAAAATTGCGCGCCGCCAATCGAACGGCCGCCATTGAGCTTGAAGAACTGTTCGCCAGCGACAGCAAGAATGGTGATGATCAGGGCGAGAAATAAGGGTGGAGAGAAAAAAACACCGGACAACATCTATCTGAGGGGATGTCATCCAGTGCTTTTGATGGTTGCTTTGGCGAGCCCTAGCGGCAGCGTCTGTTCCATTTGCGACAGGCGCGATAGTTGCCATAATCGCAGCGTCTGTTCCATTTACGGCACTGACGGCGGCCTGGATAGGACGAGCGATACCTGTAAGAGCGACCATAATAATAGTCATCATTATAACGGCTGCGTCGCTTGGAGCGGATCGCTTCCGAGATGATCAATGCGGTGACACCTGCAAAAAGGGCGCCTCTTGCGATCCTGCGGTTGCGTCTGCCGCGCCATCCAGCCACTTTAAACGGCTTGAAGCTCATGATCTGTTTGGCGCCTGGGTCCTGTGCATATTTCAACAGGCCAGTGTCAGCGGCACTTGCGCCAGTAACAGCCATCAGCTGAAAACCTGCAAATGTTGCTATGACCAATGCGGCTTTGAATAGTTTTTTCATCAGTATGTGCCCCTTACGTAATTTAACGGCCCGTAACCGTTCATAGTTGCTTGTACCTGACCTCCACTAATAATACATCCTAGGCCTTATTGGGGCTAAAACAAGACTAAATTTTTGTAATATTAGGTGCTGTGGACCTCTTTATCCTTCTGCGCCAGCAGCTTTCTTTGGTATCTCGACTGGATGAGATCGACAATCACTAATGTGATAATGACGAAATAGAAGGTGGTTTTGGCCATGGCTTCGACGGGCTGGCCGAGCAGATGCAGATGCGCGAGATGGCCGCCTTCAGAGAGCAGCATGACCCCGACAATCAGCAAAATAAACAGCCCCAGCACTTCATACATACGGTTTTTCTTCAAAAACTCGGCGACTTGGTCGGCCATAACAATCATCAAGATGCCCGAAATGATGATCGCGGTTGCCATCAGCGCAAATAGTTTTGTGAGGGCCATGGCGGATAAGATACTATCAAAGGAGAACACCAGATTCATAATAATGATCATGGTAATGGCCATGGCGACCGTGCGCTGGGCCCCGCCATTGACATGCTCGATCTCGTCGACCGCCAGCATATGCTGAATTTCCTTGATGGCAGTATAGATGATAAACAGGCCGCCCAGCAGCACAATTAGGGAATGTACATTGAACGACCCCGTGATCAGCCCCGCAATATCGATCCCAAACAGCTTATTCTGAAACTGATCAACAGCCGTCAGAATGACAAATAGCAGCACAAGGCGAAACAAAATGGCTAGTCCCAGCCCTGTTTTGCGCACATATGATTGCTTGTCTTGGCTCACTCTTTTTGATTCAATGGAGATATAAAGCAGGTTGTCAAAGCCCAGCACGATCTGTAAAAAAACCAGCATCACCAGAGTGAAGAGATTATCGAGTGTCAAAAGACTCTCCATGCTGTATATCCTTCTTTAGAAGAGTTTTGTTGCCAATGTCGGAAGCGTCTTGAAAGACACGTTCCGACCACATACCATAACCATCATATCGATCATGAGCAAACCGGAAATCATTACCTTTGGCTGCCGCCTCAACAGCTTTGAGAGCGAAGTCATGCGCACGAAGATGAGCGAGGCAGGCGTTGAAAAAGCCATCGTCGTCAATACCTGTGCCGTAACCAATGAAGCGGTGCGCCAGAGCCGCCAAAGCATCCGCAAGCTACGTTGTGATAATCCAGATGTGCGCATCATCGTCACCGGCTGCGCGGCCCAGATCAATCCGGGTCAATATGAGAAAATGGATGAAGTCGATTTCATCATCGGCAATGACGACAAAATGAACGCCCTGACTTGGCAGGGCTTGCGGGCCGGGGAGCTAACGCGTGTAAAAGTCAACGATATTTTTGCGGTCGAAGAAACCGCCCGGCACATGATCAAAGGGTTTGGTGGACGGGCGCGGGCCTATGTACAGATACAAAACGGCTGCGATCACCGATGCACCTTTTGCATTATTCCTTATGGTCGAGGCAATTCACGCTCTGTACCGGCGGGCGATATTGTCGAGCAGATCCGTTGTTTGTGCGGAGAAGGTTTTAACGAAGTGGTGCTGACGGGGGTCGATATTACCGCCTATGGGGCAGATCTTCCAGGTTCGCTGACGCTTGGTAAATTGAGTGCCAAAATATTGGCTTTGGTGCCGGAGCTGGCGCGTTTGCGTATCAGTTCCATTGATGCGGTGGAGTGTGATGACGCTCTGTTGGAACTGATCACCCATGAGCCTCGTTTGATGCCACATCTGCATGTATCCCTGCAAGCGGGGGATGACATGATCTTGAAGCGCATGAAGAGGCGTCACAATACGAGCAAGGCTGTAGAATTTTGCGCTATGATTCGCGAACGGCGGCCCGATATGGTGTTTGGCGCTGATATTATAGCGGGCTTCCCGACCGAGAGCGATGAGATGTTTGAAAACAGTTTGCGCCATGTTGACGATTGCGGTTTGACCTATTTGCATGTCTTTCCCTTTTCCGCGAGAGAGGGCACCCCGGCTGCTCGCATGCCGCAATTAAATGGCGTGGTGGTGAAGCAAAGGGCGGCGCGCTTGCGCGAAAAAGGCGCACAGCGTCTTGATCAATATCTGAAATCCCAACAGGGACAGACCGTGCAGGTGCTGGTGGAACGTGGACTCATTGGCCGTACGCCGCAATTCGCTGAAATCAGGCTCGATCAGCCGGCAAGATCAGGAGCGATGATCAAGGCCCTTGTCACCGGGGTGAGTGATGATCATATGCTGCTTGGACAAAGCGTGATGGATGAAAGTGCACGCGAAGAGATTGTTCTGTGGGAGAGAGCATTGTGAACGAACCTGAAGACAAGAGCGCGAAGAAGCCCCAAAAAGGCCTGTTTAGCCGTATGTTTGGCAATAAAGTTGAAACATCTCTAGAGCCCCAGAATTTAACAGAAACAGAGGTTTCATCAGAGCACGAGGCTTCTCCCGGGGTAGAGGAAGCATCTGCGCTAGAGGCTGCCCCTGAAACGGAGCCTGCCCCAGAGCAAGTGAGCGTTGAAAAGGTGATTGTGGAGGAAGAACCCGCATCCTCGCAGGAGCCAACCCGGATTGTTGAGGACACGGAATCTCCCGCCAAGCGCAACTGGTTTGGCCGTCTCAAACAAGGGCTGACAAAGTCTTCGACGCGTTTAAGTGAAGGCATTACAGGCATTTTCACCAAGCGCAAGCTGGACGAAGACACGCTGCAGGAGCTGGAAGATATTCTCATTCAGGCCGATCTGGGTGTCGATACGGCCATGCGCATCACCGATAAGCTGGCGCAAACACGTCTTGACAAGGATATTAGCACGCATGAAGTGCAAGATGTTTTGGCCAGTGAAGTTGAAAGTGTATTGGGGCCGGTTGCACAACCTTTGCAAATTGATCAAGCGGCCAAGCCGTTTGTTATTTTGATGGCCGGGGTCAATGGCGCAGGCAAAACCACGACAATAGGCAAGCTGTCGCGTAAATTCGGCGGTGAAGGCAAGAAGGTCATGCTGGCAGCGGGAGATACGTTTCGCGCCGCCGCCGTTGAGCAGTTGGAAGTTTGGGGTAAGCGTACGGGTGCCCCTGTGGTCAAGCGCGAGATTGGTTCGGATGCTGCTTCTCTTGCCTATGATGCCATGAGCGAGGCCAAAGCGGCCTGTGTGGACGTGTTGATGATGGATACGGCGGGGCGACTGCAAAACAAGGTGCATTTGATGGATGAGCTGATAAAGATTGTCCGCGTCATGAAAAAACTGGATGCGTCGGCTCCTCATGCGGTGTTATTGGTGCTGGATGCGACCACCGGCCAGAATGCCCTTAATCAGACCAAGGTGTTTGGTGAAGCCGTCGATGTGACTGGGCTCGTAATGACCAAGCTTGACGGGTCGGCAAGAGGCGGTATCCTCGTGGCCATTGCCGACCGGTTCAAGTTGCCTGTGCATTTTATTGGCGTTGGCGAAGGGGTGGAAGACTTGCAACCTTTCAAGGCGGAAGAGTTCGCCAAAGCGATTGCGCAGATTTAGATTTTTGTGAAGAAAGTGAATTTATATGCCGCTCATTAAACTGCTCCTTGATCTTGGCCCGTTGGTAGTATTTTTTACGATCTGGTATGTTGCCGGCAAGCAACCTGATGTATTTGATGCCTATCTACCACAGGCTGTGGCCGGTAAAGGCAACGCTTTTTTTCCAGCGACTGCCGCATTGATGGTGACCACGCTGATTTCACTCGTAGCCAGCTTTACGATTTTTAAAAAACTGCCTACGATGCCGTTGGTCACAGCCGTGCTGGTCATGGTGTTTGGTAGCTTGACCCTTTATCTGGCGGACGAAACCTTTTTGAAGATGAAGCCTACTTTTATCTATCTTTTGTTTGCCGTGGTGCTATCCACCGGCATATTGCTTAATAGACCCTTTTTAAAAATAATGTTTGATGAGGCTTTTTCTCTTACACCAGAGGGTTGGCGTATTCTGACCTGGCGTTGGGCGATTTTTTTCGCCTGTCTGGCTCTGTTAAATGAAGTCGTGTGGAGAAGCTTTTCGACCGATATCTGGATCAAGGTGAAAGTGTTCGGGTTTATCTCCCTGACCATGGTATTTGCTGTCGCGCAAGTCGGCATCATTCAAAAATTCAGCACTGAGGACGAAAAGTGAATAATCATTCCAGTTACAAATGATGCGTATTCGTACTACTGATAAACATACCTATTTCAGTTTACTTTATTTTATTGTAGAAAAGAAATAAACATACGTAGACCTCGCTCCTTGTTTCGGTCTACTATCAAGACTTAGATGGGGAAGGTTTCTTTAACCCTGACGAGCAGCTAGGTGTGTCCCCCCCCATTCATTAGTATGCACCAGCCTGGCCGTCTGAAAAAATAGATTATCTCATGACGAATATAAATATCATGACCAAGATCAGACTAGACAGATCTCCCATCCACCTCTTGCACCGCGTTGAACAATATGCCGGTGACGTCTTTCATGAAGAAATGAGCGATGCTGGCCTGACGCCAAGGCAATATGCCGTGCTGCTGACTGTTTCTCAAAGTGAGGGCCTGTCGCAAACGGCGCTCGTGGACAAAACTGGCATAGACAGATCAACACTGGCCGATATTATTCGGCGCATGCTGAAGAAAGGTCTGTTGCGACGCAAGAGAACAAGGGAAGATGCACGCGCTTATGCGGTGCGCATGTCGGCAAAAGGCAAAGAGGCTCTGGCTTCAGCTTTGCCAGCTGCCCTGACGGCGGATCAACGTATTCTAAAAGCATTGCCTAAAAAGGAACGCGAAGAGTTCCTGCTCTCTCTCGTGCATATTATGGATGCGATCACGAAGATTGCTGACAAAGAACAAAAGGGCTAATCAGGTTACACTCTTTATTTAAACGCGGCGGCTTGTTCCGGCGCGCTTGTAGTCGTCTATATTTCCAGCTTTTGGCATTTCTTACTTTTGGCATTTCGGACAGTAAAAGGTCGAGCGCCCCGCTTGTGATATGCGCTTGATGGTACCTTGACATTCTGGCCGGGGACAGGGAGTATCTTCGCGTCCATAGACTGCAAAACTGTGCTGAAAATAGCCGAGCGAGCCATCCATCAAGCGATGATCGCGCAAGGTCGATCCCCCCTTTTCGATAGCTTCAAGTAAAACCTCCTTGATGGCTTTGGTCAAACGCTCGGTTGCGATGGTTGGCTTGCCGTCTTTGCGTGCTAGCGACATGGCCTTTTTGAGTGGTGAAAGGCGGGTGCGAAACAAAGCCTCGCAAACATAGATATTGCCAAGCCCGGCAACGGTTTTTTGATCTAGCAGGAATGATTTGAGCGGTGCCTTGCGGTTGATGGCGCTGCTCGCTAGATGGCTGGCATGAAATTGATTGCCAAGAGGTTCGGGGCCAATGTCGCGAAAAAGCTTGTGGCTTGACAATTCATCGTCTCCGACCAGCGTCATAAAACCAAAGCGGCGCGGATCATTGTAGCGGATAACCACTTTGTTCGAGAGATGCAACACTACATGATCGTGGACCGGGTTTGGCAGATCGTTGGGAGGTTTATCGCCCGGCTTCTGGATCGTTACACGGCCGCTCATGCCCAGATGCATGACGAGGTTTTCGGTACTATCGTCTTCACTCTGCAGGGGAATCAGAAGATATTTGGCGCGCCTTTTCAAAGAGCCGACCAATTTGCCTTCAAGGCGGCGTTTGAACTCTTTGGGAAACGGGAAGCGCAGGTCAGGGCGGTTTTGCTTGACGCGGACAATTTGTACGCCTTCAAGGACCGGCACCAGCCCTCGCATAACCGTTTCAACTTCGGGCAATTCCGGCATATTCATCCCTCATTTAAACCATGGACAAACTGCACCATAGCGCGCACAGTCCCGCTGCGCTATGGTTGCGCTGAATAGTTGAAATGGAACGGATATGGCAGACGCAAACAGCACCACAAGCTTTGGTTTCAAGGCCGTAAAAGAAGATCAGCGCCAAGGCCTTGTTAACGAGGTTTTTTCGAGCGTCGCGGAAAAATATGACTTGATGAACGACCTGATGTCAGGTGGCATGCACCGTTTGTGGAAAGAGGCGTTTATCAACTGGCTGGCGCCCCCGCAAGGCACCCAAAACTATTATCATCTTGATGTGGCTGGTGGCACAGGTGATATTGCCATGCGGTTGCTCAAGGCTGGCAATCCAAAGGCACGCTCGGTGATTTGCGATATTTCTGGAGAAATGCTGCGGGTTGGCGAAAAGCGGGCGCATGAGCAATGCTATAGCGAGCGCTTGTCCTTTGTGCAGGGCAATGCCGAATGTCTGCCTTTTCCTGACAATAGTTTTGATGCCTATACGATTGCCTTTGGTATTCGCAATGTCACTCATATTGATCAAGCCCTGAGCGAGGCGCGAAGAGTGCTAAAGCGCGGCGGGCGTTTCATGTGTCTGGAGTTTTCAAAAGTTGAGGTTCCCATGCTTGACAAGATCTATGATCTGTTTTCTTTTAATGTCATTCCCCATCTTGGGCAGCTGACATCGGGAGATCGTGACAGCTATCAATATCTGGTGGAGAGCATCCGTAAATTTCCACCGCAAGATGACTTCGTGTCGTTGATCGAGCAGGCCGGGTTCGAGCAGATCAAATACCGCAATCTGTCCGGCGGCATCGCGGCGATGCATTCAGGCTGGAAATTATAGAGCGACATTGGTAAACGGAAATTTGGGGTTAGGGCAGGATTGATGGCATCCATCACGAATATGTTCAAGCTGGTAAGGGCTGGGCTCACGCTGATGCGCTATGGTGTACCGATCCCGCCTCCCGGCGTCGAGGCACCAGCTGGCTTCAATGCGCTTAAAATGTTGTCATCACCTCTATGGTGGCGGCCCTTTAAAAAGCATCAAGGCATTACGCCAGCGCTCACACGTCTTGGTCCAAGCTATGTCAAGCTGGGGCAGTTCCTGGCCACCAGAGATGATCTGGTCGGCAAGGATATGGCTGCGGAGCTGACGAAATTGCAAGACCGCTTGCCGCCTTTTTCCATGCAAGAATCAATGGTTGTGATTGAACGCGAACTCGGGGCTCCTGTGAATGAGCTGTTCGCCGAATTCAGTGAGCCGGTTGCTGCCGCTTCTATTGCGCAAGTGCATAAAGCGCTGATTCGTGATGAAAAAGGTGAGCGCTGGGTCGCAGTCAAGGTTTTGCGTCCCGGGGTCGACAAGCGCTTTGCCAATGATCTCAAGACGTTTTATGAAGCGGCCCGTCTGGCCGAGCGCTTTGATCCGGCTGCCAAACGGTTACGGCCCGTGGCCATCGTTGATACGCTGGCCAATTCGGTCGCGCTTGAAATGGATTTACGCCTAGAAGCGGCTGCGATTTCCGAAATGTCGGAAAATATTGCTGATGATAGCGGCTTTCGGGTGCCGGTCATCGAATGGTCACGAACTTCGCAAAGGGTTCTGACAACGGAATGGATCAATGGTATTCCCTTACATGATGTTGAGGCGGTGAAATCGGCGGGGCATGACACCAAGGCATTGGGTGCCCATCTCATTCAATCCTTTTTGCGTCATGCCATGAGAGACGGTTTTTTTCATGCTGATATGCATCAAGGCAATCTGTTCATTGATAAAAATGGCGATATTGTTGCCATCGATTTTGGCATTATGGGGCGGCTTGGTCTGCAAGAGCAGCGCTATCTGGCGCTTATTCTCAACGGCTTTATCAATCGTGATTATGCTCGATCGGCGCAGATGCATTTTGATGCTGGCTATGTTCCTGATCACCATAGTGTTGCCAGTTTCGCGCAGGCGTTGCGAGCCGTTGGTGAACCCATTCAAGGACGCACGGCCGATGAGATCTCCATGGGGGGGCTGCTGGGGCAATTGTTCCATTATACCCAGGTATTCGATATGGAAACGCGGCCTGAACTGCTGATGCTGCAGAAAACCATGGTGGTAGTGGAGGGGGTGGCCCGCTCGCTTAATCCACAGCTCAATATGTGGACAACTGCCGGGCCTGTGGTCAAGGAATGGATGGAACGTACCTTGGGTGTGGCGGGCAAATTGCGTGAGTTGCGAGACGAGAGTAGCAAGATGGGGCAGATCGTAACGGATATGCCAAGCCTGCTACTACAGGGTGCTCGCACTGTTGAAGCGCTTGGCAATGCGACAAAGAATGGTGTTCATCTCGATGATGCTAGCATTGAAAAACTGGCCCGCGCCCAGCGGCAGCACGGACGTATGGGCCAGCTGGCTTTGTGGATTGGTGCCCTGTCACTTGTGGCAATGGCAATTGTCTTACTTTTCCCCCAGTTCCGCGCTATACTGGCCTCATAAGGTGCGTATCTCTCTGCCTCGGAATTTGTATAACGAGATAAAGTACGAATAAATGACTGTTATATCAGCAAGAAAGTTTCTGTCTCTTGGTTTGGCAATATTGTTGCCGCTTGCGCTCGGCGCCTGTGGCAATTCAGGCAGTGGTGTGGCCCTCAAAAACAGCGCTCACTTGACCTCTCCCCCCCTGCAAGCAGACAAGCCTACGGCTTCTGCCGCCGCGAAAAAGTCATCTGATGATGCAGAGAAACAGCCAGAGTTTGCGGCTAAAACTCCAGATGCGAAAGTTAAACAGGCGGTTAGGTTAAAGGCTGGCGAGGCAGCCAAGCCCATTGTAAATGCGAAAGCCGGGAAGCCTCCCATACCCGTCAGGCGTCCGTATCGTAAAATGCGCAAAAAATCAGTGGCGCGGATGATCAAGGAAAAAAAATCGTCAGCTGATAGTGCTAAAAAAGTCATCGCCAAAGCAGTTGTGAAGCCTAAAATTCAGGCCAGAGCAGTACATGTTGCAACGCCAGTGATTGCAGCAAAAGCACCAAAAGCGAAGATGGTTCCCGCGACTGCCGTGCGCGCGCAAGTCGCGCCAGAAGAGAGCACAGAGCTGATTTTTGGTGGCTTCATTAATGGTTCTGGCGTCAATGCGACCCACGAGTTGACGGCTGACGAAATCAGGGCGGCAAAAATGGCGCAAGCTGAAAGTGTGGTGAAAAAGCCCAGTTTTGGACAATCCGAATTTCGTTTTTCAAGTCAGAAATAATTCACTTGATATTGCTATGATGTTATTCTCTTATGAAATTCCGGTGATCAAAAGCTGGTCATAAGAATGTTTATCAATCTTCTTGAGCATCGCCCCATAAAGGTGTGAGTTTTTGAAGAAAGTGGGGAACTGCTCAAAACATGAAGCAGATATTGCTTGTACCCGGCATCTTTTTGATGCTGATGCTCTCGGGTTGCACTGTGTCACCCTCCGTGCTGGGCGGTAATATCGCTGGCATTGGCAGCGGTGCGTCTCAGGAAAATCAGCAACCCACCATCTTGAACGCCCCGGCTGAGACCGGCTCCATTGTCCCCTTGGGGGAAGAGGGGGCTGTTGTTTATTTGCCAGATTCCAGCGCTCAGACGCAGGCTTCTTCTACCGCTCAACATGGCCCAACATCATCTGGCGCGGCTGACAGGTTTGTATCAGAAGACGAGAAAGCCGTTTCTGCCGATGAGCGTCATCGCCGCGAACTCATTAATCGTGGTGATCTGCGAGAAGGCCAGCCTCTGCCTCTTGAATGAGACCACGACCTCAAAACAGCTTTAAGCTATTAAATAAAAGATTGTTTTTTCATTCGCTAGCAATTCTATTGAAACGGGGCAAATGATAAAAATTGCCGGTAACAAAATGATCATCGGCTGGAAGCAGTGCCAATATGTGCTAAATGGGTGCCACTTGGCTTTGATCATCAGCTATTGATGATGATTGACGAACGGTTTGATTTTTCTGCTGGACTGATAGTGCGGTTGATTGGACAATGCTCGCAATCAGCCTGGAAAATTTCATGGAGGCATGACAATGAAGAAAACATTCATCATCTTGATGACACTGGGCACAGTGTCGTTAACGGCTTTAAGTCCTGCAGCGGCAGGCAACGGGAGTTTTGGCTATGATCCCTTGTACTGGAATGGTCCTGAAGGCTCTATCGATTATAATATCCTGTTCGAGGGCAGTCCGCGGCCGGGCTATTTGACAAGATTATTGTCCCGGCGACATAAAGTGAGCCGAGCATGCACCGAGTATAGCCGTAAATATTTGCGAACGGGCCGACGGAGTTGGTTGCGTAAATATGAAGCCTGCCTGGACAGACATAACTAAGGGAACCTCTAAAAACCCAAAAAAATACATCCTGATCGGCTAGGCTGTGAATATGGAGAAACCGATTTGGTTAGCGGGGATTGTGATGGGACAGCTGGGCTTTTTTGATCTTTCCAAAAGATATGCGGGGCTTGACAAGTTCGGCGATCCACTGGTGTTGCTGGCCTGGCCGCCGCTATGATTGACCACGCGTCCAGCCAGTTCTTCCGATATGCCCATTTTGGCAAGGTCACTGACAAGGGTGTGCCGCCCTATCCACAAGCACTACTACTACGGGAGCGGTTTAGTCCCATGATCCATTCCTGACTCCAATAGTTTATATGGAAACAGTGAATGGATTTTGCTATTAGGACTATCTGCTAAGGCGCAGATTTAAAAGCGATAGGCCGATCTGCGCGAAAGCGTTGGCCAATTCAACGCTGTTATCGGCATCATAATATCTACCGCCATTGCCTGCACAGGCTTTCATGATTTCTTCGATCTCCGATCCTTCCGGTACTTCAAAGGCAATCGTAAAAATCATAATTTTCTTTGCCTGGATATTTGCGCACAGTTCCGAAGTAATCGTATTGGCATCACTCTGATCTCTCGCATTACTTGAGTAGATTTCGCCGTTATGGTTTATTGTCTCATTACCGGTCTCCAGTCTCATGGATCTGGAGTTATTTCCATCGGTCATCAGGATAATAACTTTCCTTACGGATTCATCTGTATAGGGGACGCCGTCGGCAAAAGGCGTCGTACTCGATAGCGCTCGCCAGCCCCACATCAATCCCGTAGGGATATATGTGTTCCCCTTGGCCTGCATAGCATTAAGCGAACTAATGACAGTCCCCTTGTTTGCTGTCAGTCTGGTTATCGGTTTCACAGACGATTCGCACGAGGCGGACCCCGTCATGTATCCAGGAACACCCTGTAGGCCATAGTCCTCGTCCCTTACATTGAGATCATGAGGGCGAGACCACATGCAGCCATGCCAATCGTAATTGGTAGTGCTATTCCAACAGGCTTTGTAATTGGGATTTGGTACTTTCTCGCAATTGGAACGTTTGGATCTAGTACAGGTCGCTGGCATGCCATCATCGGTACAGGCGTAAGTTTCGTGTGTATAATCACAGTTTGTATTGATCGTTTTTCTCGAGTCGCATCTCTTTCCTTTGTCAATAGTGTAAGGTGCTGGAATATCCAGGCCGGGTTCATTACGATTTTCGACACCGATGTTAACCATGTTGGTAAAGGGAACAATTGCCATTTTTACCGTGTCATCGGCCTTATTTTTCATAATGGATTGAGTCAAATCTTTGGCTGCGGCTTTCAACGCAGTAAGTTTGTCACCGTTCATTGATTTGGTGTTGTCTAGCACAAGGGCGAGTTCCAGTCCGCCACCGCCGACTATCGCTGCCGAGGATACACTGACATTGAAATGATTAAACCCAATGAGATTTAAAAAATTCGTTGTTACCTTCGTTGAGATACTTGCAATCAATTCGCTCTCTTCGGTTATGTCCCGCGTCACGAGTTTAATTTCAAGCCCTTGATAAGTCTTGCTGGCTTCCGTCAGGTTCTTTTTGACATAGTTATGAACCATCTGCTTGTAGTCTGTTGTATCATCCAGCGAATATTGCATCTGGGTCGCTAGAACGGCTGCGTCAAGAGTGGCTGCGAGCTGAGCCTTAGTCTTTACAGCCCGGCCGTAGTCCACAACTCCTCCCGCGAGCACCATTACTGGTATGATCATTATCCCAAAAATGATTGCGGTCGTTCCGCGTTTTTCCTCAATAAAACGACCCACAAAATTTTTGAAAAGATCTAATCTATTCATTATATTACTCCACCCTCGAAATACAAAAATTGATCAGGAAATCTGTCCAGGAAGTCACTGATGATATTGTTCTACAAGTTTGATATTTATAATTACTTTATTGGCTGTATTTTTTTCGGCACAAGGTAAACAGTGAGAAAATAATTTCGATTAATATTTTATTAAAATTTCAAGATAGGCTATTGATTGAAAAGTCTGGCAAATCGCGTTCAGCGGCGAGTTCGTGAATGCGTGTCTGGACCAGTTTCATTTCTTTTTTGATGGAGAAAACATACTCTTCCGGGATCAGTTCTTGTTGCGTTCCTGCCGCCTGTTCAAGGCGATCACAGGCGTTGGCAAGACGCACGGCACCTATATTGCGGCTCATTGATTTTAGGGCGTGAGCTGCCGCGGCAAGGGCGTTTTGATCCTCTCCTTTGGCATCGGCTTCAACTTGAGAATATGCTGCGGGTGCGTGTTCCAGGAACAGTTTGAGCAAGCGTGCGATGAGTTCGGCACCACCATCTTCCTGGAAATCACCGTAGGAATTCATGACGTCATCATCTATGATCGGTAGCTCGTTCTCATCATTTGGTGCTTTTGCGGGGGATGGATTGGTTGCGAGGGCTTCATCAGCGAGACAGGTTTGCTCCTCTTGGCTTTGTGGAAGATGTGCGGCGAGCGCGTCGGCCAACTCCTGAAGGCGGAAGGGCTTGGTAATATAATCATCCATGCCAACGCTCTGCCAGTTATTGTCAGGTAATCCTGCGACATGAGCCGTGAGGGCAATGATAGGATGGTGCTGGCGATTGGTTGCCTGTTCCAGTTCGCGAATTTTACGAGTAGCAGTAAAACCATCCATTTCGGGCATGCTGCAATCCATTAAGATCGCATCATAATCTTTATCAGTCACAGCTTCCAGAGCCAGGCGTCCATTTTCCACGGTATCGCAAGTTATATCGAGGCGCTTCAGTGCTTCGATCGCCACTTCGCGGTTAACGGGACTGTCATCAGCAATCAGAATATGCGCACCCGTAAACTGTGTGAAACTATTTTGCGCATTGCTTTGATGCTCCAAAAGGGATGCTCTGCGGGGCTTGCCTTGATCAAGGCGCTGTATTAGCTGAGCCATATCATTGCGAGAAACAGGTTTGGTTAGAATATCATCGACGATACCCTGCTTGACGAGCATCTCATAGTTTTTTTCACCCATTGAAGTCAGACAGACTATATAGGGTGATTGTTTGTGTAAGCGAGCATCTTGTAGATAGTCCATTGCCTCAATGACCCGCGCATCGGCGATAAATAATGAGCTTGCTTCAATATCTTCAAGTGAGATGTCGTTGTGATCCTGCAATTTTGCAGCGATATCAAAATCTTCGAGATAGCGGCACGTAATCAGGTCAAAGGCTGGGCTGCTGGTACTGATCAACGCTGTCTCCAGATGCTCAGGCAGCACAAAGGCGTGAATAGCATTGTTTGCAGCAATTTCGGTGTCAATAATGAACGCAAAGCGTGAACCTTCGCCTGGTTTGCTCGTCACAAATATCTTGCCCCCCATCGCCCCGACGAGGCGTTGACAAATGGCAAGCCCCAGACCCGTACCGCCAAAATTGCGTGTTGTCGATTGATCAGCCTGTGAAAATGCTTCAAAAATAGTCGCGCATTTATCTTCGGGAATACCGATCCCGGTATCAATGACGGCAAATTCAAGCCTTGCCTTGTTGCCTGATGGATCAAGGGAGCGCACCAGTATCTCAAGGCTGACGCTACCATATTCTGTGAATTTGAGCGCATTATTGATGAGATTGGTCAGCACCTGATTGAGACGCACGGGATCCCCAAATAGGGCAGGGGGAACATCGGGGCTGACATAGGCCGCAAGTTCAAGACCCTTGCTATTGGCGCGCTCCCAAAACAGGCTAATGACATCATTGACAATCGTCGATGGGTCAAGTTCGATGCTCTCCAACTCCAGTTTGCCTGACTCGATTTTGGAAAAATCCAGAATGTCATTGATAATCGTCAAAAGGCTTTGTCCCGATTTGACGATGACATCTGCGTAGCGGCGGTTCTGGTCGGTGAGGCGATCAGACGCCAGCAATTCGGCCATCACCAGCATGCCATTCATGGGCGTGCGGATTTCATGGCTCATGGTGGCCAAAAAATCTGATTTGGCGGCATTGGCGTGCTCGGCAACGTCCTTGGCGATCAATAGATCGTGGGTGCGCTCTTCAACGGTTTGCTCTAGCATTTCCAAATGGTCGGCAAGTTTTTGATCCCGCTTTCGTATGTTGCGTTGCATGTCATTGAAAGCATCGACAAGCTGACCTGTTTCATCGCTGGAATAGTTTTGAACGGCCTGGCTGAAATTTTGCGTCTCCTTGATATTCATCATATTATCGGTGAGGGCTTTGATCGGTCCGGTTATTTTCGCTTGCATTTTGAAACTGAGCAGGATACCTGCAGCTGCCGCAAACAAAGCTGCAAGGAAAGTCATGCCAATATCTTTGAGCAGCAGCTGGTATAAATGATCGGTTTTGACGACGATCGTCAAACGCCCAATGCGAACTCCGCCTTTGATGATTGGCACCATGACTGTCTTGTTGACGGAGAACAGAGCGCTTTTGTTTTTGCTGCTTTTCAAGATGACCGCAGATCCAAGCTCTGCGAACGAGCGGCCTTTTTCGTCTGTGATTAGAATTTTTTCGAAATAGGGCACACGCTTGATTGCGCGTAGAGATCGAAGAGCGCCGAATTTGTTACCTTCGGCGAGTTGATCGGCAACGGTTGCGGCGAATATAAAGGCAATCGCTCGTGTCTGTTTGGTTATTTCTTCGTTGAATTGATTGACCTTGCGGATCAGTGAAACAGCCGAAATCACCGCTGCTGTCGCAAATACCGCGATCAACACAACGATCAGGATCTTTGTTTTGATGCTGCTGCGTTTGCTCTGCACTAGCGCCTCTGTGAATGGCTGTTTTCTTCAAAAGTACGCCGTACGTCATCATGAGTTAACCCATGATGGTTAATCGAATATTTTTTTTCGATATAAAATTTTAGTAGCCAGGTTCAGGGAAGTTTAAAGCAAATCAAGTATTATCTTTGAAAACGACCACGAAATCTGTTGAGCAGATTTGGGTTAGAACCAAATTTACAAAAATAAAATGGCGGCCAATGCTTCAGTTTTTAACGCATCATATCAAGGCTCTTTTGCATTCTTTTACAGCCTGTCGCAGAGGAAACATTGCGATCATAACAGCGCTCGTGTTTCCAGTAATTTTCGTGGTTGTTGGCGGTGGTATCGAATATGGCAAAATTCTCAATCAAAAAGGTAAAATGCAAGGTTATGCGGACCGTGCCGCTGTTGCTGCGGCAAAAGAATTGAGTCTGTCACAAGGTGATAATGCCCGTATTGTAGCCGTCGCAGAAGCCGTCGTTAACGAGAGCTTGCGTGCTTTAAAGCAGATCAAGAACACTGCTGATTTCATGCTTTCCGACATTATTGTAAAGGTAAAAATTAATTCTGAAACCAATACGGTAAAAGTTCGCCTGACGCAGGCGACGCTCGAGGATTTTCCCGTCAATGGTTTTGAGCTTGAAACGGTAAGTGTTGAGGCTGAAGCACAAATCGTTGGATCTCTCAACTTATGCGTGATCGCACTAGAAGAAAAAAAGGGTAAGGCTATTTTTCTTGAAGGGAATGCCAAACTGACAGCAAGGGGGTGTGCGGTCTACTCCAATTCAACAAAGCACGATGCCATAGAGGCCGGGGACAATGCCAATTTGAAGGCCTCTCTCATCTGTTCGGCTGGAGGAAAAATTGGTGGCAAAGGCAATTATCAGCCAATCCCCATGACCGATTGTCCGATTTTTGAAGATCCTCTTATTGACCGGCCGGCTCCGTTTGTTGGTGAATGCGACTATGGCAAGAATGTCGACGAGAAAAAGAAAATAAAAACCGGGGTCAAGATTGAAAATAAAGTAGACAGTTATCTAAAAAGGGGCGAAATAAAAGTCGAGGAGAAAAAGTTCTCAGGAACTGAAGTGAGAGATGATACCAAAACACTTGAACCCGGCGTTTATTGCGGGGGGCTGATTATAGCAGGCACTTCCAAGGTCACCCTCAATCCTGGCATATATATTTTTAAAAATGGTCCGTTTGCTGTACAAGATAACTCATCGATGCATGGCGAAGATGTCGGCCTTTTCTTTACGGGAGAAACCGCAGCTTTCAGTTTTGAGAAAAATACCATAATTGATCTCTCCGCACCGCGTGATGGTATTATGGCCGGTCTTTTAGTATTTGAAGATCGTGATACAAAGTGGAAGGGAATTCATGCGATCCTCAGCGATAATGCCCGCAATCTGCTTGGCACGATCTACCTACCCAAAAGCACCTTGTTGATTGATGCAGATGCGCCAATCGCGAAAGACTCGGCTTATACTGCCGTGGTTGTCCGATCTCTCAATTTGCGAGCTGGGCCCCATCTTATCCTCAATACACGTTATTCGGAAACCGAAGTTCCTGTTCCAAGTAACATTCAGGGATTGTCGTCGAATATCAGATTGACGAAATAATTCAATGTTTCTCTTCAAGGGAGCAATATCTTGACTATATCTTAATGATAATGGAGACAACTGGAAACTCAAGTGACATTGACTTATCGTTCCAAGTTAACTCTAGCAGTCAGAGGTATCGCATGCCCGCTCAGGTCCTAGCTCCATTAGACGTACTGATCGTTGATGATGATCCCCTGTTACTGGTGGTTGCAGAATCTTACTTTCGTGCAAAGGGCAGCAAAAATATTTACACAGCTGCAGACGGACTTGTTGCGCTTAAGGTCCTTGATAAGCTTGAGGTGCCGCCGGGTTTGATCTTGTGCGATCTCAATATGCCAAATATTGATGGTTTGCAGTTTTTGCGTTTATTGAAACAACGAAACTATAACGGACCTGTCTCGATATTGAGCAGTGAGCATCAATCCATTATTTCTATGGCCGAGAAACTCGCCAAAACCCATGATCTCAACATCGTTGCTGCGCTAAGCAAGCCTTTGAAACCCGCTGAACTTTATGATGTTCTCTTGAAGCTGAAAAAGCCTGTATTGACTAGCGTTTCAACTGCCCGACAGCAGTTCTCGAAAAAAGAGCTGCAATACGCTATTAGCTCGGGCAATATTATCCCTTGGTATCAGCCCAAAGTCGACGCTCAATCGGGGCGCATTGTTGCCGTTGAAGCTCTGGCGCGCTGGGTGCTTCCTGATGGTGGTATTGTTGAGCCGGATGCTTTTATATCACTCGCCGAACAGTCCGGGCTCATTAAACCCCTGACACAAAAAATTATTCGCCAGGTGATCAAGGATGCCAAACGGTTCAAACGTCTTCGCTTCAATCTGGGCATTGCCATGAATATAAGCGTCAATGTATTGGATGATGTGGAATTTCCTGATCAAATTGCTTTTTTGGTTGACGAGGCTGACCTTGATCCCTCGTTATTCACACTCGAGATTACCGAAAGTGGGATCGTTGAAAAAAATGCGGTTTCCATTGAAGTGCTGGCCCGCTTGCGCATGTTGCGCTTTGGTTTGTCGATTGATGATTTTGGCACCGCCTATTCAAATCTTGACCATCTTATGGAGTTCCCGTTCACCGAGTTGAAAATTGATCGCATGTTTGTCAGCAATGCGCTGGGGGACGAAAAAGCAATGGCCAGCGTCGAAGCCAGTATTCTTCTTGCGCGCAAGCTCGGCCTTACAATCGTCGCTGAAGGTGTCGAAACGCAAGCAGACTGGAAATATCTCAAGGAATATGGAGTTGAAGAATTGCAGGGGTTTTTGTTTTCCAAAGCCCTGCCATTTGAGAAACTGATCGACTATATTTATAGCAGGAGCGGCGAGCAGATCAATCGTACGGGCTAACCCATGCCAGGTCTGCAAAAAGCATTTTAGCTATTCATTGAAGACGTAGCGCTTGTTTCTTAATCGAACCTCCATTTCCTCTCCCTCTCACCTTTCTTGCGACGGTCGATTATATCGATCCCAATAAAATTTTGATACTCGCATTTAATCTCTCATCGGGTGAAAATCTGCTTGTTTCATGCAAGGGTCTATATACAATATTGCAACGGAGGAGTTATGGCGTCGCTGCTGGTTGAAAATGCGGATGTGCTGGTAACAATGGATGATCAGCGCACCTATTCGCGGATTCCTGATCAGGTTCTGGGACTGTGGGTACTAGAACAATCGCTCGATCACTTTGAGTGTGTCACCGGGTCGGATCTGGTAATTATTGGGCACATATGTACGCACCAGCTTGCCACCAATGCGTCGAATCACTTGTGCTTTACGCTGGTTGGCGCGCGGAGAATAGCCACCAGCAATCGCCACAGCTGTCTCAATTGTCATGCCAAGCACATAGGGGTACTGACCCGAATTACGGATTTCGCCAAGAATAAAGAAGGGGCGGTGGGTGCTGATTTCAACGGTGACCTTGGGATCTCGCAGATAAGAGCGACGTAGTTTGGCGGCAACTTCTTGTTCAAGAGCCCGTGTTGTGAGGCCGCGTGCCTGAACGGAGCCAACTAACGGAATGGCGACAAAGCCAGCCCCGTTAACTCGATAGAGGCGAGATAGGTTTGTCTGCTCGAACACGTCGATGCGCACTACATCTCCCGTATCAAGCTGATAGCTTGTGCCGGTATTGGCGTAGATATGAGCATAGGAAAAGCCGTCTCGCGAATGGTCGGTCCTGATCGTGGTATCAGCATGCGGGAAGGCATGGGCCTGGTGAGGTGTGACCGGATGGCGGCTTCTTTCAAAAAAGGGGTCATATGAGGGATCGGCGATTGGTTGTGCAGCCGGATTATATCTACGGGGGTTTTCAACTGTGTGCCAAGCAGAGCCGATTTTGGCTGGTGCTACCTTGTGTTTTTTGGATGCACATGCGGAAAGCAACACAACGGTGCTCAATAATAACACGACGATACGATTGGACATAACAACCTCAACTTCAAATTAAAACTATACTAACCTCTGTTTGTAAGTTCTTATGGTTAAGAAAACGTGTGTGCCTGTATTTTTCTGATCCAGATTAAGCAATTCGTTACCTGAACCGCCCAATATAGCGAAAAACATCAACCCTTTTTCAAGGATGCAAAAAATGGCGGGATATGGCAACGAGCAGATCGGGTATGAGCAAAAAAAACCGATACTTTCAGCAAGGCTTTTAAAACTTGGTCTTTTTGTAGGGATCACCGGAGCGCTGCTTTATAGCCTGCTGTCTCTCGTGCAACCACAATATAGATCGACGACCACTCTTCATTTGGAAGGGCCGCAGGCTTTATCAGGTACATTGATACAGCGCGAAGTTAACTTGCTTCGCTCTGAACCTATGATAAGCTCTTTTTTGGAATTGCATTCCTTGAGTGATGATCCGGCTTTCAATGGCGCGTTATCACGACAAGGTTCGCTCAAACGGGTTTCGATTATGCTGGGACTTTCTAACGATCCAGCAAAGGTTCTCGCGAATACGCGCATATTGGCAAATTTGCAGCAAAATTTGAATGTCTCCAGGGGGACTGATCCGCGAACCATCAAGATTGCCATGCGCTCCATCAATGCAAATGCGGCAGCGCGTGTGGCCAATAAATACGCACGAAATTATATCAGGTCGTTCAAGGAGCAAAATGTTCCGCGCTCTACGGCAATGTCGGATGATGCACAAGCGGGTTTGCTCGCAAGCCTGCGAGACAAGATTGCTGCCAGTGAAACCAGACTTGCAACTTTGCGGCAGGATATGCGTGTTAATCTTTTCTCATCTTCCGCACCTGCGCTTCGCGAACCTTTGATGCATCGCGAAGCCCAAAGGCAAGAAGCCAGCAAACTGACGCTGGAGCAGCTTTCGCAAATAACTGCCCAGCTTATTTTGGCAAAAGCAGACCGTGAACAGGCAGAGCTGCGCGCCAAGCTGGTGCGCGATATGCTTGTCGGCAATCGCCGTATCGAGAGCACCAGCACGGTCTTGAGTTCTGGTGAGGTGCTGGCTTTATTGCGCAAGCGGGCACGCATGGAGCAAAAACGCAGCGATCTGAACGTCAACCTTTTGCCCTCACATCCACAATTACGCCGCATCAATCGCGAACTGGTGGCTTTGGGCTTTCAGATCAAAGGCGAAACAAAAAAAGCGGTTGCTAATCTGGAAAATAAAGTGCTGATAGCCGCCGCGCGCGAGGACAGTATCAAAAAGAGCCTCGATGAGATGAAACAAACATTTACGAGCAATGATAATGCGGGGCAGGTTTCAAGGCTCTCAGAGGTTCAGAGTGCGCAGCCAATCGCTATTGATCCCCGTATAGCACAAATGGCGATGATCAAGGGCCTGCTTGCTGATAACAGGCGCAAGCTTTTGATGGCAACGGCACAAGTAGGGGCGCGCTCGAAGAATGAGAAGGCAAATGTTAAAGAGCCTGTCAAGGTAACCGTGATTTCTCCAGCCATCGCCAATAACATACCGGTCTTTCCCAAAAAGCTACCGATCACTCTGCTTGGCATGCTGGCGGCACTTATTCTCGGGCTTGTCAGCATGGTTTATGGCAATAAGGGCAAAACCCCTGCGCGCGACGAAGTTGAGCAATCAGATTCTCATACATCTACCAAAACACCGCGAAATCATGCGAAAAATAGCACCCAGAAACCCCGGGAGGGATTTGGCATCAAGCCTGCGTAAACCTCGCGTTATTTTGACAGATCGCCCCTTTTTGTGCTCTCGACTGGCAGGGCGTTTTTCAGAAATATCAGCAGATTCCAGAATATGCGCAGATTAATGCCGGCATGAGCCTTGATCAATTCAAGCGTATTTTCTGGTGGGAATGGTCGCACCGGGCACTTGGTCGGCTCATTGGTATCGCACTGGTGCTGCCCTGGATTGTCTTTTCACTGATGGGTGCGATCCCCAAAAGCCTGCAACTCAAGCTCATTGTCATGCTGCTGCTGGGTGGACTGCAGGGGGTTTTGGGCTGGTATATGGTGAAAAGCGGACTGGTAGACCGTGTAGATGTCTCTCAGTACCGTCTAGCCGTTCAGCTTTTGATGGCGGGATTTATTTTCGGGTTCATCTTATGGGTGGCCCTTGATTTGACACCGGCGCGCAATTTCCAACTGGTGCTGCCCCTTGAAACGCGCGACGTCGTGATGGCTGGGGCTTTGGTGGGGTTGTTACTGGCACAGATCGGCCTTGGCGCTTTGGTGGCGGGATTGCATGCGGGGCTTTCACACAATACATGGCCTTTCATGGACGGCGATTTTATTCCAGGCGGCCTGTTTTTGCTTGATCCGATGATTGTCAATCTGTTTGAAAACGTGCTGACCGTGCAGTTTAATCACCGCATGCTCGCCTATGTCATCTTGCTGCTGGCGTTCGTGCACGGATTTTTGGTGATCCGTAAAAGTGATGGCATTATCAAATCTTCGGCAATTATAGTGCTGTTCACCTTGTTGTTTCAGGTCGTGCTTGGCATAGCGGTGCTTTTACTGGTGGTGCCATTTTCGCTGGCCTTTGCCCATCAGGCACTGGCCTTTATTGCCTTGGCTGCTGCGGTGCGACATCTTTATTTAATTCAATCGGCTCGTTAGCCGATCAGGCGGGTATGTTCGATTTTGGTGCACCGGTCCACGACCACCTCTAGCCCCGCATTGCGCGCCATTGCGGCGGCTTTTTCATTGTCAATTCCCAATTGCATCCACACCGCACTGGCTTTGACCTTGATGGCTTCATCGACAATCTCACCAACAAATTCTGTGCGAAGAAAAATATCGACAATATCGATGTGCATGTCGATATCAGACAGTTTTGCATAGACTTTCTCGCCAAGAATTTGCTTGCCTTCTTGACCGGGATTGATCGGCAAAACCTTGTAGCCTGCTTGTTGCAGATAGGCCATGACCTGATAGCTTGGTCGCGCGGTTTTGGGAGAAATACCAATAAGGGCGATGGTTTTGGTATCGCTCAGTAGTTGCATAATCTTTTTATCGTTCATGCGATCAATCCTTTTAATGCTGTATAGTTATGTGGTAAAATAATACCACATACATAAGTCACTGAAAAACAACAATAAACCAAAAATTCTTGACTTGACAGTTGTGTCGACTACACGTAGAACAGCGTTTCTTATTCGATAGATCTATGTCAGCCCCCTCGGGCTCCGTCTTTTTGAACGGATCTTGAGTGAAGAGGGCGCGGGCAGTTAATGTCAAGACCGGAATATAAAAATGAAAACCTACACGGCGACGCCGAAGGATATTGAGAAAAAGTGGCTGATTATTGACGCAGAGGGCCTGGTTGTTGGCCGCCTTGCTACTCATATCGCCATGATCCTGCGCGGCAAACACAAAGCCACCTTCACTCCTAATATGGATTGCGGAGATAATATTGTCGTCATAAACGCCGACAAGATTGTGTTCACTGGCAAAAAACGCGAAGACAAAATCTACTATTGGCATACGGGCCATCCTGGCGGCATTAAAAACCGTACGGCCGCTCAGATCCTTGATGGCAAATTCCCCACAAGAGTTCTCGAAAAAGCCGTTTTGCGCATGATGCCAGGTGGGCCTTTGAGCCGCACCCAGATGAAAAATCTGTATCTCTATGAGGGTGATGTCCATCCTCACGAAGCACAAAAGCCTGAAACACTCGATATCGCTTCCAAGAACAATAAAAATGTTCTGCGGCCGAAAGATATTGGTTGAGCAAACGGGTAAAGTAATTAAGAGGCCGGGGTATGTATCGGCTTCCAACAGATAAAGTTAAACGCAAGGGAGTGCACCACAATCATGGGTGACAAGGAAATCAAATCTCTGGAAGAGCTGGGCAAAGCCACAGCAGCAGCAGAAACGGCCACAAAGGCAGATGTACCAGCACCAGCTGATGGTGACGCTGCACCAGCCGAAGAGGCGACAACTCAAAGCGACGAGCCAACAGCTCCGGTTTATGTGCAAAAGCTTGACGCTCAAGGGCGTGCCTATGCAACGGGTAAACGTAAAAATGCGATTGCCCGCGTCTGGATCAAGCCTGGCAATGGCAAAATCACCGTCAATGGGCGTGAGTTTAAAACATATTTTGCCCGGCCGGTGCTGCAGCTGGTCATTCATCAGCCTATTTTGGCTGCCGAACGCAAGGATCAATATGACATCGTTTGTACTGTGAAGGGTGGAGGCCTTTCCGGACAGGCTGGCGCGGTACGTCATGGTGTCTCAAGAGCCTTGACTTATTTCGAACCCGATTTGCGCGGTGTTTTGAAAAAAGGTGGCTTCCTGACACGTGATAGTCGCGTCGTAGAACGTAAAAAATATGGTAGAGCTAAAGCTCGTAAAAGCTTCCAGTTCTCAAAACGTTAGACGCGATTTGGGTTTGGAACGACGATTGGCCATGTGCCGGATTTACCAAGGAAAGTCTGCTGGTAACAGCAGGCTTTTTTTTTGATCGTTTTTCTTATAGAACTGACCGGTTGGCAAAATGATTGATCTAAATCATAGGTTAATCATTTCGCTCATTGCTATGACAAGAAACAACAAGAAAAACCCTGAATGGAGGAAATCAAGTGAGCAAGCATATTGTCATCGTGGGAGCCGGTGGCCATGGGCGTGTTTGCGCCGATACCGCTGAAGCGTCCGGGTTAACCATTCATGGCTTTGCGGATGATAATCACGAACTTGGTGAGGCGATTAATGGCCATCAGTGCGTTGCCAATACGTTTGAAGATATAAAAGAGCATTGCCAGCCGGGCTATCGGATGTTCTTTGTTGGTATTGGTGACAATGTTTTGCGTCAGAAAATTTATACAATGGCAAAGGAGCTTGGATATGATATTCCCTTGATTATTCACCCTAACGCGACTGTTTCGCGCCACGCAACGGTCGGGCTTGGTTCTATCGTCATGACCGGTGCGGTGATCAATGCCAATGCAAGCGTGGCCGAGGGGTGCATTGTCAGCGCCGGCAGTTCAATCGATCATGACTGTGAGATTGCTGATTGCGTTCAGCTATCTCCCGGTGTGACGATAGCTGGTGGTGTGACGATTGGTGCTCGCTCATTCATTGGCACAGGTGCCAGCATTATTCCCGGCGTCACTATTGGCGAAGATTGCCTGGTCGGGGCTGGCGCTGCGGTGACCAAGGATATTGAGAGTGGGGGGCGTGTGGCCGGAGTACCCGCCCGACCAATCCGAAAATAGATCTCCCAGCCTCTTTCGCAGAGGTTATAAACATATTCACCGGAATAGTGATGTCAGATCAATGAGTACACAAAAAATCAATATCGCGGTCATTGGAGCCTCGGGCTATACGGGGGCCGATCTCACGCGCTTGGCGATGCGCCATCCAAATATTACTATCAAAGCATTGGTCGCCAAGACACATGCAGGCAAGCCTATGGCAGAGGTGTTCCCGCATCTGGCCGGTCATGGCCTGCCTGACCTTATGGATGTGGACGCAGTTGACTGGGAAGGCGTCGATGCCGTATTTTGCGGGCTGCCCCATGGCACCGCTCATTCGATTATTTCGGAATTACCCGTAAAGATAAAAGTCATTGATATGTCGGCAGACTTTCGTTTGCGCGATGTGGACACTTATGAGCAATGGTATGGCCTCAAACATAGCGCGCCAGAGCTTGTCAAAAAGGCTGTCTATGGTCTGTCAGAACATTATCGCGATGAACTATCGTCAGCTTCGCTGGTGGCTTGCCCGGGGTGTTATCCAACGGCTGCGCTGATGGCCTTGCTGCCTGTTGTCAAAGCGGGGATGATTGAAGCCAGCGATTTGATTATTGATGCCAAGTCGGGCGTCACTGGTGCAGGCCGCGCGCCAAAGCAGGGGACGCTGTTTTCTGAAACAGGCGAAGGTCTATCGCCTTATGCGATTTCTGGGCATCGTCATGCGCCCGAGATCGAGCAAGAGGTTTCCAGGCTGGCTGGGCAGGACGTTATTGTCAATTTTACGCCCCATCTTATCCCGATGAGCCGCGGCGAATTGGTGACCTGTTATGTAAAGCTCTCGGATGGCAACACTATATCGGACGTTCGAAATGCCCTGCAAGAGGCCTATCAGGACCGGCCCTTTGTGCGGTTGCTCGACGAAGGGGTGATCCCAGCGACCCAACATGTCAGGGGATCGAACTATTGCCTGATCGGTGTTTTTGCGGATCGCATCAAGGATCGGGTGATCATCATCTCGTCTATCGATAATCTGGTCAAGGGGTCAGCGGGGCAAGCGCTGCAAAACTTCAATTTGATGTTTGGGCTTGAGGAAACAGCGGGTCTTGAGCAATTGCCCTTGTTCCCCTAAATTCCAATTTGGCACATTAATTTGCCGTTCTTAATCATTTGATAGTGCTTTTTATGCAGCCAGCAAGATGTTGCATGTGAATTCGTACATGTCGGTTTGATTTGATTAAGGCTGTTTGCAGTGAAACATTTTGGAATTTTGTTATTGGTGGCCATCGGCCATCGGCCTTGGGTCTTGTCGTTCGGCGATGGATTATAGCTCCTCGATCAGTGAGCAAGAGATCTTTCGTATCGGTAAATTGGTGACGCCAGTTCAAGAGCGGACTCGATTGATCAAGCAGCTTACCAAGGCAAACCGTGATCATCATGCCAGAGCGTTTGACGAGATTGCCGTACGTTAATTTGCGTCGCTGATCGCCCCCATTTCATGTTGATGAAATTCTGTCTTGGTTCGTGCAAAGTTACCTTCTATACTAAAGTCTGATTGGTCAGAGCACGAAGCGGTTTCTCGAATTATCGTGCTCCAAACATACAAAAAAGCAGGAATAACGTGTCAGGCGAATTTCATAAAATAAAGCGACTTCCCCCATATGTTTTCGAGCAGGTCAATCGATTGAAAGCGGCGGCGCGTGAAAATGGCGCGGATGTAGTCGATTTTGGCATGGGCAATCCCGATATGCCGACCCCGCAGCATATTGTCGACAAGCTCATCGAGACGGTTCAAAAGCCAAGAACCCATCGCTATTCCGCCTCCAAGGGTATTCCTGGTTTGCGCCGCGCGCAGGCCGATTATTACGGCCGCCGCTTTGGCGTCAGGCTCAACCCTGATACACAGGTAGTTGCGACGTTGGGATCCAAAGAAGGCTTTGCCAATATGGCACAGGCTATCACGGCTCCAGGCGATGTCATTCTGGCCCCCAATCCTACCTATCCCATTCATGAGTTCGGGTTTATTATCTCGGGCGGTGTGCTGCGCCATTTGCCTGTTGATCCAAATTCCGAGTTTCTTGTTCATGTTGATCGGGCCATGAAACATTCGATTCCCAAGCCCATCGCCTTGGTGCTGAGTTACCCCTCCAATCCAACTGCTAAAATGGCGGATCTGGATTTTTACACGGAAGTGGTGGCCTATGCGCGCAAGCATGATTTGATTATCTTGTCGGATGTGGCTTATTCCGAGATCTATTATGACAATAATCCGCCGCCATCAGTTTTGCAGGTGCCAGGGGCTATGGATATTACTGTCGAGTTTACTTCACTGTCAAAAACCTATGCCATGCCGGGTTGGCGTATGGGCTTTGCGGTGGGCAATGAGCGTTTGATCGCCGCATTGGCGCGGGTTAAATCCTATCTTGATTATGGGGCCTTTACGCCGATTCAGGTTGCTGCGTCTGCCGCGCTTAATGGGCCTGATGAGTGTATCAAAGATATCCGGCAGATTTATAAAAACCGCCGCGATTGCCTTGTCAGCACGTTTTCGCGTGCAGGCTGGGATATTCCCTCGCCGCCAGCCACCATGTTTGCATGGGCGCCGATCCCTGAGAAATTCAAGGCTCTGGGATCATTGGAGTTTTCCAAGGTCTTGCTGGAAAAAGCTGATATTGCCGTCTCTCCCGGTGTCGGGTTCGGGGAATATGGCGAAGGTCATGTCAGGTTGGCTCTTGTGGAAAATGAACATCGGATCCGCCAGGCCGCCCGCAGTTTGCGGAAATTTCTGGCCGAAGCCGATGAAACCATGCATAACGTCATTCCAATCAATGGTTGAGGTGTGTTAGTACCTCATCACAATTATGATCCTTGTTGTTGGGAATATTTTTGCAGCGACCCGGGCACGAAGAAAATGTCCTCGCGGACAGCGTTGAGGATTAGTCCCCAAGCCCCCTGTTATTTGAACAAATGGGGATGAAAGGGGCTAGCCCTTTTCCGCCCGCCGCGTAGGCGATTACCATGGGGCTGGTTTAAGATATGGCGAATAGTTTGAGGCTTGGTATTGCCGGGCTTGGTACAATCGGTGTTGGTGTGGTCAAGGTCCTGCAAAAGCATGGGGACAAGCTGGTTGAAAAGGTTGGCAGGCCCGTTGAAATCAATGCAGTTGCCGATCTTGATCGTGATCTTGATCGCGGCGTCGATCTTTCCCCTTACCATTGGTTTGGCGATGCGCTGGCCATGGCCAAAGACGAGGGTCATGATGTGTTCATCGAATTGATGGGTGGATCGGACGGTATTGCGCTGGCCAGCGTCGAGGCGGCACTTGAAAGCGGCAAGCATGTGGTTACTGCCAATAAGGCGCTGCTCGCCAAGCATGGCACACGGCTCGCTAAGCTTGCCGAATATAATAATGTGGCGCTCAATTTCGAAGCGGCAGTTGCTGGCGGTATTCCCATTATCAAAACCATGCGCGAGAGCCTCACCGGCAACGATATCACCAAGGTTTACGGCATCCTCAACGGCACCTGCAATTATATCTTGACCAAGATGCAAGAAGAGGGACTGGCCTTTGACAAGGTTCTGGCTGAAGCGCAAGCCGCCGGTTATGCCGAAGCCGACCCAACCTTTGATATTGGAGGGCATGATACGGCTCATAAGCTGGCGATCCTGACCTCACTAGCCTTTGGAACCGAACTGGCGTTCGACGAGATCTATCTAGAGGGCATCGAGAATATCCGCATTGAGGATATTGAAGCGGCCGATGAACTGGGCTACAGGATCAAGCTGCTGGGGGTTGCACAAAAAACCGATACCGGCATCGAGCAAAGAGTACATCCCACCATGGTGCCAAAACATACGGCCATTGCGGAAGTTGCAGGCGTCACCAACTGCGTTGGTGTCGAAGGCGATTTTGTCGAGAAGATCATGCTGGTGGGACCAGGCGCTGGAGCAGGACCAACGGCGTCAGCGATTGTTGGCGATATTGTTGATATTGCGTGGGGCATCAAGCTGCCGCCATTGCTCACTAGAGCCAGCGAATTAAAGCCATACCAGCGCGCGAAAATGCGGGCCCATGAAGGGGGCTATTATATCCGTTTGCAGGTTAAGGATCATCCTGGTGCTATCGCCTCTATTGCCACACGCATGGCCGAGCAGGATATTTCCTTGCAAAGCATCGTGCAAAAAGGGCCACATGATGGTGATGCCGATTCTTCACTAGCACCTGTTGTTTTGATCACTCATGAGACAACCGAAAGCGCGGTGCGCAAGGTTCTTGCGGATATTGCAGAGGATGATCATGTTGAAGGATCGACTCAAATGATCAGGATTGAATCTCTTTAGCGGCGCAGCTTCCATATGTATGGCGAACAACATGAATAGACCTGGTGGGAAAGTAGACATCGTGGATTTTGGGCGCATGTGCACGATGGGGATCGTGCGGGCAACGGAAGCAGCCGCTTTAGCGGCGGCTAGCTTTACGGGGCGCGGCGACGAGATGGGCGGTGATGAAGCAGCTCTTGGTGCGATGGCCGCGCAGTTACAAAAACTCCCTGTCGGCGGCAAGGTGATTGTCGGGGAACAAGGTTATTCCGACAATAAGCAATTGCAGGCAGGTGCTCATATTGGTGAAGGTAGCAAGCATGATGCTGATATCGCTTTGATGCCGCTTGAAGGGTCCTCTATTAATGCCCGCTCCTTGTCGAATGCCCTGTCAGTGATCGTCATTGCACAAAAAGACACGCTGTTACGCGTGCCACCCATTTACATGGAAAAGATCGCTATTGGTCCGGGCTTCGCGCAAGGGCTGGTCGGTCTTGATCGCTCACCAAAGGATAATATTGAAGCTTTGGCCAAGGCCAAGGGCGTCGATGCCCGCGACATCACCGTATGTATTCTTGATCGCTCAAGGCATGGAAAATTGATCGAAGAGGTGCGCGCTGCCGGGGCGGCCATAAGATTGATCGGTGATGGGGATATCGCAGGGGTTATTCAGACAACCGATACCAATGAAACAGGCATTGATATGTACCTGGGCATTGGTGGTGCTGATCAGGGTATCCTCGCCGCCGCCGCCTTGCGCTGTGCGGGTGGGCAAATTGAGGGGCGTTTGCTGGTACGGGATAAGGAAGACCAAAAACTGATCAAAAAATATGAGATTCCAGATATTTCGAAAATTTATACGCTAAACGATATGATCTCTGGGGATGCGAGCTTTGCGGCAACCGGTGTCACTGATGGCTACCTGCTTGACGGGGTCCGCAAAGCTGGTTCCAAGGCCTCTACCCAAAGTATAGTTATGCGCGCATCAACTGGTAGCGTGCGCATCATCGACACCATTCATGACTGTTCGCTGAGCATGAGCTAGTTTAGGAAATTTACGGACGAGTTTGCTTGTATTCTGCTCAGTTTTTCAGCAGGGTCCAAACTTGCGCACACTCTTTAACAGGCAGATTTGAAGCACTTCACGAATCACCTTAACCTTCGAACCTCATTGGAGGAATGTCATGAGCGCAGTGGAAGATTTTGGACAATCTGAGAATATGGCGGCGGGACCCTTTTTGGGGGTAAGTGAATCCGCGGGCGGTCATGTCTGGAAAGACCGACTGGAGCCATCGCGCATCCATATCGCCATGGACATCACTCAGCGCTATCATGTGCCAGAGGTTTTGGGTCGTATGCTGGCCTCAAGGCTGGACCCGCAAGATGATGTGGGCATCTATCTCGATCCCTCTCTTAAAAATCTGATGCCGGACCCATCCAGTTTGCAAGACATGGAAAAAGCCGCCGCGCGCATCGCCAGCGCCATCACTAATGAAGAGGCCATTGTCATCTATGGTGACTATGACGTGGATGGCGGCACGTCGAGCGCCTTGTGGAAGCGTTTTATGGCCAGCCACAATATTAATTGCCGTATCTATATTCCTGACCGCATGACTGAAGGTTATGGTCCCAATCCCGCTGCCATGGAACAATTGGTGGCCGATGGTGCAAAGCTTATCATCACGGTGGATTGCGGCAGTACCTCCCATGAGGCTTTGGGCGTCGTCGAAAAAACGGATTGCGACGCCATTATTATCGACCATCATCAGCTCGGCGAAGATTTTCCGCCTTGTTATGCGCTGATCAATCCTAATCGACCCGATGATCTGTCGGGGCAAGGCGACCTGGCTGCGGCCGGGGTGGTTTTTTTGACATTGGTGGCGGTCGTCAAGGAACTGCGCAAGCTTGATTTTTATGATGAGCAGCGCAAGGCCCCCGATCTGTTGAAGTTGCTGGATTTGGTGGCGCTCGCGACTATTTGTGATGTGGTGCCGCTGACCGGTCTCAACCGGGCTTATGTGCACAAGGGATTGCAGGTCATGCGCCTGCGCCAGAATGTGGGGCTGCGGGCGCTTGGCGAGGTGGCGGGTCTGCAAGAAGCACCAACCTCTTATTCTCTTGGTTTTATTCTGGGGCCGCGCATCAATGCGGGTGGGCGCATCGGCAAAGCCTCGCTTGGCGCGCAGCTTTTGTCGAGTAATGATGAGATCGAGTCGCGAAAAATTGCCGAACAGCTGGACCGCTACAATAATGAGCGTAAAGCCATGGAAGGCGTGATGCTTGAAGAAGCAGTGGCTGCTGCTGATCAGCTGGTGGAACAAGACCCTGATACACCGATCATTATCACGGGATCACCTGATTGGCACAAAGGCCTCGTTGGCTTGTTGGCCTCTCGTTTGTGTGAGCGCTTCAAGCGCCCGGCTCTGTCCATTGCCTGGGAAGGTGGTGGCGAGGGCACGGGATCGGCGCGCTCAGTGCAAGGCGTCGATATTGGCAGTGCCATTCGCGCCGCCGTTAAGGAAGGATTGCTTGTCAAAGGGGGCGGGCATGCCATGGCTGGCGGCTTGACCGTATTAGAAAGTAAATATGATGAGCTAGGAGTGTTTTTACGCGACACCCTCAAAGAAGCTCAAAAAAAGGCATTGGGCGGTTCAGACTTGCTGATCGATGGAGCCTTGACGCCTTTGGCCGCAAATGAAGAATTGCTGGCGCAACTGGAAAAAACGGGTCCCTATGGTAGTGGCAATCCACCGCCGCGTTTTGTGTTTCCCGCCCATCATGTCAATTTTGCCAAGATTGTCGGCAATGGTCATGTGCGTTGTTCACTGCAGGCGGGAGATGGATCGCGCATTGATGCGGTGGCCTTTCGCAGCGCTGATACATCGATAGGCGAGTTGTTGCTCAACAATAATGGCATGCCGTTGCATGTCGCAGGATCGTTGAAGCTCAATAGCTGGGGCGGGCGCACCAAGGTCGAGATGATCATTGATGATGTCGCTGACCCGCGCAAAAACCGCTAAAATATCCTTGTTTTATAGTTGCTCGACCAGAACGCCTGATCGTCCTACAGTTTTTTTGACGCACAGAGCCTAAAAAGGCCATCAAACTCTTGCGTTCGGGTGCAATGGTCAGTATATCAATTGTCTTCGGTGCTGCTCAAGCACTGTGAATATGGCTCTTGCGATCAAGCGGGTCGTATTGGTTCGATTAGTCAAGTCTCAGGCCTTCGTGTTTGTATGTTGCTTGGATATAGTGCCCCCTTCGTCTATCGGTTAGGACGCCAGATTTTCATTCTGGAAAGAGGAGTTCGATTCTCCTAGGGGGTACCATCGCACCAGGTTCGTTGTGACCACAATTCTGTTTTTCCAAGTTTTGTAGCCGTTGTGTTTTACCCGTTTGCTCGATTATTTGAGATCGACGTGTTTTGTAGCGATCTTATTGACTTGAACGCGCACAAATACGTGCATGTTGCTTGCGCCAAAACGAATCACTTGATTGCTGATTTTATACTTTTGCGAGTTTATTGTGATTCAGTTTGAAGATATTCACATCAGTACTGTCATTTTTATTATTATGGGGAAACTTTTTTACGGCTTGGGGATTGCGAAGAGGGATCTCTTTTGAAAAGGTAAAAATTCCTTTAATAACAGCTGTATAAAAAGTCAAATTCCGTTTCGGTCTCACTATGTCTTATGGGGCAAAAAGGTGTTGGAAATTTGTTTCTGCCGTGGCACCCCCTGAAAATCATTTGACCCTTTCCCAATCGAGCACTAGATTCTTAGACACGCGGTGAGAAGTCGTTTTAGTGAGCGGTAAGAAGTAGAGGTCTGCGTGCTCGGTAGAACGTCAATTTAGCTGCGGTTACACTTCATGTAAAATGAATTAAAAAAAAGCAGTTAGGGGGTTTTTACTGTAATGACGAATGATAAAACAAAAAGCGGCGACGACATGGGGATCTTACCATCTGAAAATACAGCATCAGGTGAGCAGCAGGGATTTGGCTCGATCGGAATGGCTCCTGGAGTCGCACCAGCGCCAGTTCCCAATGAAGCTCTGGGACTCGAAGTCCAACAGGTTATCGGAGCAATCAAATGGTTCGATGTTTCCAAAGGATACGGTTTTATTGTACCTGATGAACCCAAGCATGGTGATGTTCTTCTTCATGTTTCCATCCTTCGCAACCACGGCTATCAAACTGCCTATGAAGGCGCCCGTGTTGTTTGCGATGTTGTTCAGGGACCACGCGGTCTGCAAACCATGCGTCTTGTCAGCATGGATGATAGCACCGCGATCCACCCATCACAGATCCCTCAGAGGACACATGTCATCGTTGAGCCAGAAAGCGATTGGGAACTTTCTTTGTGCAAATGGTTCAATCGTACAAGAGGCTATGGTTTCTTGACGAGAGGCGATGGTTCCGAAGACATTTTTATTCACATGGAAACATTGCGTCGCTTTGGGTTTGCGGAATTGAGACCTGGACAACAGGTTTATGTTCGCTACGGTCATGGCTCGAAAGGCCTGATGGCTGCAGAACTCAAGCCGATTGTTGGAACTTTCCCAGCTAGCCATTAATTGGCTTGCGCGTGAAAATCCGATCAAAAAATAATGACGCGCAGGCAATAAGGGTTGTCTGCGCGTTTCTATTTTGTGCGATGTCTTTTGTCGCGGTTTTAACCTTGACGGGGTGCGGCTCACAAATGCCGGAACAACAAGGCTCCAGCCGATTGAGCAATTTATCGATCAAAACCGGAAATGGTACATATCAGTTCAAAGTTGAACTGGCCCTTGATGAGCGTTCGCAGGCGCAAGGCTTGATGTTTCGCCGTTCTATGCCAGCAGATCATGGCATGTTGTTTATTTATGCCCCCGAGCGACTGATCAGCATGTGGATGAAAAATACTATTTTGTCCCTCGATATGCTGTTCGTGATGCGCGATGGTACCATTGCCAGAATATTCGAGCGTACAGAGCCGTTTTCAGAACTCGTACTTTCGTCGGGTCAACCGGTATATGGTGTTTTGGAACTCAATGCGGGTTCCGTTGAGCGCTGGGGGATCAAGTCTGGAGATCAATTGCTGCATCCGCTTTTACGTGCTCAATAAATCTTCACCGTTTCATTGAATGTAGCCGCGTTCGGCTTCAGCGAGCTTTGATCGGCATGAGCCAAAAGGAACTTGGTAGCGAAACGGGCATCTCTTTCCAGCAAATACAGAAATATGAGAAAGGAACAAACCGTATAGGAGCCAGTCGTCTTTTCTACTTCGCTCAAGTTCTGGGCGTGCTTGTTCAGTATTTTTTCGATGACGCGCCGATGGGCGGCGGCGGGCAACCTTCATTTCAGGAAGCAAAAACCCAGCCCTGTATATTGGAATTTCACAGTAACTATGAGGCTTTGGAACTCAACCGCGCCTTCGTGCAAATCGACGATATACAGCTTCACAAAAGCATCATCAACATTGTTCGGGCAATAGCCGATAGTGTGACCGGCATTGGACTTGCGCCGCTCTTTTGGTGTGCGCCAAATGGCTTTTAGATCAGCTAGGAAATTCTCGAACGGTACTATGGTTTTCAGCAAAACGAGGGGATCGCCGAACTTGTCCAGCCCCACATATTTTTGGAAAGATCAAAAAAAACCAGCTGTCCCACCACAATTCCCGCTCACCAAATCGGTTTCTACATATTCACAGTCTAGCCGATCAGGATCGATTTTTTTTTTGGGTTTTCGAATGTTCCCCTTACACAAATACCCACTCTTAAAAACTCGGTTTCCAAGGGTCAGCCCCTGGTTTCAGGTGAACTATCTGCCGCGCGGCGAGCACATTACTTAACAAACTCTCCCACCAGCTCCACATGGGTCGAATATAAAAACTGGTCAAACGGGGTCAACGAGCGCAGTTCATAGCCGCCATCGATTAAAATGCGAGCGTCTCTGGCAAAACTTGCGGGGCTACACGAGATGGCAATGAGCCGGGGAATATCGGACTTGGCAAGTTCAGCGACTTGCGCCCTTGCGCCAGAGCGCGGCGGATCGAACAAAGCAACATCATAATCCCGCAACTCAAAAGCGCTTAGCGGCATGATCGTGAGGTCACGTTCGAGGATCTCGACGGGCTTTAACCCTTCTGACAATCCAATTGCGTGTCGCAAGGCGCTCAAAGCTGTTTTGTCATATTCAACGGCTAGGACCTTGAAATAGCGGGCCAGAGGCAAGGAGAAGGTTCCCATACCACTATAGAGGTCAAGAGCCCGCCCCTTGTGGGCTTTGCCTGCACTGACGAGTTCCTGAATATGGGCAATCATCTTGTCCTGAATAACTTGGCTTGCTTGCAAAAATCCGCCCGGCGGCGATACTGCTTTGAGGCCATCAAACGAAATATAGGGCCGATCTTTTTCGATGATCATTTCCCCAGATACGGTCAATCGCGCGAGCGACAGACCCGCGCAAAGCTCCACAAGTTTGACGCGCTGGCTAGCTTCTTCCACAGGTTCGACCTCATCAATAACCACATCCAGACCACCTTGGGTCGATAAAACAGATATTCGCGCAATATTCTTGCGCGATAAAAGCGGGCGCACCAACTTGCGCAATGCGGGCAGCGCCTCGACGATATCTGGGCTTAATACGGGGCATTGATGAATATCAACCAGCTCATGACTAGACCGCTTGAAATAGCCGATCATGACACTCTTTTTAGTACGTGTGGCACTCAAAACGGCGCGCCTGCGCATGCCAATTGCACCAACCTCGAGCGGTGAAACCTTTGTCTCAAGGCCACGTGCCGCCAGGGACAGGGCGAGCTGCTCCCGCTTCCAATCCTCGTACACCGGAGCGCGCAAATGCTGCAGCGTACAACCACCACATTGCGTGAAATGCGAGCAAACCGGTTTGATGCGATCGCTTGATGGTTCGACAATCCACAAAAGCTTGCCGCGTCCATCGTCAATCTCGACCGCCACGGTCTCACCAGGCAGCGCCAGGGGCACAAATACGGGCATGCCTTCATGACTGGTAGCAACGCCGTCGCCACCAGCCCCAAGAGACTCTATTTTGAGGTTTGTTTCAGCCATTGGAGTTGATAACATACCCGATCAGACTTCGTATAGCTCGCTGGTCACAAATTCCTTATGATCGACATAATGTGTCCCGTCACAGGAGAAATTAAGTCCCAAACAACCGTTCATGACATTGATGGATCCAGAACGCAGATAGACCGTATCATCGCCAAAACGCAGCTTGCGGAAGCGATCCAGCAATGGTCGAATCTGTTTGGCCGCTATGCTGGCACCATCAGGATACGACAGGTTGGGCGTCCGCTGATAATGTTCTGGTGAAAAAATCTCTTCACCCGCCAGAACCCGGTAATTATAAGGATCATCATAAAGCCAGACAGTAACCTGACAGGTTGACATATGAATCTGCACATGGAAAACGCCAAAAAACAGGAATAGTTCCTCGACCCGATCCATCAACTCCTCATAGCGTTGATCAAACAAGCTCTCAGTACGCGTTTGCGAAAACACAAAGCGCCGGATTGAGGGATCTCCTTTTAATTGCAGCAATTGCCGTGACATAAATTTGGCTCCCCTTTGTTTGACATCTGTTGATGGGGAGTTGTCGCTGATTTAAGTTTAAATGAGTAGGTGCCACAATGTATGTCAGCCATATAGATTTTGCATGGCAAAAACAACTTTCCTTGCCAAGGGAGCGCGGCGATCAGACCTCATATACCGGGCTTGTCAAGAAATCACGATGATCAATAAAATGAGTGCCGTCGCAAGAAAAATTAAGCCTCAGACAGCCGTTCATGATATTGATTGATCCAGACCGCAGATAGACTTTATCATCTTCAAACCTCAGCGTCTTAAAGCGCTCCAGCACAGGGCGAATTTGATCAAGTCTTATCTTGGCATTGTCGGGATAAGCAGCATTTGGGTGGCGTTGCCAGACACTCTCATCAAATAGTTCCTCCCCTACAACAATGCGATAATTAAAGGGGTCATCAAGCAGCCAAATCATGACCTGACAGGTTGAAAGATCAATCTGAACATGAAAAGCACCATAAAACTGGAACAGCTCTTCAATGCGATCCATCAGTTTATTGCATTCGGTATCAAAGGAGGTTTCGTTTCTAGATTGTGAAAATAAAAACTGTCTTATAGAGGGATCACCTCTTAATTGTAGTAACTGACGCGACATAAAAAATACGATCCTACATAACTCAATAACAAGCCTTCATAGTTACCCAAAAAGGTTAATATACTCCCAATGGCAATGTCCCGAAGAATGTTGAAATAGGTGTTGCGGCGTTGCCCGCCTTGAGCGTGTAAGCTCGAGGTGTCTTATCTCAAAAAGGAGAGCAACGCCATGACCAAGACTAACACAAAGCCTCAAGCCATTGCCAGCCCAT
>JAAETJ010000133.1 GCA_024228495.1 bacterium | reverse complement strand
GCAAGCTGACCTTGAGGGTCACCTGTCCGCTCTCGGTGAATTTGATGGCGTTGCCCAGTAGATTGAGCAAGACTTGACGCAGCCGAGTTTCATCCGCTTCAATGCCCTGGGGTAAATTCTGCTGCTGTTCCAGCAGAAAGTCGAGGTTCTTCTCCTCGGCCCGGCTGTGGATGATACCGGTCACATTTTCCAGGAATGACGGCAGGTGCAAGATATCGGGGAAGAGTTCCATTTTGCCCGCTTCAATCTTGGCCAGATCAAGTAAATCATTGATCAAGGTCAGCAGATGTTCACCGCTATTTTGGATGATCGCCATCCCCTTGCGGTCAGTCTCGGTTATTGTGCGGCTCCGTTTGAGGATTTGGCTATAGCCCAGAATACCGTTGAGCGGGGTACGTAGCTCGTGGCTCATCCCGGACAGAAAGTTGCTTTTGGCTTGGTTGGCAATTTCGGCCGCTTCTTTAGCCAGCTTCAGATCAACAGCCTGATTCTCCAATTCGGTCGTTCTCTCTTTTACCCGCTGCTCTAAGCCTTCAACCAACAAGGAGTTTTCCAGGGCAATGGCCGCCTGAGAGGCCAGAATTTGTAACACCTCCAGCCGCTCCGGGG
>JAAETJ010000132.1 GCA_024228495.1 bacterium | reverse complement strand
CGCAGCACGCCTGTCCGGCGAGGACATTACTTTCCTAATTCACAACCGCCCCTTCACCGACCACCACAAAGGGGGCCCAGTAAGAGGGGTGTGAGGCCAGGTTATCATCTTTTTTGTCGATCAGTGACAGCATAGCAAGGCGCAGTGCCTGGGCGCGGCCGACGGGTTTTCCCGCTCCCTGCCCGTCTTCGATATATTTGAAAGCTTTTGTGGTGAGCAGAGTGGCGGCGTCTGAATAGACCGGCCAATGGGAGACCAGCAGCGACTTGGCGCCCGCGTAAAAGAACGCCTGCGCAAGGCCTGAAAGTGCCTCGGCACCGGGCTTGTCACCAGAGGCGGTATTACAGGCCGATAGCACCACCCAATCGGCATTAAGATGCAATTGTGTAACCTCGGAGGCTGTAAGCAAGCCATCATCGATAGGGGTGGCTTTTTGCGGCACGCTAAGCGCCAGGGCTGGCTCCCCCAGACCTTTGATATCCCCCGATATCAGCCCATGAGTTGCGAAATAAACGATTTTATGCTGGGCCAGTTCTCCTGATTTATCCAACTGTTTGACGGCGGCTTCAGTGGCTCCGCGCCCCAGCTTGATATCAGCAAGAGGCACGCTCAGGGTTTTGGCGACGTTGATCAGCTCATCTCTTGTATCGGGGAGTTGCGAGAGCTGCGACAAGGCCGCCAGATTGACCTGCCCACCGCGATAGTAGGAGGCAAAACCAGACTCGTTTGAGGCGAGCGCAACGGGTTTTTTAGTTTGCGAAAATACCGGATCGCCAAAACCAATGAGGGCTTTTGGCGGGCTGATACTTTTACCGGCAAACTGGCGCAGAGCTTTTAACGATGCAATACTTGGCAGAGTGGTGAGGGCATATTTTTTGATCAACCAATTGGCCTCGCGATAGACCTCGCTTTCACTTTGAAAACCTGACGCAGGCGGGGCTGTGACCAGGACCTGAAATGGCAGGCCGGTCAGGGCGTCAGAAGCGATAATGATCAGATGTTTCTTGCTGCCAATAACATATTCGAGAGGTTGCAGCAGATCTTTATAAAGCTTGTGCGAGGCTTTTAGATCGAACGATGTTTTGACCTTTGCAACCGAGGCTGGTTCCGCGTTCGAGGCAAGGCCCCTCGTCCCTGCTGTTAGCGGATTGAGGGAGAGGCGCAAATAAGCTACTTGCTTGCGCAGCTCGCTACGCTTCAGGGGCACACGGTGCCAGGTAAAATCTGTATTGGTCAAAGCCCAGATATAAACTGCCTGATTGGAGGTCATAAAATAGATCAGCGCCTCATCCCCTTGAAGCTGTTTTTGCACCTCACTCCCTTGCAGTGGTTGGGGATTGGCAAGGCTTGCATATTCCGGGAACTGCGCCGCGAGTTTTTGATCAAGGCTTTTGATCTCTTCCCCGACCTTGATGAGCATAGCACGCACTTTTTTAATCGCCGCATCATCGCGGGATTTTTGCGCCGCGCCGATCAAAGAGGCCAGCTTGTTATCAAGCCTGGCATAACGCCTGGTGAGGTCCTGCCGATTACGCACATTGCCCGCCAGCTTGCCACTTCCTGCCGCAAAGCGCGCTGACATTTGCGCCAGCGCCGCGCCCGCTGAAGTGCGAAGGGCCTTTTGCGCCGCATGCAAACCTTCGTCCATCAAAGCATCGCGATTTGACCCGATTTTTTGCAACAGATCTTTGTTACTGGCAACATGAAAAGCGGTGATTGCCAAACCGGAAAACACACCGCGACGCCCCCCACCTTTCGCATCATTATTATTTTGCTGCTGCTCGATCAGTTGCAGCTCTTCAGTTTTCGCAGCACGGCGATAGTTTTCAAGGGCCAGAGGATATTTTTGCTCCCATAGATAAAGCTTGGCGAGCTGATAGTGGATATAGCCGGTTTTGATGTGATCGCGGCCATTGGCCTTATTTGAAATCTCAAGAGCCTTTTTGAAATGACGTTCGGCGGCAATAAAATCCTTGCGATCAAAATCATTTTCGCCTAGCAGACGCCAGGTACTGGCCAGCATGGGATGGTTTTTGCCAAATGCCTTTTCATTGATAGCGATGGCTTTGCGAAACAGTTTTTCGGCCCCGATATAATCTTTGCGTGTCGCATAAAGAGCCGCCAGATTACTCATAGCCAGCGCCACTTCAGGATGATGCGACCCATAAGATTTGAGCAAGGCATCCATAGCCAGTTTATAGGTCTTTTCCGCTGCAACCAATCGCTTCGCGACACGGTAGTTTCCGGCAAGATTATCGTAGAACACACCGATCTGCGGATCAGAGGGCCTTGCCGTCTTCAAATAGATAGCAATGGCCCGCTCTTGCATATTTATGGCTTCGCTATTGCGCCCTTGATGACTATAAACCGCTGCCAGATTATTCAAGGCAAGGGAGACCGTGCGATGCTGCGGACCCAAAGCCTCTTCAAAAATAGTCAACGCTTTCTTGTGGAAGCTTTCAGCAACATCATATTTCTCGATTTCAATATTGAGCACGCCAAGATTATCATATAGACGTCCCAGATTTATCGGCTTGGCATCTTTCGCTTCCAAATGAAGCGCTAGGGCCTTTTTATAAGAAGCGCCGCTTTCGCCATATTGCCCGGTTTCGCGATAGAGCCCCCCAAGGTTGCTGTAAACAGCACTCAAAGTCGTCTTTTTGGGATTTGCGCGCCCCTGCTCACGTTTGAGCGCCGTCTTCATCAAGGTTTCCGCCGTGCCAAAACGAGCGATCTGACGATTAAGCTGGCCCAGAAATATCATCGCATTGATGACCTTCGTGTTGCTCTTACCTTCTTTTCTGGCTAGAATTTCGAGGCGTCGCGTATACACAGGGACCGCCGCTTCATAGCGTCCCAAATCCTTATATAAGGTTGCCAGATTACTGAGATAAACAAGTATTTGCGGGCTGTCTTTACCCTCTGCCTTTTCCGTGATCTCGATGGCCCGTACCAGGGCCCTCCCCGACAGATCATAGTCTTTGGCGCGATACGCATAAGCTGACAGGCGATTATGTTTGCCCGCAAGCTTGACATGATCAACGCCAAGCTTGACTTCATTGAGCGCGATGATTTGCTTGGCCAGCGCGATGGCACGATCATGTTGCTTCAAGCTATCAGCAATTTCGGACAACTCCGTCATTGTCTGCAAGGTCAAGTTATGATCTGGCCCCAACAAGTTCTTGCGCGATTGATAGACCTCGTCAAACAGCTTGATTGCGGCTTTATAATCTTTCTGCTTGGTATAAATAACGGCCAGATTACTGATCGCCATAATCGTATCTTGGTGGTGGCGCCCACTGACCGTTTCATAAAGATTGATGGCGCGCTTGATCTTGACAATGGCACCCCCATAATCCCCCGCATTGATCTGAATGACCCCCAAACGATCAAGCGTAAAGGCCAGACGTTTCGCGTTTTGGGGAGGCGTGCCACCATAAAACTTGGCAAGTTCCAGCAAGATGGCATATTCTTTCACCGGTTTTTTCACTGCAAACAAGGCCGTTTGCAGATCTTCGAGCGTCCCCAATATGCGCCCATCGTCTTTTTTCAGTAGCGCCTTGCGGATTGCCAGCGCCTCATGAAACAGGGGCACGGCAAGCTTGTAGCGCCTCGTCGATGTATAAAGTACTGCGAGATTATTCATTTCTGTCGCGGTGATAAGGTGCTTGTTGCCGAGCAGCTTGCGCGCCAGCTTGAGGGCGGTCTTCACTTCTGTTTCAGCTTCCTTAAAAAGCTTTCGCTTAAAGAAATTCAAAAACAGCGCATGAGCTTTCTTAAAACGGGCAATATCACCCGCTTGTGAACTGGACAGCTTGGATTTGACTGCTTTTGGTTTGACATCCTGAGCATTGGCCGACAGGAATATGCTGGAAGATAGCAACAAAATTAGCATCAATAATAACAAGAACCAGCGGAGAAAATGGGGGGCCATCGGCCAAGCTCCTTCACTATTGATCAAAGCGTCTGTTGCGTATCGCACCACTTAAACCACCAGATGG
>JAAETJ010000131.1 GCA_024228495.1 bacterium | reverse complement strand
TACCATCAGCAGATTCAAGAAGCGACGCACTCCTGGTTGGCGTTATCCGCCAACACGCGTGTTGACATCATGAACACGCTTTCTACCCTTGGCCGTCCGCGACATCAGCCCGTTTGTGCGCGTAACCTGAAGATGCATTATGCGTTCGACTTTGCTCAGCAAGTGTTTTATCCGTACTCGAACCAGCAACGGGGCCAATCGTTTTTTAAGGTCGCCAGGAAGTGTCATATTTTCGGGGTGTGTGCGGAGCCCTTACCTCGCCAGGTGTTCTTTCTGATTGATGAGAGCGAAATCATCGGCAAGGGAAGCCGCGTGGTCATTTCATTACTGGATGCCTTTTTTAGGCTGCATGGCCTTGGCGAGAGAGAGGTGAGCTTACAGGCCGACAACTGCACGGGACAGAACAAAAACAATTATGTGATCTGGTATCTGATGTGGCGGGTAATGACTGGATTACACCGACGAATCCAGTTGTCGTTTATGGTACCCGGGCATACCAAATTTGCTCCAGACCGCTATTTTGGCTTATTCAAAATCAGATATCGTCGCAGTATCATTGATGATTTGGAGGATGTCGTCACCTGTGTGAACAACTGTACGACAAACAATAAAGCCGTCGCTCAGGTATACGGTCAGCATCTTGGCTTGCCCAAAGCGTTTGAATACCGCTGTTGGGACGCCTATTTGGCGACCTCTTTCAAGCCTATTGACCGTTTACTCAGTTATAATTACTTTGGCTTTGATGCGGCCAAGCCAGGGTGTGTCGAGTTGCGAGTGGCTCCTGATGACAGCCCCATAGAGGTGAACCTCTTGAAAAGCAAACACACGCGGTTTGCCAGCGAAATAGCGCTACCCAAGGAGACACTTCCCGAAGGTCTCACGGTGGAAAGAGAAACCTATCTCTATAAAGAGATTCGGGGATTCGTGAGTGACCCGAAAAAGCGGGATCGAACCTGCCCTTATCCTTCATCATTACGATAAGGGTGATTTTGTCAGCAAAATTAGAGTTAAGGATTATTATCTCATCCGGTTCCTCATATTCATCTTGCAAATCGACCAAGTGGTTCCGATGCTCTCCTGACCGAACAGCGAGAGGTCACGCGGGTCGCCACCGCACTCACGGATGTAATCGCGGGTCTGGATCAACATGCCGCCCGAGCCGCAAGGGGGATCATAGACGCTCATGCCAGGCTGTGGATCGACAACTTCGACCAACGTTCGCACAACATCGGCGGGAGTATAGAATTCACCCGCTTTTTTGCCTGCGGAATCGGCGAAGTACTTGATCAGATATTCGTAGGCCGCACCAAGTAAGTCGGGAAACTCGAAGTTCTCGTCGCGCAGCGGGATTTTTTCGAAGTTTTGGATGAAATTCGACAAAGTGTCGTCGTCGAGGGTCCGTTGTCCAATTTTCTTGTTGAAGTTGATACCCTTGAGTACGTCCTGCAGGGCATCAACGTTCGCATCCTCAAGCGCCTCAAGGGCTTTGTTGAGGGTATTGCCGACATTGGTTTTGAGATGGCGAATCTTAGACCAATGCGCTTCCTCGGGAACAAAGAAAGTGTACTTGTCTTTGCTGTTAAGCTGGATTGGGATCACTCCATCCGCCATGCCCCTCGCCTTCAAGTCTTTGGCGAGTTGCTCGCGCTCCTGATCAAAGAGGTCAGAAAGCCGTTTCAGGAACAGCATACCGAAGATGTATTCTTTGTACTCTGAAGCATCCATGTTACCGCGCAAGTCGTCACAGGCGCGAAATAGCAAGCTCGATAGCTGGGCAAGAGTCAGTTTGGTCATGTCGGTGTCAATCTATGGAGCTGTTGTAGGTTGCCGCCGTCAATCCGTTTGTCGATCAAAAACGGATGCGGAAACTGAACGCTTGAGAACTCACCTTCTGCCGTTTCACGGTTAGGCTCGGTGAAGTTGAGCATGCCGAGCGTCCCGAGTTGTTCGAAGAAGGGTTTTTCGATGTGGCGGTATTCGGACACGTTCTATTCTAATTGAGCGGTGTGAGCATGGCGACACGTTTCTCAACTTCACGCGCTACACGAATCAATGCCGCCAGAAGCGTCTCATCGACATCCAGATCACCCTCGTATTCAGCCAGGTTTCGCTTTCTGTGCGCCTGATCGAGTACGCGCCATTGCTCGTTAGGCAGCAAACGTCGCTGGCCGGAGCGCAGTAGGCCTTCAAATTCGATTCGCGTTGGTGGTTCGACCTTGAGTTGATCGATTCCGGCGAGACTCGCAAGTGCTGTCTCACTCATCGGGCAAAACACCCATCAAGACAATGGTCTCTCCCGCCAACACTCGCTTTAGGAAAGGATTTTCGGCACTTAGGCGTCGGTGAAACTCCTGCGAGGTGTATAGAGTGGGATTGATCTTGCGAGCCAGTGCTTGTTCGGCTTCGGCCAGCAAACGATACAC
>JAAETJ010000130.1 GCA_024228495.1 bacterium | reverse complement strand
CGGACTCACATTCTGAAACATGACAATTGAGGCGAAAAATTGCCCACACAATGATCCATCTGCAGGCATCATATTCGGTGAATTTTAAATCAAAGGCGTTTATGGATGGACACTAACTAGTGTCTGACCGAAAATCCTAAAAAAGACGCAAAACGCTACCTTCGATTTGCGGACTTGCGGATAAATAGGCCCCTTTCACCAACAATCCTGCCTCAACCGATATTTTTAACACATTACTCGTGCTTTTCGCCTATTTTTGGCGAACCTATCCCACTGCCTTGCCTGCCAACACAATCTTCGGTTCTTTAGGCTGCGTGCTTGCGTTGTGCCTGGCTTCGCTTTTGCGTCGCTCGGGCTCGATCCCTGACGATGATACCCAGCCTTTTGATATTCCTCGACAACACCGAGAGCCCTACGTAACGTTTGAAGCCATTCAGCCCATGGTCTGGGCATCGATCCAATCCGTGGTGCTCCAAGCCGTTAATCGCCGACTCCACGGCCGAGTGTTGGCGTCGGTATTTCTTGTACGTTTCACTGTTCGTCTGCGGGGCTTGTCCCGCTGTTGTTTTGCCCTTTCTTGGCAAGACAACCTCTTCCAGTTGTTCTCGCAGCTCTTTCTGGTTTTGCGGGCTGTGGAATCCCTTGTCAAAACTCACCAGGCTTATCGCCGGAAATTTCTCTTGAGCCGCTTTGACCATAGCCGTTGCCACTGCGTCATCCGTCACTTTTTCCATG
>JAAETJ010000129.1 GCA_024228495.1 bacterium | reverse complement strand
TGGGATTCAATTACCAAATGGAGTGCTGATTGCGGCTTTAAAGGCGTACAGGTTCCGAGTTGGGACGGTCGCCTGATTGATTTGGAAAAAGCAGCGTCGTCCAGGGACTATTGTGATGAATTCAAGGGTGTGGCATCTCAAAACGGTGTTGAAGTTACAGAATTATCCACCCATCTGCAGGGGCAGCTGGTCGCTGTTCACCCTGCCTATGATGTCGCTTTTGACGGGTTTGCCGCGCCGCATGTGCATGGTGATCCCAAGGCCAGGCAGGAGTGGGCTGTTCAACAGGTGATGCTGGCGCTGGAAGCTTCACGCAATATGGGCATTGGCGCGCTGGCATCATTTTCGGGCGCTTTGGCATGGCCCTATGTTTACCCCTGGCCCCAGCGACCCGAAGGCCTGATCGAAACCGCGTTTGATGAACTGGCAAAACGCTGGCGCCCGATTCTTGACAAGGCGGAAGATTGCGGGGTGGACATTTGTTATGAAATTCACCCAGGTGAAGATTTGCACGATGGCATCACTTTCGAGATGTTCTTGGAACGGGTCAATAATCACCAGCGATGCAATATGCTGTATGATCCATCGCATTATGTGCTTCAGGCGCTTGATTATCTCGATAACATCGAAATCTACCATGAACGGATCAGGATGTTTCATGTGAAAGATTCGGAATTTAATCCGACCGGCAGGCAAGGTGTTT
>JAAETJ010000128.1 GCA_024228495.1 bacterium | reverse complement strand
TTTAGCCAGCAGTTTGCGCCACATCCCCAAATGGGTGGCATCACCTATGGCTTGTTTGAACATCTGCAAAACGGCCGTCAGCTCTTCCTGCGTGATGGCGATGGCGTGGGCACAAAAAGCCGCGTCGTATTCATGCCCGATCAGGATTTGGGATTCTACATTTCATACAATTCTGGTGCCAACGCCCTCCGCTTGGAAATTGTGAGCGACTTTCTCAATCATTATTATCCGGCAACGGCAGCGCAAACAGCGACACCGCTCGCCAACCATCAAGAGCGTGCCGCCCAATTTGCAGGTACCTATCAAATTCTTCAGGCCGACCAAACAACCTTTGCTAAGTCGATGTACTTTTTTGACCAGCAGATCAGTATTACGGCCAATGATGCTGGCTATTTGGTGGCGCAACCCTCTAGCATGGGGGACGTGATGGGCGGGTTTGATGATGAGAGCAGCCAATGGGTTGAAGTTGAACCCCTCTACTTTGAGCGTGTTGATGGGCAGGGGCAAATCGCCTTTGCTCAAGACGAGGATGGGAACATTACCCAGTTATTTTCTGGGCAGGGTTACCACAGCGTCTTTAGCAAGCTGGCATGGTATGAAACACAACGTTTTCACCGTCCCTTTATTGCCGCAGTGGCGCTGATTTTGCTAACGGCCGTTATTGCCACCTTCGTTATCTGGCCGCTAGCAACCCTACGCCGCAAACTGCGCGAGCAGTCTGCACCAGCAACCACCTCTTGGGCAACGGTTGTCGCCCGCTTATGGGCCGGTGCCGTTGGCGGAATGCTGCTTCTCTTTGTCGTCCGCGCCGTGGGCGTACTCTATGCCATTGACCAGATTGCGGGGATGCCCAACTTTGTTTGGGGCATCAGCGAGGAGATGATTAGCGCTCTCAACAGCATCTACCTACCCATCTTGCTAGCCTTCGCCCTGCCCATCTTTACGCTTCTGGCTTGGGGCAATCGCTGGTGGCAGCTTCCCACCCGCATTCACTACACCCTCGTTACGCTGGCTATGTTTG
>JAAETJ010000127.1 GCA_024228495.1 bacterium | reverse complement strand
ATGAATTTGTCTTCACAAGCGGTACACTTACCATCGGCGATTCAGACCCCGGCGATGTGTTGAAATGGGGCATAAAAACCCTCACCGGCAATGACAAGCCTGAATGCGACGATCCTGATCCCATGGTGGGTAAGCACGGTGAGACCTATAGCGTTGGCGGCGACGGCACATTGACGGTTACTCTACCTGATGATGGCGGCACTATCCGCATCAAAGACTGGCGTAACGAAGACGTTGGCATCACCATCCACGAAGAAACGGACGAATGCAAGAATGATGCGGACGAGTTCAAGGATCCGATTGTTATTGATTTGAACAGTGACGGGGTGAGGTTTTTTGGACTTGGCGCAGCATTGGCTTTCTTTGATTTTGACTCCGATGGTTTCGCTGAGCAGACTGCCTGGGCCAGCCCGGAAGACGGAATTTTATCGATTGATCTCAACGGCGACGGGATGATTTCAACGGCAGCGGAAATTTTCGCTGGTGATACATCTGCCGGCTATGAGGCGGGTTATCAGGCTCTGCGTGTCTTTGACGAGAATGGTGATGGCGTGATCGATGCCAATGACACGGTTTATACAGATTTGCTGATCTGGCAGGATTTAAACAGCGATGGTGTCAGTGATGAGGGGGAATTACAGTCTCTTGCTGATTGGCAAATTAGTTCTATTTCCCTGACCACGCAGCAACCGTTTGATGAAAACCCGGCTGAAGGCGTTCAGACAGTTGCTGTGGGTTCGGTCACGTTTGAAGATGGGTCGCTTGCAGAAGCGCTGGGCGTCAATTTCTCGTTTGACGCCATGCGCACGCTTTACCAGGGGGAAGTGGAAATTGATCCGGAAACGGCGTCTCTTCCCTATCTGAACGGTTACGGGCAGGTGCGCGACCTTGATGTGGCGATGAGCGAGGACCCTGCCCTCAAGGCCATGGTTCAATCGATCGCAACAATGGGTGCGGCGCAAGCTGGAGAATTCACTCAGGCAGTCGAGCAATTCATATTGCGCTGGCACCGGGTGGAAGGTGTTATTGAAGATGGGCGCGGCAAGTTTTTGGATGGCCAGCATCTGGCTGCCATGGAGAAGTTGTGGGGCTCAACCTTCACCAATAACTTTGTGACAGGGACAGAAGGCAATCCAAGAGCAGAGACTGCACAGATTCTTGCTGGCGAATGGGACGGTTATTCCGGCCGTGTTGCAGCGCGGCTTCTTGCACAAAGTGATCTTGGCGAAGTTCTGTTTCCAGAACTGAGGTATGTGTCTGCTGCTGCGTTGATTGTGGACGACGCAACCAGCGTGGCCGATGTGATGGCAAGGATTGTTGCGTCTTTGCCTGAGGATGGCTTTGACAAGCTCTCTTTCCTGAAAGGCATGACCCAGGTTCTGAATGCTGTCCGGGAGCAATTTACAGAACAAGGTGCAGCGTTTGATGTAGCAGTGGCCCAGGCCCTGACAGCAGCTGGTATTTCTTATTCCTTCGATCAGTTGCGTTTGGCAAAAATCGCTATGGATGGTGGTGATTTGCTAGTCGGAGATGTGGCCCGGAGTGACCTGCATATCAGCGGCACGGGAGATGATATCTTCAAGGATGCCGGTGGTACGAACACAATCATTTTTGGCCAAGGTCATGGTGATGATCTGGTGCTGGTTGGTTATTCGGAAAACTGGGAACTCGATCTGGTTGGTCTCAACAGGGCTGATATTTCGATAGAATATTCCGATAGTCTGGCAGATGCGATTATCACGGTCCTTGCCACCGGAGAAACCATCACCTTTGCCGGCATGCTGAGCGGCGGCATTCCTGTCAAGAATGTTACGGTGACTTTTGCTGATGGCACCACCGGTGTAATCGGCGAAGGCATATTGTCCTTTGAATCAACGCTTACTGATGGCGACGATGTTGTTACCGGTACAGATGGCGATGATGTTTTTGAAGGAAGTGCGGGAAATGACACATTTTCCGGCGGAGAAGGTGAAGATACATATAAACTTGACGAAGGACAGGGCAACAATACTGTAAATGAAACTGGTGACAATTCGGGTGTAGATCAGGTTCAAATCGCTGCTGCATTCGCAGAAGTGACCGTCGATTTTGGCTACAGTCCGGTAAATGGTGAACTGTTTGACAATCTGATCCTGACTCTGGCGGATGGCAGTTCCATAACCGTATTACAAACTGATCGTGACACACCGGCAGTGGAGAAATTTGTATTTGAAGATGTAACACTCAGCTACGATCAATTGCGTGTATATGAAGCCGATCAGCTTGCGTTGGTTTTGGGAGATGTGAGTGATCAGTCGTTTGCAAATTCTGTTGATGATGAAACCTTCTTTGGTGAAGCTGGCAGTGACAGTTATGAATTTGGTCCCAATACCGGTTCGGATGTAATATGGGATTCCGCGAAGACAGATGATGTCAATACGCTCACCGTTCAAGCAGATTTCGATGATGTCATTTTGGAATCAAGAACAAACTATTCCACTGAGGCTTCTCAAGACTTAATCTTGCGGCTGGCTGATGGCAGCACGATGACGATTATCAACAACTCTCTGGATGATCCAAGCGTTCACAACTTCATTTTTGCCGACCACACGTTATCTTATCAGCAAATCCTGCCGCTATTTGAGGAAGCCAACTATACACTCAAGGGAACGGATGGCGACGATACGCTGGTTGCTGAGGATGTGCCGCAGTATTCTTATGAAGAAAACGTCCTGATCGGTCGAGGAGGCAACGACTATCTTGATGGGGGCAAGGAAGCCGATACTTACATTTACAATGCAGGTGATGGTTCCGACACTATTTATGATGATGGAAGCAGTTCATCCTCCAACGGCATCCGTGTGGAAACTGACAAGCTGGTTGTTCACGGAATTTCACCCGATGATGTCTCGATTTCACGAATTGAAGATGACAATGACGATTTGATTCTGACATTTGGAGTGAGTGGTGAAACAATCAGAATTGAAGACCAACTGGAAAATCGTCTCCCTTCGGGCCTTGGTGTAACGCCGCCTGCCGGGTCATCTTCATATTCATCAGTGAGCAGTTCCGAGATTGAGGAGATTATCTTCGACGATGGTACAGTATGGACGGTTGATGGCGTTCGAGCGCGGTTACTGGAAGAGAGTGCAACTGACGGCGATGATACCATCAACGGATTTGATGAGGCCAACGACACCATTGAAGCCGGTCTTGGTGATGATATTGTTAGCGGACTTGAAGGATCGGATACGATTGTCTTCAACCTTGGTGACGGCAATGACACGATCAATGAAAGCGTTTCTGGCGAAGGAACGGATACGCTGAAGCTTGTCGGTATTGATCGTTCAGATTTGGTTGTTACCAGGAATGGCAATGATCTGGTTTTGACGTTTACGTCTTCTCCATCTGACAGCATCAGGCTTGTCAGCCAACTTGGCAATACCCAGGTAATTGAGCGGGTCGAGTTCGATGATGGAGCGGTTCTGAGCGATGTCAATCTTTCTGACCTCGCTTTTCAGGCCTTGGCAACTTCCAGCAGTGAAATCATTAACGGCACCAATGGTGCCGAAAATCTTTTTCTCAGTGGTGGAGATGATACACTGAGCGGTGGAGGTGGAAATGATGTCTATGTCCGCTCCGCTGATACGACGGGAAATGACCGGCTTGAAGATGACGGTATCAATTCATTCGATACACTTCGGCTTGAAGGAGTTAATGCTGATGAAGTAACTGTTACTGCACTAGGTGACGATGTAGTACTGACGTTGCCAAACGGTTCTGTGACATTAGTTGGCCAAACCGGCAATCTGGGTTGGAACGTTATTGAACAAATAGAATTTGGCAATGGTGATATCTGGGACAGGGCTGATATCACGGCAGCTTATGTGGTAGAAAGTGGCACCGATGCTGTTATCGAAGGTGACGAATTTGACAACACACTGACCGGCACTTCAGTTGATGAAACGTTAAACGGTCTGGCTGGCAACGACAATCTCTCCGGTGGCGGAGGGAGCGACCTCTATTTATTTGGTCGCGGATCAGGTAATGACCGAATCGCCGATGGAGGAGATGATCCGCGATATTCTGTCGATAGGGTTCAACTTACAGACCTCAATCCCGAGGATGTCACGCTTTCCCGTATTTCAACGAATGAAATGAAAATCACTATCAACAACACTGATGAAACGTTGATTTTGGAGGGTATTTATCAGGAGAATAGTGATGCCATTGAGTTTGTGGAATTTGCGGACGGAACTGTCTGGGATCAAAGCTATCTCATCAAAAACGCCTGGTGGCGCGGAACAGACGGCGATGATGTTATTACTGCAAGCCAATATTACAACAACATCGTCTATGGTGGTCAGGGCAATGATATTTTGGAAGGTGGGTTTTCGCAGGAAGCAAATGCCCCTGTTTTCATTTTCAATGTTGGTGATGGCAATGATTACATTGAGGACTATAATGGGCGTGGAACAATTATCCTGCACGGCGTTACCGAAGGCGATTTGAATTTTGTAAGAGATTTGGAAAGCAACAACCCCCTTGATCTGATAATTAGGTATTCCGGGAATGACCAGATACGCGTGCGCTCCGATCTCGACACAAGATGGAGTCAACTGGAAGATTTCAGATACGGGTTCACCAAAATTGTTCTGGATGATGGTACTGAGATTACTCGCGATGAGGCATTTGAGCGCACTGTACTGATTGGCTCTGATGGGGATGATACGATCATCTCCGTGACCAGTGCAGTCGATACCGACACGACTTTTTATGACGAAGTGATTGACGCAGGTACTGGTGACGACATCATTGATGGGGGTGATGGATCAGATACCTATCTGTGGCGTCTAGGCGACGGCAACGATATGATTGTCGGCTCTTCAGAAGCACCTGAAAGCAATACGCTTAAGTTTACAGATGTTGCTTCCGGCGATGTGACACTTTCACGCGATGGCGACAATCTTCTGGTCATGGTGAATTCTTCTGGTGAAGTTGTTACTGCCGAGGATCAATTTTATCGCTACTCGACTTTCAGCGCTTACGGCGTGGGTCAAATCGAGTTTTCCGATGGTGTTGTTATCAGCCGCTCGGATTTAGAGCGGCAATATCCTGATGACGAGGGAATCCGAAATATTTTCGGAACGTCCGGCGATGACAACTTACAGGGTAGCAGTGAAGCTGACCTGATCGAAACCGGTGATGGCAACGACGTCCTAGATGGCCTCGCTGGTGATGATGAACTCTATGGTGGAAATGAGAGTGACATTTACTTGTGGCGGCCTGGCTCAGGCAATGATATCATAGACGACGATGGTTATCAGGATGGCGATATCGATACCATTCGCATCGAAAATGCCAATTTCACGGACTTCACCATCGGGAGGAGCCCGGAATATGGCAATGACCTTCGGCTCACCCACAATCTAACCGGCGAAACCCTGACACTCTCCTATCAGTTATCTTCATGGGCCGAAAACATTGAGCGGATTGAATTTGCCGATGGTGCGGTGCTTTTCAGTGATGATCTGAAGGCCAATTATCCATATGTGGGAACTGCAGGGGCAGATAATCTAGGTTCCGCCGATTACGACAGCGATGACACATTCCAGGGTCTTGCCGGGGATGATCGGCTGGAAGGTGGTCTTGGCTCGGACACCTATGTCTGGCAGGTCGGTGACGGCAATGACACAATTGTTGAACCTTCACTATTATCTGGCGAAGGGTTTGAAGGCGAAGAGAACGGAAGCAATGGCGCACAGAATGATTTGAACATCCTTCGCCTGTCCGGCGTGGTTGTGAGTGATATTACACTACAGCGGGATACGGCAAATCCTCTTGATTTGATTGTAGCAATCGCTGCTTCGGGTGAGCAGATCAGATTGCTTGACCAGTTGTCCATTTCTGAAGGCTTGATCCAAAAAATTGTGTTGGATGATGACAGCGAAATTTCTCTTGCAGGTTTGGCCGAGACTCTTCCGATTACTGGAACCTCTGGTGACGACTACCTTCAGACTGGATTGGCTGACGAGACTATCGATGCCAAGCAAGGTGATGACATAATTGAAAGCGGTTCTGGTAGTGACACGATCATGTGGCGCTCTGGGGATGGCAATGATGAAGTGATCGATCAGGGTCTTTCTGGCGATCAGGATATTCTACGCCTGGTTGATATCGCACTGGATGGTATTGTCCTTGTCAGAGGTGTCGCAGCATCAGATGATTTTTCAGGTGATCCAACTGTCGATGATCTAGTTGTTACCATCACAGCTACCGGCGAGACCATTGTTGTTCGTGGCCAATTCGCAACGGGGGATGAATTCTCTGAATGGAATAAGGTTCCCGGTATTGAGCAGATTGAGTTTAGTGATGGTTCGGTACTTTCCCGTAGCGAAATTACCGAACAGCTGAATGCCAGCGGCGGCATTGTAGGCGGAACCGAGGGCGATGACATCCTGGAAGGAAGCACCGGTAATGATGTATTGGTCGGAGGCGAAGGTAATGATTCCTACCAGTTTGATCGTGGTGCCGCCGAAGACGTAATTGTTGATAGTGGTGGCGAGAATGATTTTGTCGAGTTTGGCGCTGGCGTCACACCTGAGTCGCTAACTTTGCAGCGAATTGGCGATGACTTACTCATTGAAGTTGGCGGATTGGAACGCCTGACCCTGACGATTGCCGGACAGTTTGATGAATATTCAGACCAATCAATTGAAGGCATCCGTTTTGCTGACGGTCTGGAATGGTCAGCCAATGACATCAAGGCTATTTTAATCAATGAAAGCACAACTAATGGCGATGATACGATTGAGGGCTTCGACAGTGATGATGTGATTCGAGCACTTGGCGGCAATGATCTGATTATTGTTGGGGATGGCAATGATGCGGTTGACGGTGGCAACGGTTATGACACCGTTGAACTTACTGGCAGTCAATACCGGTTTGATATTGAGACAACCGAGAACGGGTATATTGTTACCGATACATATACCGATGAGGTCAAGCACTTGACCAATGTGGAAACAATCCGCTTCTCTTACGGTGACGATTTGGTTCTGGAAGAAAATACCGCTCCTACTGCGGGAGCGGTAACCGCCAATGGCTATGAAGACCGGGTGACTACCATCCTTGCCAGCGATATTTTGAGCCAGGCGTCGGATGCCGATGGCGAGACCATGTCGCTGGTTTCTGTGGATGGAGCCGTCAATGGTACAGTTGCACTGGATGCAGATGGAAACGTTGCCTTCACCCCCGATAACGAGTTTAGCGGTGAAGCGAGCTTCACCTACGAAATCACCGATGGAACAAATACAGTATCCGATACAGTCATCATTGCCATTGCAGCGGTGAATGATGCACCGGTTATAGCGAATGAGATACCAGATCAGGAAGGCATTGAGGATGCACCATTTAGCTTCGTTATTCCCGAAGACACATTCAGTGATGTGGACTCCAGCGAATTGACGCTTTCTGCAACCTTGGAAAATGGAGCAGAACTGCCGGACTGGCTGAGTTTTGATGCGACAAGCAGAACCTTCTCCGGCAACCCGCCTGCCAATTTCAATGGGGTGCTGCCGGTTGTTGTCGTAGCCAGTGATGGTTTGGCTGCAACCAGCACCAGATTTGCCTTCAATCTGGCACCGATCAATGATGCTCCAGTAGCGGTTTCGCCTATCGAGGACCGAACTGTTGAGGCAGGCGAACCAGCCAGCATTTCCATACCAATTGATGCCTTTGTTGATATGGATGGCGATAACTTGCTCTATTCTGCGACCCAGTCAGATGGCAGTGTTTTGCCTGAATGGCTGAGCATTGACCCCTTTACCGGAGAATTTACTGGCACGCCACCTGCGGGAACCGATCAGACATACTCGATTACAATCACGGCAAGTGATGGCACAGAGGAGGCGTCGAGCAGCTTTGATCTTACAGTTAATTCCGGTAATCAGGCTCCAGTCGTCGATAATCCGATTGCAGACCAGTCTTCTGCTGAGGATGTAGCGATCAGCTTTACATTGCCCGAAGATACATTCAGTGATCCTGATGGCGATGCGATTACATTGAGTGCTACCCTGGCCGATAGCACACCGCTGCCAGCCTGGCTGTCTTTTGATGCGGATACAAGGACGTTTTTCGGCACCCCGCCGCAGGATTTCAATGGCATACTGGAGTTTGAGGTTACCGCAACCGATGGAGCGCTCTCAGCCAGTGACAATTTTCAGCTGACCATCAATGCGATCAATGATGCTCCGGTGCTTGTCAATGCCATGGCTGATCAGTCTTTTGATGAAGACAGTCCGGTTAATTTTGCGGTTCCCGCTGGCACTTTCAGTGATGTGGAAGGTGATGCGCTGGTGCTGTCAGCCACCATGGGTGATGGTTCTGAACTTCCTTCATGGCTGGCATTTGATGGCTCCGGCTTCACCGGTACGCCACCGGCCAATTTCCATGGAGTGCTGGCGT
>JAAETJ010000126.1 GCA_024228495.1 bacterium | reverse complement strand
GTGCACGCTCCTCTTCTCTGGCACTGGTCACAAGGGCAATGATCTGGATGTCCCGATCCTTGATGCGCAGATACGACCCAACCTGACCAACCCGGATGGCCTCTCCCCCAACCAGCAGCACCGGAAAGCCATCTTGAATATTTGTGGTGAGCATGGCGATCATTCCAGCTTCATTCACATCTGTGAGACGCCCTATCAATGTTGTTGCTTTTGTCATTTTGGTTCCGCCTTGCTTGTCCCTGTTGTAATGAATAAGGATACCCCATATCGGTAGCTGGTGATGTTAACACAATCAAGATTAGCATCTAACCCCGGGCCCACCTCAGTCCGCTTTAAGAACAATAAAGGGTCTTTAGCAACAAAAAAAGCCCCTCTATTGGGGGGCTTTAATAGACTACGCAGCGACCAGATGCGGCTCTACAGCGCCAGGTCTAGGTCCTCGTCCTCAAACATGAGGTTGCCATCACTCACATCACTCTCGCGTTTCTGTATGTATGCATCGCGCATAAATTCATATTTATCCAGCGCAGCCTCT
>JAAETJ010000125.1 GCA_024228495.1 bacterium | reverse complement strand
TACCTTCTCGTCATGAGGGATCTTCTCGCCTTGGATGACCCGCCGCTGGATCTGATCGATCTGGCGATCGGCATGGGCCATAAAGTGCCGGATTTCTTTGATTAAAAACTCGGTCAGCGGCAGGGCTTCCAATTCCACTAGTACAGCGCCGCCGAAATGGTTAACAGAAGTGGTAAAAAATATTGACAACCGCCTCGATGTCTGCGATCCTATTTTTGGGAAATACCAGGCACAGAGGGGAAAATCGCCGTGGCAAGAGCGAAATATCGAATCGACTTAACACTAAAAGAAAGAAAGCAACTGGAAAAGATTACGAACCAGCACAAAGCAGAGCAAAGCATGGTTCGACGGGCGAAGATCATTCTGATGGCCGACGAAGGGATCAAGCATTTAGCTATTGCTACAGCACTGGGTATTTCCCAGGAAAATGTCATTAGCACTTGGCTCAAGCGCTGGCTGGAGAGAGCCGACTGGCCGATTGCCGAGCGACTGAAGGACGAGCCCCGCTCGGGTGCGCCCGATAAGTTTACTCCAGAGCAGCTGTGTCAAATCATCGCATTGGCGTGCGAGGAACCTGCAGCGTATGGCCGCCCGATCACTCATTGGAGCCACCGCGAATTGGCTGAGGAAGTGATCAAGCAGGGAATCGTAGAGAGCATTTCGGTGAGCCATGTGGGTAAGCTGTTAAAAAAAACCGATATACAACCGCACCGGACCCGATATTGGTTAAACGCCAAAGCCGACGAGCGCAAAGACGAGAGAATCACTGACATCTGCGAGGCGTATCGGAAGGCATCAAAGGTCGAGAACGAAGTCTTCATCAGTGTAGATGAGTTGACGGGCGCTCAGGCGTTGGAAAGGATTGCACCGGATTTACCGATGTCACCAGGAAAACCGCAGGCCAGGGAGTTTGAATACAAGCGCCATGGCACCCAGACCCTGATCGCTGGCATCAATGTGGCGACCGGGAAGGTACAGGGAATCTGCGGGGATACTCGTACCGAGGAAGACTTTGTCGGCTTCATCGAGCACATGATTGACAGCAATCCCGGGCACGAGGTGTATCATTTCGTGTCCGATCAGCTCAATACGCACAAATCCGAGAGTCTGGTGCGGTTTGTGGCCGACTATTGCGAGATCGATAAGGAACTGGGAATCAAGGGGAAGGAAGGGGTACTGAAATCAATGGACACGCGCGAGGAATTCCTGGCCGAAACGGGGAAAGGGATTGTTTTCCACTACACCCCTAAGCATGCTTCTTGGATGAACCAAATCGAAATCTGGTTTGGCATGCTCACGAAAAAAGTGATCAAGCGCGGAAACTTCCTCTCCAAGGAGGACCTGAAAAACAAGATCCTGGCGTTTGTCGACTATTTCAATGAGACTATGGCCAAACCCTATAAATGGACGTATCAGGGCAAGGTACTTACCGCATGAGGCTCGATATCGACTATTTTTGGGTCGCCGTACTGCAAAGCTCATCTCGTAGCGACTTACGCGGCGCTGTACTAGGTACTCGGTCAATCAGTTCTGGGGAAGCGACAGGTTGGATTAGCGAAACCTGACCCAACATCTTGCAGGAAATCGATGGGTTACGCTCCGCTAACCCGACCTGCATTGATACGCGCAAGGGAATTTCCAGGTCTGAAAAACTATAT
>JAAETJ010000124.1 GCA_024228495.1 bacterium | reverse complement strand
GCCTTGCTATGCTGTCACTGATCGACAAAAAAGATGATAACCTGGCCTCACACCCCTCTTACTGGGCCCCCTTTGTGGTGGTCGGTGAAGGGGCGGTTGTGAATTAGGAAAGTAATGTCCTCGCCGGACAGGCGTGCTGCGCGCACAGCGTTGGGGACTGGTCCCCAAACCCTGAATTGGGGGGTAGGAACAATTAAAATATCGGAGTGGGTTTGTATTTTTTGTTTCGCGACCTAAAATAGAGGCGCACACGCCAATATGGAGTTTGATTTATGATTGGACGTTTTCTAGCAGTTCTTTGTTTTTTCATCGTTCTGGCCGAGGAGGTTGGATCAGCGCCGACGACTATGGACAAATACCTTTCGGATCAACGAGTCGACAATCTTATTTGACTGGCGCTAAAAAGAATCCAGAGAGGAAATTGTGGTAAAATCAAATGCCGCCCTACTACGAAGGAGGAATTTTAGGTTCCGCCAATATCACGAGATCAGGCTCGTGAGGCTATCAAAACTGGTATTGTTTCTGCTCTAATGAAGTACTGCCACCTGAATTGGCAAAGACGCAGTTTTATTCCGATGGTGATGAAACTTCATCGAAACCCCAGTATAAGAGACAGGCAGCGGAGTTTGATGACCCTCTTGTTTGGCGAGGAACAAGCGGTTTTCTTGAAAAGTCTTTCATCGAGTAAGTCTTGTGGAAAAAAACAACGCGGAGCTCTTCATACTCGGATGCCGGGAAAACAATGGGACAGGCCATCGCCCTAGATGTTTTTTCTAAAGATGCTGAATAAGCTTGGTTGAACCTTCTTGGTGTTCGTCCGCTTACTCTCATCATGTTAAACGGATTACTCAAAAAGGGTTCCAAGGGCTTGCCCTTGGTGCCAGCCGCACAGGCTGCCTGCCTGGCGAAGACATTGGGGCCGGCGAGCGCATTATATTTGCACTCGCCAACCTGTTCATTCCTACTTGATTGCGCCAGCCTACTTTATCGCATTCGCCATTTTGGCGATGGTTTTGCGGTAGACGCCGGCTTTGTTCCATTTGCGCAGGACGTTGTGATTGTGGGTGCCGGGGCCCCAGGAGCCGCCGCGTTTCCAGCCATGGCCACGTAGATAGTTGGCGGTGGAGGCGAGGACGTCGGCACGCGAGCGCACCAGATCACGGCGACCATTACCGTCGAAATCAACGGCAAAGCGCAGATAGGAGTGGGCCATGAACTGGGTTTGGCCAAGCTCTCCGGCCCAGGCTCCGCGCATCTGACCGGGGCTCATATCGCCGCGCTGGATGATTTTGAGGGCTGCATAAAGGTTCCTGGTGAAGAATTTGGTGCGGCGGCAATCATAGGACAGGGTGGCGAGGGATTTTACGACATTCATCTTGCCCGAATTTCCCCCAAAACCGGTTTCCAGACCCCAGATGGAGACAAGGATCGGGCCGGGTACACCAAAGCGCTTTTCGATACGCCGGAGCAGACCGGCATTTTGTTTGAGCTTGCGGCGGGCGCGGCCAACAAGGCCAGCCGCGCGGCGCTTGTAAAATTGCGCGAATGAAAGTTTGAAGCTTTTTTGGGAGCGATCAAGGCGGATGACGCGCCGGTCATAAGAGACGCCCTTGAAGGCCCGATTGAGGGTCTTTTGCGAGATGCCTTTTTTGCGGGCCTCTTTGGTGAACTGGGCCTTCCAGGCGTTAAAGCCGCCAGCGCTATTGCCGCATTTGGCAGCAAGGGCCGGGCTCGATATAACCGCGATTGAAAGAGCAAGGGTGATGAGACGTAATTGTTTAAAGCGCATGACTCTAATTCCTGTTTTTACAAAGAAGCAGCGAGAAAAGTCCCACCGCCTGTCAATTAGGTTTGGTATTTAAAGCTGTGAGGCCATTTTGGCGATTGTTTTTTGGTAGACTTTCGAACGGTTCCAATGGTGCAGGACTCTGAAATTTTTGCAGCCGGGGCGATAACAGCCGCCGCGTTTCCAGCCGTGGGCCCGCAAAAGATTGGCGGTCGATGCGAGGGCGTCGGCCTTTGAGCGGATCAGGTCGCGTTTTCCATCGCCATCAAAATCAACGGCATATTTATAATAGTTGCGCGCCATGAACTGGGTCTGGCCGAGTTCTCCGGCCCAGGCACCCTTCATTCTTTTGGGGTTCAAATCACCGCGCTGTACGACGCGCAAAGCGGCATAAAGGTTTTGGGTGAACATTTTTGTGCGGCGGCAATCATATGACAGTGTCGCGAGCGACCGGAAGATCGGTTTGTCGCCGGTATAGCCGCCATAAAATGTTTCTAGCGACCAGATTGCTGTGATGATCTGTGGCTGCACACCATATTTTTTGTAGACGCGGTGCAGTAATTTACGATGGCGGCGCATCATGCCGCGACCTTTTTTGAGTCCGCCGGGGGAGACCCGCAATTTGTAGAACTTGGCAAAGCTAAGTTTGAAATGCTTTTGGCCGCGATCTTTTTTGATCACTGAATGATCATAGCGCACGCCCCGAAGGGTGCGTCTAAGGGTGCGTTTCTTGATGCCTTTTCTGCGGGCTTCTTTTTTAAACTGCACCAGCCATTTGCCAAAGCCCTTGGAGTTATTGCCACATTTGGCGGCAAGGGTTGGGGTCGTTGTAAGGGCCAGGGCAAGGCACAAAGTCACTATCAGTAAGCTGATCGAGTCGGCTGTTTTCGACATCATGGCAATCGCTCCGGTGTTAATCTTTATTGACGCGGGTTATATTCGTCTCATGGTTGTGACGCAAGCGGTTTGGTAGCTTTTGCGCTCAAACAGAGCGATATTACATTATATTTGGCGTACTCCCGAAGTTTTGATCTGTGTTTATATTGTTTTCATGACACAGACTGTTTATGGTGGTTTTGCGAATTGTAGAACATAAGGGAGAGGAAAATAAAAATGAATATCGATCGTATGGTGATGATGATGGCCGGGGTTTTTATTTTGGTTGGTACGGCTGGCGCTTTTCTGAATTGGATGGACTTTGGCGCTTATTGGCTGATCATACCAGCTTTTGTTGGTGCCAATCTGTTTCAGGCATCGATTACCGGATTTTGCCCGGCGGCGATAATTTTCAAGGCCCTTGGCGCCACACCTGGAAATGCCTTTAAATAGGTATTTGTTCAGGATCATATTTGATGGCGGTTCTTAAAGGAACAGCCGTTATATTCTAGCGATCATGTTTTGCTAGAATAATGACCCTTGCCCCCCTCCGTTGAAAGTCGGTTTTTTCGCGACTTTTTTGGCTGGTGGCTTGGTTTTTTTTGTGGTCCGGCGCTCGGGCTTTATGCTGGTGTCAACGACCTCGCTGCTGATATTGCCATCAACCATTTCGAGCTGGATCAGTTGGCCGCTTTTCATATCCGTGACTGATCTGATCATGGCGCCGCTGGTATCGTGGATAAGTGCAAAACCGCGCTCCAGCACGGATTTGTGACTAAGCGTTGACAGCAGTTTTCCTTGCCCCTCAAAGGCGAACCGTTTGCGCTCAATGAGCGCCTTGAAGCTGCGATTATGTCGTTCGCTTAAGGTATGAAGTCGCTCGCATCCTTGGCGCTGGCGCATCATCAGTATATTGGCCGATAGGGGCAGACGCTCAAGTTTTGAGCGTTTTTCGCGGACATGTTGCATGAGGCTGCCGGACAGACGGCGGCTCATCTCGTCGACCCGTTGGCGTGGCAATGCCAAAAGATCTGCCAATCGGGGTAGACCACGTGATGCGGCCAGTAGCCGGTTGCGGCGCGCTTCCAGTGAGCGTCGATTGGCAAGGTTGAGTCGATGCCCCAACTCGCCAAGTCGCTCGATCAATTCAGAATATTTGGGCACTGCCCATTCAGCCGCTTTCGTTGGGGTGGGCGCTCGAAAATCTGCGACCAGATCCAGCACGCTCCAGTCGGTTTCATGGCCAACCGCTGAAATGAGCGGGATATCGCTATTTGTGGCGGCGCGCGCCACCACCTCTTCGTTAAAGCCCCATAAATCTTCCAGCGAGCCACCACCGCGTGCCACGATTAACACATCTGGTTTAGGCACAGGGCCGCTCTCGTCAAGCGCATTAAAGCCGCGAATGGCTGTAGCAACTTCTTCGCCGCTGGTTTTGCCTTGCACGCGCACCGGCCAGACAATGACATGGGAGGGGAAGCGTTCGGTAAAGCCGTGCATCATATCGCGGATCACTGCGCCGGTTGGCGAAGTGATAATGCCGATGGTACGGGGCAAAAAGGGGCGTTGTTTTTTGCGCTCATCGGCAAACAGTCCCTCGGCTTCAAGTTTTTTCTTGAGCTGCTCAAGCAGCTGCATTAGCGCGCCGACCCCGGCAGGCTCGATACTGTCAATGATGATTTGATATTTGCTCTGGCCGGGGAAGGTGGTGAGTTTACCCGTGGCGATGACTTCCAACCCTTGTTCAGGGCGGATTTTCATCTTTTGCGCATTGCCTTTCCAGATTACCCCGTTGATGACCGCCTTGTTATCTTTCAAATCGAGATAAATATGCCCCGAGGCCGGTGTTGAAATACGCCCGAGTTCGCCGCGCACCCGCACATGCTCAAAACCGCGCTCTACTGTGCGCTTGACAGCAAATGACAGCTCGGAAACGGTGAATTCGGCGACGTTACCCTTGCCGTTTCCATTGTCGTTGTTATCCAGTGGCGGTCGTTCGCGCGGCATTTACACATATTTCCTATTTTATCTGGCCCTATAGATAGACTTTAGGTAAAAACTCATCAACAACAGAATTTGCCAATGCGGGGATAAAATTGAATGGGTGTTTTACTAATTGGGTCGGGTGGGCGCGAGCATGCGCTGGCTTATGCCTTTTCGCGTAACCAGATGGCCAGTGACATTTTTTGTACGCCGGGCAATGGCGGTATCGCGGAACTAGCCACCTGTCTTGATCTTGATGTCAACGATCACATGTCCGTTGTCGATTTTTGCAGAAATAATAGTGTGGAACTGGTGGTGGTTGGACCAGAACTGCCCCTCGTCGATGGACTGGTAGATAGCCTTGAAGCGCAGGGCATCAAGGCCTTTGGCCCCACCAAAGCGGCCGCTCAGCTGGAAGGGTCAAAAGCCTTCACAAAACAATTATGCAGCAAATATAATATCCCGACGGCTGATTACGAAGTCTTTGATGAAGCCGATGTGGCGTATTGCTATTTGAATGATTGTTCTTACCCTGTTGTCATCAAGGCCGATGGGCTGGCGGCAGGCAAAGGAGTGGTCATTGCGCATGATCATGCGCAAGCCCAACAGGCTGTCCAGGATTGTTTTGACGGGCGTTTTGGCGACGCTGGAACGAGCATTGTTATTGAAGAATATCTGGTGGGTGAAGAGGCCAGCTTTTTCGCCATTTGTGATGGAGAGTCCGCGATGGAGCTTCCCACAGCCCAAGATCACAAATGCGCTTTTGACGGAGACGTCGGACCAAATACCGGTGGCATGGGCGCTTATTCGCCCGCACCAGTGATGAGCTATGAGATGCGCCAGCGCACCATGGATGAGATTATTATGCCGACCCTCAAAGGTATGAAGGCGGACGGTATACCGTTCAAGGGGGTGCTGTTTGCGGGGTTGATGATCACCAGCGACGGTCCCAAGCTCATCGAATATAATGTGCGGTTTGGCGATCCCGAATGTCAGGTTTTGATAGCTCGCCTGCGCTCGGATCTTTTACCAGTGATGCTTGCATCTTCAGATGGCAAGCTCGACCGCATGGTCAATCAGTTTGACGACCGCCCCGCCATCACCATTGTCATGGCATCAAAGGGTTATCCTGGTGCTTATGAAAGTGGTAGCGAGATCAAGGGACTTGAAGAGGCGGCCAAGGATCCCGATATCATGATTTTTCATGCCGGGACTAAAAATGAGGACGGCCGGATTTTGGCGACAGGTGGCCGCGTGCTCAATATCACAGCACTTGGCAAAACGGTATCGAAAGCGCGTGACAAAGCCTATGCGGCAATTGAAAAAATTGATTGGCCTCAAGGTTTCTATCGCAAGGATATTGGCTGGCGGGCAGTAGAGCGGGAAAAGGAAACGACGTGATGATCGCCGCCGTGCACCCCCTTGAAGTTGAAATTTATCTTGCCCCCTAATATTTTCTGGAGAGGCCCCCTATGTCCGGTAAAATGATTGACAAGAAACCTAAAATGACCAAGAAAAAGAAGGAAACCGCGAAGCCCAAATCAGCCCGGCCAACCATTGGACTGGCGCTTGGCGGCGGCGGTGCGCGCGGCCTTGCGCATATTCTCGTGTTGGAGGCGCTGGACGAGTTCGACGTTAAACCGGATCTTATTTCAGGAACCAGCATTGGCGCAATATTGGGCGCCGCTTATGCCTCTGGCATGTCCGGGATGCAAATCCGCGCGCACTGCGAGGAATTGTTCCTCAAGAAGAGCAATCTGGTGCGCAAAATGATGAGCAAATGGCACGGCTCTCGTACGCAGATATGGAACCCGTTTTCACCCGCGATATTCAATATGGAAACCATACTTGGAACACTCATGTCAGATGGTCTGGCAAAAGATTTCGAAGATTTGAAAATCCCCTTTATTGCTGTTACGACGAATTATCATACGCAGTTGCAAAGAGATGTCACAAGCGGTCGGCTTCTTCCAGCAATTGCTGCCAGCGCGGCCCTTCCCGCCCTTCTTGAACCCGTTGTGATTGACGGGCATGTGCTGATTGACGGTGGGTTTGTCAATCCACTGCCCTTTGAGAGCCTGAAGGGTAAAACAGACATATCCCTGGCCATTGATGTTAATGGGGAGCCGCGCGGTGATGGTCAAAGCGTGCCGGGCTCCGTGGAGGCGCTGATTGGCACTTCACAAATCATCATGCGCTCAATTGTGCGAGAGAAACTGCGGGACCATCAGCCAGATATTCTGATTTCTCCCCCGGTAGGGCGTTTCAAGGTGCTCGATTTCTTCAAGATGGAAGAGGTGCTGCAAAGATGCGATACCTTGAAGGATGACGTTAAGCGCGAGCTGGAAGCGGCGATGGAAAGTCAAAAAGTGGATATTTAGCGCAGGGTTAATGCCACGTATATGCTGATGCGTGATTGTCACGATTTGGATAAATATGTTATGTGGCGTTCGCAGCCATTGTTGATTGCGCTAAATGGATGTTAAAAAGATGTACACTTTCCTTTATGGACAATTTTATTGTGAGAAGCGCGATCCAATCGGGATTGACCACCTCATAATTGGGGGCGGAGATTCAATGGGGCGTATTTTTCTAAGACTTGTCGGACTGGTGATATTGGCAGGATTGCTGGCTGGATGTTCCAGCCATTCGTTGAAACTTGACAGCTCGACCATCGGTAAAATCCAGAACCGCAAGCTCGCTCTTGTGGTTGGACCACCGCCAAAACTGATTATCAATACGCCGGAAAAATCGCTTAATAACGGGTTGATTGCCACTTTGCTCATTCACGGTATGAGCGATAATCTTGCCACAGATTACGGGGTAACCGATCCGGCAAAAACTGTGGGGCAACGACTTAAAAGTAAACTTGCCACAAAATATCGTATGTCCATCGTTTCTTCCCCGGCATCGGCGGATATTTTGCTTCGTGTGAGCACCGTTTTTTGGCAGGTAAACCACGGAGCCCTCGACTTCATGAGTTATACGCCACGCACGAGTATCGTTGTCGAACTTGCAGACCGGAGAAGCAAGAAGGTCCTCACAAAAGGGACTTGTTTGAATTCGCAAGGTATGACCAAAAAACGCGGTTATGATGAAATATTGCAAAATAACGGTGCAGTGTTGAAGACCGATCTCGATATGATCGCCAGCAAGTGCGCTAGCAGAATGCTCGCAAAGTTGTAATTGCCCGAACGGTCTTGGCCGATGTTTCCTCGCCTCTGCCAATCCCGCCGGGGGGAGGCGTCAAGGATAAGTATGGCTAGCGTTTTTCCTTGAAAAAATCCCTCAGCAATGCGGCGGCGCTGGTTTCTTCTAGGCCGCCATAGATTTCCGGGGCGTGATGGCAGGTGCTTTGAGAAAAAAATGCTGCGCCTTGCTCGATTCCACCACCCTTTGTGTCATAGGCGCCAAAATATAGCCTGCGGATACGCGCAAAGCTGATCAGTCCGGCGCACATGGTGCAAGGCTCCAGGGTAACATAAATGTCGTGGCCAATCAGCCGCTCGCTGCCAATCAGCTGACAAGCTTTCTTAATGACCAGAAGTTCGGCATGGGCGCTGGGGTCTTTGAGTTCTCGTGTGCGGTTACCATCCTTGGCAAGAATTGCATTGTCTGGTGCAATGATCACTGCTCCCACCGGCACTTCGCCGCGCTGACCTGCCGCTTTGGCCTGTGCGAGGGCCAGCGCCATAAAGCTGTTGCTTGTGTTTGTGTGATTTGCCACTGTACTCTTTCAATATGATCAATCACTTGAACTGCACAGCAGCTCAACGGCACAAGTATCTACGTAAAGGTCTTTCATTTGTCAAAAATTTCAGAGCAAAAACCAGTGAAAGAGGGTATGCGTATTGCCAGGATGATTGCGCGCGCGGGGGTTTGTTCGCGCCGTGACGCCGAGCGCCTGATCGAAGCTGGGAGTGTCATGGTGAATGGCAAATTGCTGAAAAGCCCTGCGTTCAATGTCAGCGCCAGCGATATTGTGTTGGTCAACGGCAAGCTATTGCCCGTGAGCGAACCAGTGCGTTTATGGCGCTATCATAAACCTCGCGGGCGTGTCACCAGCCATAAGGATCCGCAAGGGCGCCCGACAGTGTTCGACGCCCTGCCTGACCACCTGCCGCGTGTTATTTCGGTTGGGCGGCTGGATTATAACACGGAAGGTCTGATGCTATTGACCACGGATGGGGGGCTGGCGCGTCATCTGGAATTACCGGCGACCGGTTGGCGGCGGCGCTACAAGGTGCGGGCCTTTGGCAGGATCTCGCAAGCGCAACTCGACGGCCTTAAAAACGGCTTGACCATTGATGGCGTGCGCTATGGTGAAATATCTGCGCAGCTGGAGCGTGACGGCAATAATCCGTGGATCAATATGTCCATTTCGGAAGGTAAAAATCGAGAAATCCGGCGGATTCTGGAGCATTTGGGGATGAAAGTCAGCCGCTTGATCCGGCTTTCCTACGGGCCGTTCCAGCTTAGCGAGCTAAAGACTGGTTCTGTGGAAGAGGTGAAGCGCCGGGTGCTGGCCGAGCAGCTGGGCAAAGAGCTTACCGATCAATTCGAGCTGGGACCAAAACCACAGGTAAGAAGAACGGCTGGGGCGGCATCACCAAGTGTAAATGCTTCGTCACCCAAAGCAAAGACCAAACCAAAACCAAGAAAAAAGCCACCCTTTGGTGGCAAGAAGAAAAAGCAGACACGCCGATAAGTTTTCTCTCGTCTTTGGAAACCCCGTTTCCAGGTGACCAGGTCGCCAGCGGCAAATGGATTGGTTGCGTTCATATCGTTAAACTGTCAAGCTTCAGTATACGTTCAAGCTCGGTAACAAGGGCCTGCAACGCCCCGATCTGCTCGCCCTGCACAGCATTGATTTCAAGCAATTTTTCAATGTCATCAGCCATGCCCCATTGATTCAGAAAAAAAGCTATTTGGCAAGATCGGGGAAATGAGCTGGGGAGTTACCAAAAGCCTTCCCCTTCAAATGGATCTGCACTTTTTGTGGCAAGAGCCAAACCAGATTGGGCTGCAATGAAATGGCGTCGATATCACAAACTTTGCGGTAATGCATCGTGTAAAATATATCAAAAATAAATTTTCGAATGTTCAAATCTTCTGATTTTTTAATAAATGTCCCTAAAAAGTCGGGGGTTTGCGCCTATGTGTGGCTCCGCCAAGAGGGGTGATATATGGAATAATGCGTCAATAAGGGCGTCTGGGGGGCTTGCATTAAGGCGCTGCGATGGATAAACGGAAGCAGCCCTTCACATTATAAACATGTCATGATCGCCCCTTGGATCGGTTGTTGGCGTGATCAGGGCTCGCAATTTTGAAAGTTACCTTAGAGGAAGATGCGATGATAAAGCCACATGGCTCCGATGAACTCAATCCACTGTTCGTCTCTGATCCAGCCGAAAACGAGAAACTGCAAAGCGAAGCAAATGGTCTCACCTCGATCACTGTCAGTTCGGCTGCTGCTGCCAACGCCGTGATGTTGGGCGGCGGTTATTTTAATCCGTTGACCGGTTACATGAACAAGGCTGACATTTTGTCGGTCGCCGCGGATATGAAAACCACCAGTGGCCTGTTCTGGCCAACCCCGGTTGTAAACATGGTGCAGGACGCAGGCGATTTGAACGCCGGTGATCGTATCGCGCTTAAAGATCCAAACGTAGATGGTAACCCTGTTGTTGCCGTGATGGATATTGAAGCGATTGAAGAGCTGTCTGGCGACGAAATGGTGATGGTTGCCGAAAAAGTCTATGGCACCACCGATATGGAGCATCCCGGTGTGTCGGCCTTTATGACCGCTGGCAATGTGGCTCTTTCTGGTCCTATTCAGGTTCTTAACTCTTCTTATTTTGAAACCGATTTTGGCGATACTTATAAAACCGCCGTTGAAATTCGCGACGAGATCAAGGCGCGCGGCTGGAATAAGGTTGTGGCCTTCCAGACCCGTAACCCCATGCATCGCGCCCATGAAGAGCTTTGTCATATGGCTATGAAGCGTCTTGGCGCTGATGGTCTGGTTATTCACATGCTGCTCGGCAAGCTCAAAGCGGGCGACATTCCAGCTGATGTTCGTGATAACGCTATTCGCAAGATGGTCGACATCTATTTCAAAGAGAACAGCGCCATGGTCACAGGCTATGGTTTTGACATGCTCTATGCCGGTCCTCGTGAAGCTGTGCTGCATGCCGTGTTCCGCCAGAATATGGGTGCAACCCATCTGATCGTTGGCCGTGACCATGCCGGTGTTGGTGACTATTACACCGACTTTGGCGCACAGGAAATTTTCGACGAAGTGCCTGAAGGGGCGCTTGAATTGGAAATTTTCGCCGCTGACCACACTGCCTATTCGAAAAAACTCGACAAGGTCGTGATGATGCGTGAAGTCGAAGATCACACGAAAGAAGACTTTGTGCTTCTGTCCGGCACCAAGGTACGCGAAATGCTTGGCAATGGCGAAGCTCCTCCCAAAGAGTTCTCCCGCCCAGAAGTCGCACAGATCCTGATGGATTATTATCAGAGCACTGCATAGCAAACTTTGAGAAAAGGGCAGGGAGAAATCCCCGCCCTTTTTTGTGTACCATTCCTTTGGTCATATCCAGATAAGTGAAGCGCCGACCCGATGAACCATTTGCGGGCTAAAAACAACCGATTGTCTCATCTGCTGCCAGAAAAACAAGGGGCTGAAAATTTACTCCTAAGTTTTTATGCTTAATCATTTGTATCTGATTGCAGGCTCCAAAGATGTTGCCGGTTTGTGCGTGATTTCAAAAAGGCATACTTTAACCGAACTAAAACACTCCCTTGCAGAATATGAAGCAGATATCCTCTTGCTATTCATGGATGGTGAAGGGTGGAATCAATGCTGGCCCGCAGAATCCTTGCCAGAATAAACTATATGTCTACGGAAAATGGCCCAAAAACCTGCGCAAAAGCTATCGCTATGAATAGCCAATCGATACTCGAAACACCTCACGACGCATTTCTGCTAAGGGTCTTATCATGACAAAATTTACAGGCTTTGGACCGGAGTTCTTTCAATTCTTTATCGACATCAAGGAAAATAACGATCGCGAATGGTTCACCGCCAACAAGCAGCGTTATGATCGTGAAGTGATTGTGCCCATCCTTGATTTTATCGAAGACATTGCGGAACCGCTCGAAAAAGTTTCACCGCATTTTTTGGCCAACCCGAGAAAACATGGTGGCTCCATGTTTCGTATCTATCGCGATGTGCGATTTGCAAAAGACAAACGTCCGTATAAAGAAAGTGCTGCTATTCAGTTTCGTCATATGAACGGGCGCGATGCCCATGCCCCTGGTTTTTATGTGCATCTGGAGCCGGGTAATATTCGCTATGGCGGTGGCGTCTGGATGCCAGCTTCTGCGCAGATAAAAAGCATCCGGCAAGGCATTGCTAGCGACACGGCTGGCTGGAGCCGGGTGCGTAACAATAAAAAACTCAACGCGATGTTTGATGAGTTACGCGGCGATAGCCTGAAGCGTCCACCGCGCGGATATGACGTCGATCACCCTCATATTGAGGATCTGAAGCGCAAGAGCTTTTTCCTGATGCATACCGCAACCGCCAAACAGGCGGCGCGATCTGATTTTGTTGCAGACGTGATCAATGGTTTTAAGGCGGCCAGTCCGCTGATGCGCTTCTTGTGTCGGGCGGTAGGGGCGCCCTATTAGAGTATGAATGAGGTAGGGAAAGGCGTACGAGCCACCATAGCTATTGTATCTGCTTCGCGATATTCGTGCCAAGTCGGACCTTCAATCGAGCAACGGGCCGAAGCAATAGCCGGTTGATATGGGGTTGAGCTTATTTGGAGCAAAGCCAAGAGGAAAGTTGAAATTAATGATATATTAGGATAAATTTCTACATTCATGGTGGGATTTCTTTAAATACTAAGGAATTTCCGATGAGTACTGGGGTGCTTGAAACTTTAAGTGTTACTAAAAAATATGAATATTTGCGTTTGTACAGTCATCAGCCCGTCGGGTTTTTGACAACGCAGCCAGGTTTTACGGAATACCATTTGCCGGGCATAGGTTACGCGAGTTTCGCCCGTCATTTGGGCGCCAACCTGGTGTTGGGAGATCCGATTTGCGCCCCGGATCAGCTGACGAAGTTTCTCGATGAAATGATCAAGGCGGTGCCAAAACCGACTTTTGTCCAGGTCTCGCGTGATTGCGCCGATCTGCTTGGCAAGAAATATGGTTATTCCATTAATAGTTTTGGCCTCGAAACAAGCGTGCCGCTGAAAGGCTTTTCGCTAAGGGGCAACAAGAAAAATAATCTGCGCTATGCCATCCGTCAGGGCCGTAAAAGCGCGGATGTACATGAGCTGACCATGAGTGAGCTAAAGCGCGATTTCAATCTGGCCAAAAGCGATCTGGAAGCGATTTTTGCTGACTGGATGACCACAAGAACAGCGCGCCATCAGCTGAAATTCCTGATCAGACCGGCTATTTTTGAAGATGAACCAGATGTGCGCAAATTTTATGCGATCAACGAGCGCGGTGAATTGCAGGGGTATGTGTTCTTTTCGCCGCTCTACCGAGAGGGCAGGGTCATTGGCTATTACAATGATATTGCAGCAGGGAGTAAGTCCGCACCAACCGGATTGACAACCTATATCACCATGGAAGCGGTACAAAAATTCCAGCAAGAGGGCATAGAAAGTCTCAATCTGGGTGTCGCGCCTTTGTCATATCTCAAGCAGATTGAAGGTGCGCCAAGACATTCCATACAGGTTTGGGCGACCTTGAAGGTTTTTTATGAGACGGCCAACTATCTTTACAACTTTAAAGGCTCCCACGAGCACAAGCGTCGATATCGCGGCGAAGACTATCCGGTTTTTATCGCCACGAAATGGCATTTGCGTCTGCTGGAGCTCTCCATGATGAGCCATTATATCGGCATACTTCATATTAAAAACCTGCCAGGCATCAAGCAGATATATGATATTTGGCGAAAGGCATAAATATATCAAGATAGTCAATGAGCATCGGTAAGCCTCGATGAGCGGGCTGGGATATCCAACATCGTCAAGGCCTGGCTTGAATAGGTGATCTAATAGGGTCTCTCAATTTTGTTTGCGCGGTGATACAAGATGCAGTTTCGTTGGATCACCGGATCTACGCTCCGCTTGTCCGGGGATGACGAAAAGCGGTGCAATAGGCTTCGCTATTGACACTCTACGGTTTATGGTAGCCGTGTTCGAACACAATAAACCATGTGAAAGAAGTGAGATGTCTGACAAAAAACAACGAACCGGGAAATGCTTGTGTGGATCTGTTGAGGTGACGATCACCGCAGATCATAATGATGTCGGCATGTGCCATTGCGAAATGTGTCGGCGCTGGACTTCGGGGCCGATGATGGTTGTGCATGTGGGTTCAGATATTAAGATCAAGGGCATCGAGCACATCACCGCCTTTGGCTCGTCCGAATGGGGCGAGCGGGCATTTTGCAATAGATGCGGCACCACTCTTTATTATCGCCTGGTGCAGACTGGCGAGTATATGCTGTCGGTTGGTCTGCTGGATGATCAAACGGACCTCAACCTGATCAATCAGATTTTTGTTGATGAGCAACCAGATTTCTATGAAATCTCCACGGAGACAAAAAAAATGACCGGGGCCGAAGTGTTCGCCCATTACGCACCCAAGGAAGATGGTTGAGATAAAAATGGGTAAAGCTTAAAGGCCACTCTCTTCGCAGTGTTATTGGCGCTTTCATTTTATATGGGGGTGGTGGTCGGCATCCCGGTAGCTATGCAGTTTGTGGGGTTGAAAACCTGCGGCACCCTTAATCTGTTATCGCAACGCAATATCGCTCTATTGTAGCGTTAGAATAGCGCAACACGTTGCTAATTGTGGTCAATGTTATTTTGGCAAAGCCAAGCAATTAAATCGGGGTGCAGGGGGTATCTCTATTTTTTAGGAGCGTAAGTTTGAAACGAATTTTTGGGATATTGTTTGCCGTTTTTCTCTTTCCGGTTTTGCCCAATGCTGCAAGTGCAGCGGCTGCGGCACCTGTTGCTATCATGAAAGTTACACTTGATGTACCGCTTGTCATTAATGAAAAGACCAAGGCCGTGATCATTGACAAACTGACCTATCTGGAAAAACACCGCTTTGTCTATCTCGATCTGAGGATCAACTTTTCGGCGCGCAATGGAGGCGGTGCTCCTTTTGTTTCGAGCGTCAATGTGAAGGGGACACCTCATGGAAATAGCGTAACCTGCGCGGAGATTGGTCCTTTACCGATGGGGCCTGGCCATGCTTATTCCCTGGGGCCGATTGCTAGCTATAATCACTTATTGATGACCGTTTACACAGGTGAGCGCGCAGTGTTTCCCTATCATGATGTGTCATGCGAATATACCTCCAGCGGCAGCCATGAGCAATTTCGTATACGGGGCTTTTTTCATATTCTTGCCAACTCTATTCCAACAGCTGCAGCCCTGCAATTGCGCCCGTTTAATCCACCCTTTGCGCAGGCTGGAAACGTATTGGAGCGATAAAGTGGTTCAGGAGCGGACCGCGGTTGTGACCCCCAGCAGAATCAGGCCAAAGCCCAGCGCATGATATAAATGAAGCTGCTCGCCAAGGAAAATGATAGCCAGCACGGAGCCAAACATAGGCACCAAGTGCAAGAACATGCCTGCCTTGGCAGCGCCGATCAGGGCGACGCCTCTGTTGTAAAACAGATAAGCCACTATGCTGGGGAACACTGAGATATAATAAATGGCGACAATGCTTTCCGGGGTGATTTGCAACTGGCGTATATTCAGATGCTCCCATACAAAAAACGGGATATTGACGATGGCGCCAATCCAGAAGGTGACAGCGAGAAAGCTTACAGGATGAATGTCCGGGCGTTTGCGCAATAGAAGCGTATAAAGAGCCCAGATCGACATTGCCGCGAGGATCCAAAAATCCCCTTTGTTCAGGGAGAGCGCCAGCAGATTGCCCAGCACTGCTTTGGAGACAATCACCAGTACGCCAACCAGCGATATACATATGCCCATGATCTGACGATTATTGATTTTCTCGCCATATAAGAACAAAGCGCCCAGTAAGATGAGCACTGGCCCGGCAGACTGCATGATCAGACCATTGAGGGCAGTTGTGTGGTTGAGGCCAATATAAGCGAACGAATTAAAACAGCCGACCCCCAGCAGGCCTAGCAGAAAAATCACCCCAAAAGAGCACTTGATGGTCGGCCAGTCGTGGCGCAAATGTTTGATAGCGAAAGGGCTGAAAATCAGTGCCGCCAGGAACCAGCGCACGGTCGCCATGGCTAGGGGCGGGATGTTTTCATGCATGCCCCGACCAACCACAAAATTGCCAGCCCAAAATAGCGCCGTAAGGGATAAAATCAGCGTTGCATTCGATAAAGCAGCGTTAAAAATGGATCGAAACACGGTATCTCACTTTTATTGTTTAGAATGTATTTTAGGCTTGATACACGGACTTTTTGAACGTCTGCAAGGGCTTAGCAAGCGCCATCTCAGCTCTTGGGCGACTGGATTTCACAGTGCAAACAGATTTTTCCACATTACTACTATCATTGCTAGAATTTATCACTTTATTGGACCATCTTGCACTAAAATAGCGTATAATTGCACACAGGGAATCAAATATGGTCTGCCCGGTTAAGAGGGCATTGATCAACCTCCCCAAAAGGTACCCACCCGTTATTTTCGTTTACCTTTTTTATGCTCGCGATACCCGTTTGTTATGCGGGGCAATACTCGTTGAAGGAGACCTTGGTGGCCAAGGAAGTGCGTGGAAAAAAAGTGATGGTTCGCAAGCGTGTGAGAAAGCCTGCCAAAGCTGGTCGCGTTGCAAGACGCCCGCGACGAACCACCAAAAAACAAGAAGCGGAACAACAAATAGCTTCTTCGTCCAGTCTTGCCTATTTGAGTAAGGCAGACTTGCGCCGTCATATTCATGAAGGGCTCAAGCCCTATCAGCACCTCGCTGATCAAGCCGGCATGAACTTCTTGTCCTATCTCATAGCGTTGGCGGTCGAAGAAGCCAGTAGCGAGATGGAAAAGAAACAAAAGTGATTTGTGGCAATTGCCTGCGCGCGCGGTTTATCTGAAAATAAGCGTGATTGATGCGAGTAGCGTGGCGGCCATTGTCAGGTTGAAAACTAGCAAGGCTTTGGCTGACTTCAATAGATGGCCAATGGCGGTGCCAAACATGCACCAGGTGGTGATTGAAGCGAATGACACTAGCACGGCGACAATCGTTAGCAACAAGATTTCTTCAAAAAAATGTCCCTTTGGTGTTGTGAATATCGACAATGTCGAGAGGGCATAAATCACGGCCTTGGGATTGATCCATTGGAATAGTGCAGCTTCCATAAAGCTTAAAGGTTGGGCTGTTTCCCTGGCCTTGTCGATCGTGGTTGAAGTGGCGATACGAAAAGCCAGATAAACCATATAGGTGGCCCCGGCATAGCGCAGGTACGTGTGCAGAACAGGCCAGGCATCAAATATTTGAACGAGGCCAAATGCCATGGCGACGAGCATGGCAGGGAAGCCAAAAGTCACCCCCATCATATGGGGGAGGGATCGCCGATAACCAAAATTGGCTCCTGAGGCGGTGATCATCAAATTATTGGGCCCAGGCGTAAAGGCTGCCGAGGTGGTAAACAGCAGCAAGGCTGGCAGATTTTGTTCCATCGCTCAGTGAGTAGGTCAGATACCTGTCTGGTGCAACAAGTGATTGTATCAAAAGGAGCGATCAGGCGGCATTTTGCTTGTTGGTGAGATCGTGATCATCTTCTACGGTGGGAAAAATGCAGCTCACCTTTGTACCAAGGTCAAGCTGACTATTTATAGTCAGTTTCCCGCCATGAAGTTCCACGAGAGATCGTGAAATCGCCAGCCCAAGGCCCGTACCACTATGACTTTTTGTGAACTGGTTCTCGACCTGTTCGAAGGGGCGGCCAAGTTTGCATATCTCATCATCCGGGATGCCAATGCCCGTGTCCTTGATAACAATTTGTAAATGTTCTTGTTTTTGCGAGGCGACAATTGTCACATAGCCCTGTTCGGGGGTAAATTTTATGGCATTTGACAGTAGGTTCAAAGTAATCTGTTTGAGCGCTCGTCGATCATGTCGGCACGAAAGCTCAGCGGGCCCTTTATAGGAGAGATTAATATTCTTGGTATCGGCGATACCAGTGACCAGGCGAAGGCATTCATCAAAAATTTCACAGATGTCGCCATGTTCAAAATTGAGATCAACTTTGCCAGCTTCGATGCGCGACATGTCTAAAATATCATTGATGACTTCCAGCAAGAAATGACCGCTTTCATGAATATCGCGAGAATATTCAGCGTATTTCTGCTCGGTCATATTGCCAAATAGACCATGTTGCATAATCTCTGAAAAGCCGATCACGGCATTGAGCGGCGTGCGCAATTCATGAGAAATATTGGCCAGAAATTCCGACTTGGCGTGATTGGCGGCTTCGGCGCGATTTCGTTCGTTGGAATATTTTTCGGACAGCTCCACAAGGATCTGTTTTTGCCGTTCAAGTTCACGCCGTGACTCGCGCAGATCGCTCACCGACACGCGCAACTGTTTTTCATTCTCAATGATTTTTTGCGCATTCTTTTTCAGGGCCGTAATATCAGTACCAACGCTGACTGTACCACCCTCCCGGGTTTTGCTTTCGTTGACATGAAGCCAGCGCCCATCTGACATCAGCACTTCAAAGCTGGTGCTGTCGAGTATTTGGCCGATTGGTTTTTTAATGACTGTACTGCGCACGGGTTTGGTGCCCATGCTCATGACAAGCCGTCTCGACATGCCGGGCACAAGCCCTACATTGAGCAGACCGAAAAACTCACGAAAGCGTGCGTTGCAGGTGATAAGATTGTTCTTGCTATCCCACAAGGCAAAGCTGTCAGGCAATGCCTCCACCGCATTGGCCAGACGATCCGTCTCGACTTTGGTGATATTGCCCAATCGGGTTTTGAGTTGAGTATAAAGCCTGGACCATCCCCCAATGGCAAGCTTGTCGCGAAATAGTTTATCACCACTTCGCTCCGCCGTACGCTTAACGGCTAGGCGGCGAGCTATTTTGGCTCGCACCATTATATTTATCCCCCTAAGAATGACTCACATTTTTATTGCAGAACCAAACTGTTCTTGAGGATTATACGCCCTCGATAATGGAGCCACGAAACGAATCAATGAGATCATAGTGAATCCAAAACCTGCGAACTGTCCACATTTAAATCTTACCAAAATGTAAACGCGTCTAGTAGTGTGATCTTATTGAATCACTTTTGAGATGATCTCATAAGTATCGGGAGATAGATTATTGTGGCTTGCAAGCTCATCAAGTACAGTTTTTAGCTTGTCGCGGCGCTGCGGCTCTAGGATTCTCCAGCTCTTGAAAGAGCCCGCCAGACGAGAGGCGATTTGCGGATTAAAGCAGTCGATTTCAAGGATGTTGCGGGCCATAAATTCATAGCCGCGTCCATCAGCGCGATTAAACTGTACCGGATTCCCCATGGCAAAAGCACCAATCACAGCACGTACCTTGTTGGGATTTTTTAGGGAAAACAGCTTGTTTTCCATTAAGGTTTCGATGCGCTCCAGGGCATCATCTTGTGGTGACATGGCTTGCATGGCAAACCATTTGTCGATCACCAGATGATCTTTTTGCCATTTGTCGAAGAAGTCGTCAAAGGCCAGTTGGCGCTCTGGGGCATTTGTTTGGGCAAGGTAACCAAGCGCCGTTGCTTTCTCGCTCATATTGTTGGCGCCTTGATAATGCTGGTAGAGGCGCGCGATATCGTCTGGCTTGCCGGTGGCGCCGAGCAGGCCAAGAGTTGCATGGCGCAGGCCTCGTTTGGCGGCGCTTTTGGCATCGGGGTTAAAGGGGCCAGAGACATCCGTATTGTCGTATATTTGGGTCAACAGTTCGCGTAATTGTTCGCCAATATTCGAGCGCAGCTTATTGCGAATTTCAAGGATGAGTTGATGGTTCACATCACCTCCCAGTTCGCGCGCCACGTCATTGATGCCGGGAAAGGCCAAAAGGCCTGGGCTGAACAAGGGATCCAGTTGCTTTTCGGACAGGGCTAGTGAAAGTGCTTCGCCGAGCTGTTCTCCGTGATCAAGTGGCTGGTCCTTTTGCGTTGCCTTTACGTTGGTCAATAGCAGTCGTAGCATATAGGTTTGCGCGACTTGCCAGCGATTGAAGCGATCCGCATCATGGCGCAACAGGAACAGCAGATCATCATTGTCAAAGTTTGTTTTAAGCGTCACCGGGGCGGAAAAATTGCGCAGCAGGGACAAGGTCGGGCGCATTGCTATATTGGTGAACACGGTTTTTTGCTCAAACTCCCTGATGTGGAGCAAGCCATCATCAAGTTTTTGTCCATCCTCAAGCATCAGCGGCAGATCAGCACCATTGTCGCCGATCAGGCCGATTTTCAGCGGGATGTGTTGAGCTTTCTTGGTCTTTTGCCCGGGACTTGGCGAAAGCATTTGTGTGACATTGAGGGTTGCCGTTTTGGACTTTTCATCGTGTTCAAGCGAACAGACGAGTTCTGGCGTTCCCGCTTGCGAATACCACAGCATGAATTGCTCAAGGTCAATATCGCAGGCCTCTTCAAAGCATTTGATGAACTGTTCCACAGTCGCCGCATCGCCGTCATGGCGATCAAAATAGAGATCCATGCCTTTGCGAAAACCTTGCTCTCCAAGCATTGTGTGGATCATGCGAATAACTTCGGCACCCTTACTGTAGACCGTCGAGGTGTAAAAGTTATTGATCTCAATGAAATGATCAGGACGTACTGGATGCGCTAGAGGTCCGGCATCCTCGGGGAATTGAAAACTGCGTAAGCTGCGTACATCCGCGATGCGTTGTGCCGTGCGGTCGCGCTCGTCGGATGAAAACTCTTGATCGCGAAACACGGTCAGGCCTTCTTTCAGGCAAAGCTGAAACCAGTCGCGACAGGTAATGCGATTACCCGTCCAATTGTGAAAATATTCGTGGGCAATCACGCTTTCGATGGCGGCGTAATCACCATCGGTTGCCGTGTCAGGACGGGCCAGGATCAGCTTGTCATTGAAGATGTTGAGACCTTTGTTCTCCATCGCCCCCATATTAAAATCAGAGACCGCTACAATCATGAACAGATCGAGATCATATTCGCGGCCAAAGCGTGTCTCATCCCATTTCATGGAGCGTTTGAGGCAATCCATGGCCCACTCACAACGGTCTTCTTTGCCGGGTTCCACATAGATATGCAAATCAACCTTGCGCCCAGACATGGTTGTAAAGCTATCTTTGACAACACCAAGTTGTCCCCCGACCATAGCGAACAGATAGGAGGGTTTGGGGAACGGATCTTCCCAGGAGGCAAAATGTTTTTGCTTGTCTTCACTTTCCCCTTGTTCCACCAGATTGCCATTGGCCAGTAGTACAGGAGTCTGTTTTTTGTCAGCTTCAAGACGAACCCGGTAACGGCTCAAGATATCAGGGCGATCAATAAACCAGGTGATGCGCCGAAAACCTTCGGCTTCACATTGTGTGCAGTAGATATCGCTGGAGCGATATAATCCCGAGAGTGCCTTGTTGTCTTGCGGGTTGCAAATGCTGGAGGTGATCAGGGTGAAGCTGGCAGAGGGGGGGGGGAGATTTTGAGCGGCGTCTGGTTCAATCGTCAGTAAGTTATTATCGGTCGTGTAGGCTTCTTTTTCAAGAGACCGGGCATCGATGGCAATTTCTAGCAGCTCAATATTTTCCCCATTCAGCACCAGTGGAGCTGATTGGTCGGGATGATCGGGATTGCGCCGCATGGTCAGGCGGGCGTCGACTTTTGTTTTGGTGGGGTGCAGTTTGATATCAAGGTCGACATTGTCGATTAAAAAGGCGGGGACCTGATAGTCCTTGAGATAAATCGTCTCGGGTTTTTTATCACTCATTTATCAGTTTCCCTTGCCATTTTACAAAAAAATAAGAGCACTATATCGCTAGATATAGTGCTCTTTACGCAAAACGTGTTCGCTTGCAAACAGTTTTTGCCTGAAATGATAGATGAATGTCTTAAATGTCGGCGTCGAAGCGCCTTATTCGACCTGGGTCAATACCTTTTGCGCGAGGCGGGCAATCTGCACTGTGGATTTTGGCAGATTTTCTTCCTGATCATTGATGTCTTCAATAAATTGATAGAGCAAAGCAGCGATTAATGGTGCTTTCGTCAGCAGACGAGCCTGGCGTTCAATCAGGTCTGGGTCGCGATCATATTCAGCACCCGGGACGCGCCATCCGCCCCAATCGCGATCTGTGGTCACGACAACGGGGTGGGTTCCCGGATAGGGATGATGTCCGCAATCGCAGGAGCTTTTCCATTTGTTTTGTGCCCGTACAACGTGCCAGGTTTTGTTTTCGTCTGATTTTATGCCAGCTGGAGTGCCTGCAACCTCAAGATCGGTTTTATCGATGTCCAGCTCATCCTGGCTGAAATCGCGTCCCATGCCGACATCGTATTGAATTTTAATAGGCTCTTCAACGCCTTGAACCCACTTTGGAATAATGTTTTCTACAAATCCCCATGTACCAACGGGTTTTACAAACACACGTTGAGCTTTATGATATCTTGCTTTAGCCACTTGGTTTTATCTTATCCCATTTGATGACAATCCGACGAACATGCTAAGAAGGTACGTTGAGGTCGTTAATTTCTAGTTTAAGTGATAATCAAAATGAAAAAGATCAGTATGCATCGGTTTTCCGTGGCGCCCATGATGGATTGGACGGATCGGCATTGCCGGTCGTTTATGCGCTTGCTGACGAGGCGGGCGGTATTGTACACAGAAATGCTGCATGCGCGGGCGGTTATACATGGAAAACGTGAGCAATTGCTGGGATTTTCTTCGGGGCAATCGCCGCTGGTTCTGCAGTTGGGCGGCAGCGAACCCGATGAACTGGCACAGGCGGCGAGAATCGGTGCCGACTATGGCTATGATGAAATAAATCTCAATGTGGGATGTCCATCAGAGCGGGTGCAATCAGGAAATTTTGGAGCAGCTTTAATGCTGGAGCCGGACTTGACGTCGCGTCTCGTGGAAGCGATGCGCGAGGCGGTTGCTATCCCCGTGACGGTGAAATGCCGCATCGGCGTTGATGAGCAGGACATAGAAAAGGATCTGGATCGTTTTATTGATAAGGTCGCAAATGCTGGTTGTGAGCATTTTGTTGTGCATGCGCGCAAGGCCTGGCTCAGCGGTTTAAGTCCAAAAAACAATCGCGAGGTGCCGCCGCTTGATTATGACCGGGTCTATCTGCTGAAGCAAAGACGCACGGATCTGCAAATATCCATCAATGGCGGGATCGAAACGCTTGAGCAATGCACGCTGCATGGCGAACAGGTGGATGGGACGATGCTGGGGCGGGCAGCCTATCACAATCCATTTATACTGGCTTTGGTCGATTACCAGATTTATCGAGACGAAGATCTGAGCCTGACGCGCGCTCAGGTGGTTGAGGCCATGGTGCCTTATATCGAGCGCGAGTTGGTCAACGGGGTGCGTTTGTCCTCGATCACCCGTCATATGATGGGGCTTTATCTCAATGAGCCCGGTGCTCGTTATTGGCGGCAACATTTAAGCGTGGAGGCTTGTAAGGACGGGGCAGGGGTGAGTGTTGTGCTTGATGCGATGGCGCTTGTGGAGCGTATCCGGGAGGAGGCGGTATGTCGGGTGAGCTGATCTCGCAACTGCTTGCTTTGGCTCCTTTCGCACTGACCTTGCTGCTAGCGGGACTGATTGCGGGGGGAACTGGCGGCCTGTTTGGTGTTGGTGGCGGTGCGGTTCTGGTGCCGATCTTATATCAGTTTTTTATCTTTCTTGATGTGGATCCTGTGGTGCGCATGCAATTGGCTGTTGGCACCTCGCTTGGCATCATCGTGCCAACCTCTATTCGCTCTTTCCAAAGTCACCTCAAGCACGAGGCGGTTGATGTACCCTATCTGCGTGAAATGGCGCTTTGGGTGTTTATCGGGGTAGGGGCAGGCTCATTGGTTGCGACCGTGATCTCCGGTGCTCAGCTGCGGGCATTATTCGCGTTTCTTGCGTTGTTGATGGCGTTAAAAATGACGTTTGGGCGCGCCGACTTCCAGATTTGGAATGATTTTCCTCCATCGCCGCTTTTTCAAGGATTGGGCGCGGCCATGGGATTTTTCTCGGTATTGATGGGGATTGGTGGTGGTGTCTTCAACAATATCTTGATGACATTGTTTGGTCGCTCCATCCATACAGCCGTTGCCACCTCGTCTGGCATGGGCGTGCTGATTGCGCTGCCTGGTGCGATTGGTTTTGTTCTGGCCGGGCGCGGGGTTGCTAATCTTCCTGTTTTTTCCTTTGGCTATGTCAATCTGCTGGGGGTTTTGATGGTGATACCCGCCAGTATTTTTGCGGCTCCCTATGGTGTGCGTCTTGCCCATAAATTATCAAGACAGATGTTGCAAAAGAGCTTTGCCATATTCTTGATGCTGGTGTCCGCGCGCTTTTTCTACAGTCTTTTAAGCTGAAACATTACACATCAGGCGCGTGACTTTTTAAAATAGACCAGTTAACATATCCCGCATGCAGGACTAAACTTAAATAGAAAGAAGATGTCATGATCAAAATACTATCATCACTCGTGCTGGCGGCCTTTTGCGCCGTGACGATTATGGCTCCGCTTGCCCCAGCGTACGCAGATGATCAGCAAAAACTTGAAACTTTCCTGAAAGACAAGCAGTTGCCGAAACTATCGGACCTCGAAGAGCTGCCCGCGGTCAAGGCAGTCAGAGACGCCAACGGACTGTATACCCAAAAATGGGTTGGTGAATCATTTCTTGATCTGCGAGAAGATGTTGCCGAGGCAACCAAATCAGGCAAACGCCTGCTCATCGTTTTTGAACAAAAGGGCTGCATCTATTGTAAAAAATTCCATACAGAGATCTTGTCCAAAAAATATATTAATGAATATGTGCGCAAGAATTTTGTGCTGTTGCAGATTAATCTTTGGGGCGACCGCGAAGTCGTCGATTTTGACGGCACGACGGTCACTGAGAAAGAACTGGCGGGTCGCTGGGGCGTGGTCAACACACCGACCGCTTTTTTCATGCCGGAAACTATTGCAAAGGATAGCAAAAAATCAGGGCGTGAACTGGCTGTTTTTCCAGCCTTTTTCCCGGGAGCCTTTGGTCCCCTCACGACATTTGATACGTTTACATGGGTAAAAATCAAGGGTTATGAGACCGGCCTTAACTTCCAGCGCTTCCATATTCGCCGCCTGAAAGAGCGTGGTATCGGCTAGATATTTGCCCCCTCGTATAAAAGAAGGGAATGACATTAGCATCGGCGCATATTGCGGCTTTTGCGCGCTGTTCATCACGTGCCCGCTGAAATGGTTGCACCGGTTTTGCAAAAAGGTCTATAATGGCACTAGCCGGTGGGGGTTCATCGGTAATATCAATGCAACGATCAGGCGATTGATGAAATCATCAAACCAAAAAGCGCAACGGCTTTTGCAACGAGATGGCGTAATATGGTCGAACAGAACGCATTTTGTTGCGACTTTGCGGCGTGCGGATCAGCACAAACAGGAATTCGAAGGACAATTACAGAGTAATGCAGACCATGACAGATGGTGTCGGGAACAAAGGGGATGTTATGAATAGCGCCCCTCACACCAAACTTGCACACCCCGGCGGAAAATCAGCCTCCCTTGTCGAATTTATTACGATGTGCCTTGATGATAGCAAGGGTGAAGAAATCGTCACGATTGATCTTGAGGGTAAAACGGCTATCGCGGACGCCATGATCATTGCATCTGGCCGCTCAAGGCGGCATGTCGGCGCACTGGCTGACAAGCTGATCAAAGTTCTCAAGGAGCAGGGCCACCGCAGCGTGAAAGTCGAAGGACAAAGCACCGGTGAATGGGTTCTGCTCGATGTGGGAGATGTTATTGTGCATGTTTTCCAACCTGAAATACGCGAATTTTATAATCTTGAAAAAATGTGGTCGGCAGAACGCCCTGACGGTGGACAGGTTTAGGATGCAATATCCTTGCACTGCGATGAGCTAGATTTCGAGTACGCCTCATGGATATAAATTTTCTTGCCGTGGGCCGCCTGAAAGGCCCGGAACAAGAGTTGTGCGATCGCTACATCACGCGTATTGGTTTGATGGGCCGCCAACTAGGCATCGGCAAATGTAAGTTAAGCGTCATCAATGAGGGGCGCGGCAACACCCTTAAGGCACGAAAAAAAATTGAATCAGACGAGCTTTTAACGAAAGTCTCTGATAAAGCCGTACTCATTGCGTTGGACGAGCGTGGCAAATCACTGGACTCACAGAAATTTTCCAAATTGCTTGCCGATATTCGTGATAGAGGGGCACCCGATTTGGTATTTGCGCTTGGTGGTCCAGATGGTCATGGCGAGGCCTTGCTGCAAAAGGCCCAGATCAAGCTTTCGCTCTCCCATATGACTATGCCTCATGGCCTAGCCAGAGCTGTTCTGGTCGAACAGGTCTACCGGGCTTTGACCATTCTTGCTAATCATCCCTATCATCGCGACTAGGAAAAATTTGCGCGATGCGTTGCCGAACATGATTGTCTGTCAACGAGTTACCATCAAGGGGTCATTTTTTCGACCCCATTAAGTTGTTCATACAGTTGAGTGTATAATGAGTTATGTGATTCCGTGAAAATCAGTTTGACGATAGATAGTGAGAACAGCTTGTGATGAATGGACAAATTAGCTCGGGTCTGCTGACAAGCGTGTTGGCGCTTGTAGTTGGAGCTTCTTTGCTGGCCTGTCCTGTGCTCACATCTGGCCCAGCAAGCGCTGCTACCGAGCTTGAAAACAAAGCCAATAAAGCCCGAAAACAGCTACAGCGCTATAAACAACAACTCAAAAGAACAAGGGCGCGTCAGAAAGGTGTCGAGCATAATGTCTCCATTCTGGATGAAGAGCGCTCGCGTCTTAACAAGCTCCTGATTAGTACAGCAAGGCGTGTTCAGGACGGGGAGGGCATGCTGTCGCGCATTGAATTGCGGCTTGGGGAGCTGTCAGGTAACGAAACCAAGATCCGCAGCAGCCTGGCGCAGCGTCACGGGAAGATCGCCACGCTGCTTGCGTCCATGCAAAGAATTGGCCGCCAGCCTCCCCCCGTTATCTTCACACAAAGAGCCGATGCTCTGAAAATGGTCCGCAGCGCCATGTTGTTGCGCTCGCTCTATCCACAGCTAAAAGGTCAGGCCGATGAGTTGGCGACAAAGCTTACGGCGCTGGTGCGCGTGTCGTCCAATATTCGCTCTGAGCGCAATCGGTTAAAAAAACAAAGCATCATGCTGAACTCCAACCGGGTCAGTATCAAGAAGTTGATGTCCCAGAAAAAGGCTCGTCTTGCGGCCCGCAAAAGCCAGTTGTTGAATTTGCGTAATGTGACCAAACTGCACACAAAGAGCGTCAGTTCACTGTCTGAATTGATCACCAAATTGAACAAAGAAATTGCCAAAAATAGTCGACTTGGCCAATATGAGAAAAAACTCGCAGGGGGCAAGGCAGGAAAAAGCAACAAAAAACTGGCTTTTTTAAATCCAGCGCGTATTGAGCCGGCCGTAGAGTTTGCCAAAACCCGCGGGGTGTTACCCCTGCCGGTGTCTGGAAAAAAAATCCAATCTTTTGGTGACAATAACAAAATAGGATCACGTTCCAAAGGTATGGTGATTGAAACAAGAGCCAAAGCGCAGGTGACAGCGCCTTCGGATGGCTGGATTGTTTATGCCGGGAAGTTCCGCAGATATGGGAACCTCTTGATCATTAATGCCGGTGGAGGCTATCATATACTTCTGGCGGGTATGGAACGAATCGATGTGGTACTTGGGCAATTTGTGCTGGCTGGTGAACCAGTCGCCCTGATGGGCGCGAAAAAGGCGAGTGGCAGAAATACCAAAATAGCCACACATGAGAGTTTTACAAAGAAGGTTCTTGCAAAGATTGCAGGGGTTGGCAGAAATAAAATAGCTGGTAAACCCCTGCCATCGCTCTATATTGAATTTCGCAAGAAGGGCCGACCGATTAATCCCGCCCCCTGGTGGATCAAAGCTACCGGGAAAACCGGCAAAGAAAAGGTATAAAGATTATGCGGAAAACCGAGTTTGCATTTTGGGCGTTCATGGCGATGGCTATGCTGGCAGCCGGGACTGCAGTGCTGAACATGATGCGTAGCCACTCGGCGACTGCCGCAAATACCGAGATTTATCGACAGCTTGATCTGTTTGGGCAGGTGCTGGAGCGTGTGCGCTCTGACTATGTGGAAAAGCCTGACGACAAAAAACTGATTGAAACAGCCATTAATGGCATGTTGAGTTCGTTAGACCCTCATTCTTCTTTTCTCAATGCTAAGCATTTTGAAGATATGCAGGTGCAGACCCGCGGTGAGTTCGGGGGCCTTGGCATTGAGGTGACCATGGAAAACGGTATCGTCAAGGTGGTCTCGCCGATCGATGATACGCCAGCTTCGCGCGCCGGTATTTTATCTGGCGACCTTATTACCCATCTGGATGGCGAAGGCATTACTGGCCTCTCACTTGGTGAAGCCGTCGACAAAATGCGCGGCCCCATCAACACCCCCTTGACCTTGACCATTGTTAGAAAAGGCAAGGAGGACGCATTTGACGTAAAAGTTGTGCGCGATAAAATTCGTATCAATCCCGTTAAATCTCGGGTCGAAGGTGATAAAAAAGACATTGGCTATGTCCGTATTACCACCTTTAACGAGCAGACAACCGATATGCTTAAAGCGGCTATTCGCAAGATGAACAAGGAGATCGGTCCCAAGATCAAGGGCTATATTGTCGATCTTCGCAATAATCCCGGCGGTCTTCTCGATCAGGCTATTGATGTCTCTGATGTATTTCTTGAAAAAGGTGCCATCGTATTAACCCGTGGTCGCAATATCGAGGAAACCCAGCGGGCCAATGCGCACTCAGGCGACCTGACCAAAGGTGGTAAAGTCGTCGTGTTGATCAATGGCGGGTCCGCATCAGCGTCGGAGATTGTCGCGGGGGCCTTGCAAGATCACAAACGGGCCACCATTGTTGGCACCAGATCATTTGGCAAGGGGTCGGTGCAAACCATTGTGCCACTTGGCGCAAATGGTGCGATCCGCTTGACCACAGCTCGTTATTATACACCATCAAATCGCTCCATTCAGGCCAAGGGGATCAAGCCCGATCACAAGATCGTCCAGCCTTTGCCAGAAGAGCTGGCAAAAAGAAATATCAAACCTCGCGGTGAAGCAAGCTTGCGTGGTCATCTTAAAAACAGTGGTATCGAAAAAGAAGAAAGCGGCTCACAGTCTTATGTCCCTAAAGATCGGGCCAGAGATACGCAGCTAAAATTTGCACTCGATCTTTTGCATGGCGTCAAGGCGGAGGAGACCGCCAAAAGCGATGCGGTGGACGTGCCAAAGAAGACTATTGCCAACTAGGCTGAATTCGTAAAATGATCTGTTCCATACCAGATAAAAATGGAACTGACAGAAAACGAATTGTTCAGGCGTACATGAAAATGTGCGCCTGTTTGCGTTTTGCGTTATGGTTTGAGTGATTCGGTCGTGTACTAGGAGAAAACTAGGAATGAAAGCTTTAGGTGTGGCAACAATGCTGGTATTGGCACTGTTCTTGGGCATCTTCGTCTGGGCGCTGGCAAGTGGCACGCCTTTATCAGGGGAGCCAAGCGCTCTCATGCATATAAATAAGGAAACAAATCCGCAAAAAATGGCCCACTCCCAGTCTGTTTCCACTCCAGCTGTACAAGGTTTGAGCGGTGGTCAGGCGCAAGTTGTGCTCAATGTGACACCCGATCATTTGCGATCAACTCCGACTCCACTGACTAAGGGCTCAAGTAACGGCCTGATCGAACAAAGTAAATTTGGGCCACTGCCAAAACGCTCAACGGACGGACGCAGCCCATCACTCGTCTATGCCCGTGCTGATCTGACTGTCGCCGACGCCTTGCCACGCATTGCTATCCTGGTCACGGGCCTCGGGCTCAATCAACGCCTTTCGGAGCGTGCGGTACAAAAGTTTCCACCTGAAATTTCTCTGGCCTTTTCATCCTATGGACGCCGCTTGCCAAAATTGGTCAGCAAAGCGCGAGATCTGGGCCATGAACTAATGTTGCAAGTGCCAATGGAACCTCACGATTATCCTGAAAGTGATACTGGTCCGCAAACCTTGCTGGTTGCAAATAGCGCGCTGGAAAACCGTCCTCGATTGTATTGGTCATTAGGTCGGTTTAGCGGATATTTTGGGGTGGTCAATAATAAGGGCGGACGCTTCTTGGCAAATAATAAGGCGGCTGACGGTCTGTTCAAGGAATTGCAACATCGTGGGTTAGTATTTTTTCGCGAGAACACCGGTGGCAGTCCGGCACTTTTACAGATTGCTGAGCGCGTCGGGCTTGGCTATTCTCAGGCAAATCTGCAAATAGATAGAAACCCCAGTGGGGGCGCGATTGCACGAGCATTGCAAAAGCTTGAAGCCTCTGCGAAGCGTTCCGGATTTGCCGTTGGGGTGGCTCACATGCATCCCGTCTCCATTAATTTAATCAGCGAGTGGGCCAGGAAACTGGAAAGCCGTGGCTTTCATCTGGTGCCTGTGTCAGCGGCATATGGGAGATCACGCTCATGACGAGTGCCCCTGATCTTCCTTATCGACGCTGCGTCGGCATCTTGCTATTCAATCGTGCCGGCAAGGTCTGGATCGGTCGCCGCATTGCCAAGTGGGATGGGGATGGCTCGCAAAAAATGTGGCAGATGCCGCAAGGTGGTATCGATAAGGGAGAGACTCCTGTTGAAGCAGCCATGCGCGAGATGGAAGAAGAAATCGGCACCAATCAGGCTGACATGATTGGTGTACATCCTGATTGGCTTAATTATGAGCTTCCTCAAGAGTTGCTTGGATCTGCACTGGGCGGAAAATATCGCGGGCAGACCCAAAAATGGTTTGCCATGCGCTTTTTGGGGGAAGATGATTTGATCGATATCAGCGGGGCCAATGGTCATGAAGTGGAATTTGATCGATGGCGCTGGTGCGATATTGACGAGTTAATCGACCTGGTTGTATCCTTCAAACGCCCTGTCTACGCGCGCGTCGTAGCGCATTTCAAGCCATTGGCTTCGATCATCACCAACTAAAAATGCGATGTGTGAGGTTTATCCGTGAAAGGGATTTCATTTGACCACACATTTTTTCTTGTCTTTTGCAAACGATGAATTTGCCTTTTTCTTGCCTGATTTCCCGAGCGTGCTCATCGCAAGTGTTGAAAGTCGATCAGTTCAAGCGTGCTGTTAAAATTATAAAACGGCAATGAGCGGGGAGAGCTGGAGCGATGGATGAGCTTTTAGCGATCCTTTTTTGGGGGGATGCCAGCGATTGAGCGGCACAAGTTTTAAAATTCAAGGCTTGATAAGACTTATTTAAACCAACCACCATATAATTGATCTTACATATCGGGCTGTGTACCTCGTTTATCGCGGTACATATTCAACGTAACCTTTTGAGTTGTTGTGCTCCCCGATTTTAGTTTGGTCAAAGGCTGGAAAATTGTTTCGTGCGTGCCAGCAGGTAAAGCGGAGAGCTTGTCTGTAATGAAACAGTATGTACGTTGTGCAATCTTATTGATTGCTGCATTTGCCCTTGCAGGGTGTCAAACCAATGATCAGGCGCGCCGTATAGGCGCAAGTGGCATCGCCAAATCTGGCAGCGATGCTTCGTGGCGATCGTCAAAGGGCGGCAGCTTCGATATTGAAGGGCATTATATCGAACCGGCCCGCCCTAGTTGGCTAGCGCGACAGGTAAAAAAGAAATCCCCCATGAGCCGCATGAACTCCATTCGAAAAATGGCGCGCGGACTTGCCCCGCGGGGTGTCAATATAAGCCGACTGTCAGGTATGGTCGGGAAGCGCCGTAAAGCAAAGATCGGCTGTATTCCTGCTGATCTTAAAATGCTTCTCAATACGGTCGCCTGGCACTATGGCAAGAAGGTCCATATTCAATCCGGCTATCGCTCCAAACACTACAATCGCCGTGTCGGGGGTGCCAGACGTTCTTTTCACGTGAGCTGTAAAGCGGTCGATATTCAGGTGTCGGGCGTCAACAAATACAAGTTGGCAAAATTCCTAAAGACATTGGCGGGACGTGGCGGTATTGGCACCTATTGCAATTCTTCCACGGTCCATATTGATGTGGGTCCAAAGCGCTCATGGCACTATGGCTGTGGTCGCAAATCTCTGGCAAGGAAACGCCTGGCTCGCTACAAGCGCAAGCGTAGGCGTCACAAGAGTTATAAATAGCTCACATTACACTTGGCACAATAAGCGGTGATTATGAACATATCAAAGTCCCCGTTTTGCTTTCGTAAAATTTAAGGGTCTAAACGGCGACGTCTTTTGGTGCCGGTTTGTCTGTATTTTTCGTGCGGCTCTTTTTGGCGACGCTATTCTTTGTATTGGATGAGGCTTGCTGATCGTTGGCTACGGGCAAGAACCAATCGTTGAGTGACTTTTGTTGTGCATTGGTCAATTTAAAATCTGCCTCTGCGCACTCGGAAATTACCGAATCGCGAAATGCCTGCGCAAGGCTCAGGGCGCTATCTTTATCATTAAACCAGTGACCATGGCGTCTGATGCGGTGCAATATGATTTGTACATGTTCAGGGTCGACCGGCAGTTTTATCTCTTCACCGCGTTTGGCCGTATTGTTAGCAGTTTTCGTGAAGACAAAACCATTTTGAGTAATTTCCACTGCGATCAAATCGAACAGGCGATGGTAATATCTGGCAGAAAGAAATGGAATATCAGTTACTTGCAAGACATTCTCGATTAGAGGTTTGGGAGTTGATCCAGCTTTATCCAATATTTTGGCTTTTTTATCGCTGGTCTGCGTCTGCTCGATATCGATAAGTTCTTGATTATCTGACTGTTTGTCTGTCTCTATAGCCGCACCACCTTCAGGCTGAACGGCAGGTTCTTTGTGAAGCTTTTTGTGCCAGACCATATAAGGCGGGGTCGAAGACAGCATAAACTCTTGGCTTAGTGCCTGTGCAAGCAGCACTGAAAATTGTCCATGTCCGGCCCATTTCGTATCAATGGTGCGTTTCAATCCGATGGTGTTGCGGACACTTGTGGCCAGAAGTTCCATCGAAACGGGTTTGTCTGAGTCCTCTACAATTTTGGAAACTTCTTCAATGATTTCACGCCGCGCTTCGTCGAGCGGGTCGCTCGGGATCTGTTTGCCTGCAGTGGGTGCGATGATTGGCGCCGGGCGCCCCGCGCTCTCATGTAGAAACGCCACCAAGGCATCTTCAGTGATGATTTCATCGGCTAGTGAGGTGTAGGATTTGGCGGTTTGCAATCCTCCATAGATCATCGTGCGGCGATCATGGGCGCGTAAGCGCAGCAAGATTGGTACAAAATCGCTATCCCCCGACATGATAACAAATTCATCGACCCGTGGGTTGTGTTCGAGCCAGTCCCGCATATCCAGAACCATGCGAATGTCGGAGCCATTTTTGAGTTGATTGGTGAGGGGAGGGCAATCGATGACCTCATAGCCGGCATGCATAAAATGGTTGCGGACATAGGCGAAACTGCTGCGGTCCTTGTTTTTGAGAACCGGGTTGCCATAGACGCGTGCGATAATCATGCGTCGGCGCGGCGCAACACCACCATTATTGATGGACGACGTGGAGAGCCCACCTGTCAGCAAGGCTGACGTCCAGGCCACGGGATTGGTGGCAAAATGGGTGGCGGCAAAGCGATCACGGCTGAGCAGGGAAATATAGATATTGTCAAAATCAATGAATAGGGCGGTCAGACGCGGCGGCGTTGCGGTGCTAATTGTCAGCTCTTTTGTGCGATCACGCATATTCATTTTTGTCTCCCAGCCGTAAAACGAATCACTTGTTCCATTATCGGCACGATTTGCTCTGTGACAAGTGGCTTGAGCGCCACAAAATATGCTTGTCGTCAAGAGGGCTGCGTGTATTGTATTGATGTCGGGCTGCAGGTGAGTGGCTGGTAGAGTTTCTCAATCAATGGAGACGTCACAATGAGGTTATTCGTTCTATTGTTTTTGTTGTTTTTTTATGGGGGCACCACCTTTGCTGATCAGGCTTATGATCGCGGCAGCGACAAGACCTATGAGGGCAAGTTCATGATGGCGACCAGCAAAGGCTTTCGATTGCGCATCGACTGCTATGGCCCCATAAAATATTTCCTTTGGGGATCACCGCGGGCTGGCAAGGGTGCCAGCTTCAAGCGCACTTCCTCGTGTCGGCTTTCGCCCATCGGCCTGACAGCGGGCAGCGCTGCCGGCGGCGGCTGTGATAATTGGCGCGACAAGAGGGTGCTGTTGATCGGTTTTTTGAATGTCAAGCAGGGCAATTGGCGATATGCCAGCGCCCTTGAGGCGGGTGGGCTCACAGTGAGGATGCGCGATCTGAACGGTGACTTGTTGGTCGGTGACATGAAAGATGTAGGTGAAATCAAAACCATTGATGGCGTATGTCTCGATGGGGGCGGGACGCCGCGTGGCTCGCGCGCCGGACTGCCAGCCAGTTTCAAAGTGATAAAACGGCGCAAATGACCAGCTCTTGAGGTCGGAGGCGTTAGTTCGCCGAGGCGACTTTCGTTGTGACCGGGTCCCGCCCCATGAGCTCGTCGATACGATCACGCTCTTTCTTGAATTTGGTCAACAAGTAGCCATCCAGTACGCGTCCGCGTGGCACCGGGATTGTCATGGCGTTGACGGCCCTGTTATTGATCAACACTTCATAATGGAGATGGGGGGCTGTCGAGCGGCCGGTATTGCCAACCAGACCAATGATCTGCCCTTGACGTACGCGCACACCCTTGATCACGCCCTTGCTGATTTTATGCATATGGCTATAGGAGGTCTTATAGCCATTGGCGTGGCGAATTTTCACATAGTTACCACTAAATTGCGTCATGCCAGCTTTGACGATCGTGCCATTGCCGGCCGCCAGAATAGGGGTGCCCCGACTGGCCGCCCAATCGGTGCCATTGTGCATTTTGCGTCGTTTTAATATCGGATGCATACGCGATCCATACCCCGAAGATAGGCGCACACGAGAGCCGCGTACCGGCTTGCGCATCAGGAATTTTTTAGCATTTTTACCATTGCGATCATAATAGTCTATGCGCCCATCTGGCGTTCTGAAGCGATAAAAGGCACGTTTGCTGCCATTGATGGTGATCGAGGTGAAGAGTAGTTCATTGGGAACATTTTCAAACTGCTCTTTGCCTTCGTGCATATCGAAAAAAGCTTCGAAATTATCCCCTGGCTGGGTGGTGCGTTTGTAATCGGTGTCAAAGGCGTGAATGCGCAAAAGCTTCATAATGGTCTCGGGAGGTAGTTTTTGCGCTAGCCCTGAATGATAGAAGCTTTGATATAAAGAGGCGCGTCGTGGGTATGAATTGGAGCGACCAAAAAACTTTGTTGTTCCAGGTTTCGCACTTGCCGCATATTCTCCGGCTTCGTTGCGTGCCACCGTCACCAAATGATTTTTACCATTGTAAAGAGCGATTTCCACGGGTTCGCTTTTGCCTGCGTTGTTTGCTCTTGGAGCGGTCACATATCGCAGTTTATGCCCCACTTTCAAGGAGTGGGCTGCATAGACCTTGTTCATGGCCTTGATAATCTGTGCACTTTGCCAGTACTCGGCTCCAGCTGCTCGTAACATGGTGTTTATGCTATCGCCCGAGCGAACGGTTTTTTCATGTTGTTGGGTATTGTCATGTACGACCACCGGGGCACCGGCCTGTTTGGCAATGATCGTGGTATTTTTATAAACTGCCTCCAGTCCACCAGATTCTTCATTTTGACGGGAGCGACGATTTTGTGCTTCGGTTTCGTCGCGCGCTGTGAAGTAATCACTTGCCGCGATGGCGACCAGCTTTTGCGCCATGTCATCGGTGAGTTTAAAGTGATCATCATTTGCAGAGATGGTCAGGGCCAATACAAATGTCTTGGTCAAGGCATTGGCCACGGGTGTCGTTTTGCCCCCCTTTTTCGAAAGGCGGGCAGGGGCGGTATTTGTATAAAGCTTGTAGGGGTTAAAAACCGGGATATCAGGCTGATCATGCGGGCTGGCCGTGGCAAAAGAGGTGGCCATTAGAGCATAGGGTTTGATGATTAAATAGGCTTTATTATTGCGTTTTTTTGAATAGGTATCGTGAATGATATGGCGCGCCGACAGCCCTTTCGAAGTGACAATCAGACGGTCGCTCTTGTTGCCGATAAAACGGGGCCCGGTCTGGCGATGGACCAGTAGCGGCTTGAACGGCGTCATCGCCTTGGCGCCGATATCTCGCAATTGCGTGGCGAAATCTCCTGATCTCAGCTTCTTGTCTGAATTCATGGACGCATAGATCACGGTGCCGATTGCCCCGATCCCAAATATGCTAGCAAATATGGTGCTGAGCATCCACTTGATCATCGATCCCTTGTGGGTGCCGTGATCCGTCATGTATATTTCTGGTAATATCTTGTTGCCACCGCGCAGATAAACCTGCGGCAAGGCTTTTTTCGTGCCGCTTGGAACGAGCGCACGCCGCCGGCGTGCGGTTCTTTTTATGTGACGCGAGTGGCTCAAACGTGAAGGTCCCTTAAACAAAGGCGCTGATCTGGTGTTAATTTGCAGTGTGGATCGACGCTTTGAGTTAATTTGATAACGTTGGATCCGCATTGGGCAGATTGCTCTATTTCCAAGCTTCCTATCTTAATGTGGCCTTGTTATGAAATCCACAGTTTATGCACAAGGGCGCCTAACTGATTAAGAAGAGCGTAAACGAGTGTTTTTTCATTTTTCGCCAGGAGGGGCTTGCTACGTTATAGGTGAGTAAATAGCATTGTTTACAGATACTTAGATACAATATGGCACACTTTGAATTGGGCTGGTTTTTATAGCGGTTCCTTAATTTCTCGAGATTAGCCCTATGTTAGTGTATCCTTGGAACGATTGGTTTGGGGGACGTAAAGACCGGCTTGACTTACGAATGGAAAGAGCTAGTTACGGCTTGGTTAAAAAAACTGTAAAAAAGTTAAAAAGAGTGCTTGACCAATTTGGGGCCGGGGCATATAACTCAACTTCTGATCAGACGGCGAGATACTCTTTTGTGGCTCCCAACTGATTGGAAATACTTTCATCAGACGCTGTGCTGTGTAACGTCGGTTTAACCGGAGGGATGCAGCATTGGCTTTTGATCTCTGTTTGGAGTTTAGCTCCGGCGGTGAGAAAGGTGATCTCCTGTTTCCGGGGGGTCCGGCTCTTTGACAAGTGAATATGAAGAAAGAGAAACGCAGGCAGCGGAGTCCTGGCGGGCTCACTTTTGAAATTAGGTTGATCAGCTTTCGGGTTGTGATCTCTGGTGGGAATTGTGAGCTGAAAGAGACTTTGTCTATCTGTGTTTTGATTTTCAACCATGGTTTTTTATTGGTACTTGTACCTTTGGAAAATCTATGTGTTGGAACTCGTCAATAAACGCAAAACGCATAGCGATGACCTGGAATTTCCATCCGGGTCGATAGACAGAATTGAATTCTCAAATATGAGAGTTTGATCCTGGCTCAGAACGAACGCTGGCGGCAGGCTTAACACATGCAAGTCGAACGCGAACGCACCTTCGGGTGTTATTAGAGTGGCAGACGGGTGAGTAACACGTGGGAAATTACCTTTTGGTACGGAATAGCTTCGGGAAACTGGAATTAATACCGTATAAGCCCTTCGGGGGAAAGATTTATCGCCATTAGATGTGCCCGCGTCAGATTAGCTAGTTGGTAAGGTAATGGCTTACCAAGGCGACGATCTGTAGCTGGTTTGAGAGGATGATCAGCCACACTGGAACTGAGACACGGTCCAGACTCCTACGGGAGGCAGCAGTGGGGAATATTGGACAATGGGCGCAAGCCTGATCCAGCCATGCCGCGTGAGGGATGAAGGTCTTCGTGATCGTAAACCTCTGTCAGGAAGGATTAAATGTACAGGTGTCAATACCACCTGTGCTTGACTTAACTTCCAGAGGAAGCCCCGGCTAACTACGTGCCAGCAGCCGCGGTAATACGTAGGGGGCAAGCGTTACTCGGATTTATTGGGCGTAAAGCGAATGTAGGCGGCCACGTCAGTCAGGGGTGAAATCCCTCAGCTTAACTGAGGAACTGCCCTTGATACTGCTAGACTTGAGGACAGGAGAGGAAAGTGGAATTCCCGGTGTAGCGGTGGAATGCTTAGATATCGGGAGGAACACCAGAGGCGAAGGCGGCTTTCTGGACTGATCCTGACGCTGAGATTCGAAAGCTAGGGGAGCAAACAGGATTAGATACCCTG
>JAAETJ010000123.1 GCA_024228495.1 bacterium | reverse complement strand
CCAGATGCAGTTTCAACAGACAATGGCTCAGTGCCACATGGAATTTCTGCGGGCTTCATCAATGGCCTTGCAGTCTCTAAATGGAAACTCCCCCGTGGCACACCAGGATTTTACAATGCCGCCGGCGATGCCTGTCTTTACCCCAAACAATCACAATGGAGCGCCACCTTCGTCATTTGCCCCACAAAGTTTTGTCCCGGCCAGTCCGCCTCCACCCGTTCAGCGTGAGGTTGCTGCCCCTGAACCTACACCTGTTCTTCATCCCTCTCCCACAAGCGTTGATTTTGTGCCCGCTACAGCAATCGCTGAAATGCCAGTCGTTTCCTCTAATGGACACGCTAACGGAAAAGTTCCCGCCCCAACTGTAACACCGCCGACACCAGTTTTCAAAGATAAAGATTTCCCGACAGTGTTGATCCAGGTTACTGCCGATAAAACCGGTTATCCGGAAGACATGCTGGATTTGGAGTCGGATCTGGAGGCAGATTTGGGAATTGATTCTATTAAGCGGGTGGAAATCCTGTCTGAAATGCAACAGCGATTTCCTCAACTGGCAGAGGTAGAGGCAGAAAGGCTATCGACTCTACAGAGCTTGCGTGAAATCCTTGAACTTTATCGTCAGCAAAGCGGCCCCGGGGAGGTGGCTGCTGATGAGGCCCCTTTCGTCCAAACGTCGTAAGTTCTCCGATATCCGCGCTCCGTCGGTTTGAAGTACGGGCGGTAGCGAGTAAACCGGCAGGACTTGCGGCGGGAACATTGCCACAGGCTGATCCGCTTTATCTGTTAAAAGATGGTCTTGGAATTGCGCCGTTATTAGCAGCAAAACTTGAGGCTACCGGCATAAAGACACAAGTAGTTGATACTGTTCCACCCGAAGCAAAACATCTTATGCTGATGTCAGGGCTGCAATCTGAAACAGATCCGGAAAAAGCGCAGCAGGCTATTTTTAACATATTTAATCAGTTACGTTCCTGTGCGGCGGCCATGAGCAAAGCGGGACAGCTTTTGATTACAGTTCAGGATTCCGGGGGACAGTTTGCGCCTGTAGAGATTAATCAGGCCTGGGGGGCTGGGATAAGTGCCTTTGCCCGGACCGCAGATTGGGAGTGGCCTCAACTTGCAATCAAAGCCATTGATTTGCAATGCGGAGATCGAGATGCGGATGACCTGGCTGATGCATTGTTTCAGGAGCTGGTTTCGGGCGGCCCGGAATTGGAAGTAGGCTTAACTGCCGCTGGAAAACGGTTTTCGCTGCGAGTGGAACGAGTGGAGCCGGCAGAAACCCTTGAAGGATCATTGCCATTAGAGGAAGGGGATGTTTTGGTGGTCAGCGGCGGAGCGCGGGGTATAACCCCTGGTTGTTTGTTTGCCTTAGCTGAAAAACGTCCTTTACGATTTGTCTTGCTGGGGCGCTCTCCCTTAACGGAAGAGGGGCCGGAGACCGTTTCATTGGCTGATGAAGCTGAACTCAAAAAATATATCATCAAGCAGTCAGGAAAATCAAAAACCCCGGCGGAAATCAACACCATTGTGACCCGGATTCTGGCGGCGCGTGAAATTAGCGAAACCGTGGCTAAACTTACGTCACTGGGGTCTCAAGCCCGTTACATGGCGGTAGACGTCAGCGATACCGTAGCAGTAGCCAAAGCCTTAGCGATTGTACGTGGTGAGTGGGGGGCGATTCAAGGCATCATTCATGCGGCCGGTGTGGTAAAAGATAGAGCCATTGTTGATATGACGGCCAATCAATTTGAGCCTGTTTTTCGGGCCAAGGTTCAGGGACTACACGCCTTACTGACCGCATCTCAAGAAGATAATCTCAAACTATTTTGTTGTTTTTCTTCGCTGGCCGCGCGGGTCGGTAATCCGGGCCAACTCAATTATAATGTGGCCAACGAGACTCTGAACAAGGTTTGTATTGCCCTAAAAGCACAGCAGCCGGATTGTATTGTAAAAAGTATTGTTTGGGGTGCCTGGGATCGTGGTATGGTAACACCAGCCTTAAAGCGCCATTTCACCGAGTTTGGCGTGGAGTTGATTGATCCCCAAGCCGGTGGGAGTGCTTTTGTCTCCGAATTATGTACAGGCCCAAGCAGCGCCGTGGAAGTGATTTTAACCGGTGATCCGGGGAAAAGATTCTCGTTTCATAAAACCAGAACCACGCGCCAAGCTTCCGTCTGGTTCCAAGAAGAAAATTTCCCCCTTCTTAATGATCATGTTGTGCATCAGGTTCCTGTCGCCGCCATGTTCTTTATTATGGAGTTGGCCGCCCGTTTTGTGCAAAGTAATACCAACAACACTATTCGGGCTATTCGCGATGTAAAAGTCTACAAAGGTATCCAATTACCCCACTTTAATAAGCAAGGCGCCTGGATTAATGTGACGGCTAGTTCGACTGCCAAAAATATAGAACAAGTCGAATTTCGAGATGAAGAAAACCGCGTAAACTATCGATTTACTGTTGAGACAGGCCCCTTGATGAAGCCCCCTGCCTTTACCGAAAACCCTGAATCGTTTGGCTGTGAGGATTGGGATTGGAATATTGATCGAATATATACCGATCGCCTGGTGCTGTTCCACACGGGTGTTTTTAAAATGGTTAAAGAACTGGGCCGTATTGACAAATCTGGGTTCAGTCACCGTCTCTTTCCGGGAAAATTGACTTCCGATTCGCCCAGGCAATGGTGTACCGATGCGCTTGTAACGGATGGTGCTGCGCAAGGGACTGTCTTATGGACCTGGTGGAAAAATCAACTGCATACCCTGCCCACAGGTATTAAGAAACTGCATATTTACCAGGCGGGGTTACCGGCTCAACCCATTTCATGTTACACGCGTGTGGTTAAAGACATCCCTCACCACAAATGTTGGTTTGATGTTTGGTTAGTGGATAAAAATGGTCAATTGGTGGCGAAAATGGAAGATTTGGAATTAATCTATATCCCTCCTGCAATGATTCCTGAGACACGTAAAATACAACCTATACATCTTTATTAAGAGGTCGATATGTCCAAAAATTTTGAACCCATTGCCATTGCCATTGTTGGTCGAGGTTGTGTATTGCCGGGTGCCGAAAATCCAACAGCCTTATGGACGTTGATACACACCCAAAAAAGCGCCATACGACCAGCCACAGTTGATGATTGGCAAATAGATCCTTTGGAAATATTAAAATCCCGTCCGGGACAAATTACAAAGGATGCGGTCTGGAGCAGCGTTGGCGGCTATTTGCCAAAAATGCCACCTTTTTCTCATAAAGAGCTTGGTGAGTTTGATCCGGCCCTGGACAAGATATTTCACCTGGTTGCCCATGCCGTCCATCAAGCCTTAGATGAATACAATTGGGTTTTTTCAAGGGACAAGAAACGGGCTGGGCTGATCATGGGTAATCTTGGGTATCCGGTTCGTGGTTTTACGGATTTTACAGCGGCTACGCTGCTTAAAAACGATTGGATTAATCCAAAACAGTCAAATTTAAAAACACATTCAGCTAATCGTTTTCACTTGACTTTGCCCTTGCACTATACGGCTAATCTGTTTGGTTTAAATGGTCCCTGTTTCGCCCTGGACGCCGCCTGTGCTTCCGGACTATATGCTGTTAAGTTGGCGTGTGATCGATTGAGCAGCGGGGAAGCTGATTTTATGTTGGCCGGCGGTGTCAATGCATCAGATTTTTTAGGTCTGCAAATCGGTTCTTCAGTCCTCCATGGGTTGAGTCATTCCGGATTAAGCCGTCCTTTTAGCAATTTGGCAGACGGCCTTGTTCCAGCGCAAGGGGTGGCCGTGGTTGCCCTGAAGCGTCTTAAAGACGCTGTTGCCGAAAAGGACAATATTTTGGGTGTGGTCAGAGGAATCGGTTTATCTAACGATGGACGAGCCGGGTCATTTTTAACCCCATCAATTAAAGGCCAATCCCGCGCCTTGAGACAAGCCTATGCCCAGGCAGGCGTTAATCCGGAAGCCGTTGGATACATCGAGTGCCACGTGACCAGCACCCAACTGGGTGACGCCACAGAAATCCGGACACTCAACGATTTTTATGCAAACCGGGAACGTCCGGTACTTGGTTCTTTGAAATCTTGTATCGGGCATACCATCACCGCCTCTGGCGCAGCGGGATTGCTAAAAGTATTGGCCATGCTGGAACATTCGTGTTTGCCGGGAACACCCAATACCAGGCCCTTAAACCCGGTTTTTGACGAATCGCCATTTGAAGTCATCGAAGAAAATCGTGAGTGGTCAAAGAAAAAGCTCGCTGGTGTGAGCTGTTTTGGTTTAGGCGGTAATAACGCTCATTTGGTGGTGGAAGCATGGAATCCGGAGGCTAATCACATTAGCCTACCTGTTTCCAAACCTATTTTTAATGCGAAACAACGCTTTGCGTTGGTAGGATTAGAAGTTAAAACCCACCGTACTAGCGATTTTCAGGAATTCCAAAATCAGATGGAACGCCCTTCTGATGAGGTTCGTTCAGCGCCAATTATTGAGCAAATCGGCTTGAACAAGGCCGAACTCATTTTTCCGCCATCAGACTTAAAAAACGCGCTGGGTCAACAGCTATTAATCAGTCACACCGCCATGGAAGCCCTTCAGGACATATCCTTCATGCCTGAAACAACCGGTGTTTTTGTGGGAATGCAAACAGATGCCCATGCGGCCCGCTATTACGTGCGAACTCGCTTATCCAGCTTTATTGATGCCGATAGCGTTGGATTGGATGAAGCCCAACTGGAAAAAGCCAAAAATATTTTATCGCCCGCTTACCTGGCTCCAAACGTAATAGGCGCTATGGCCAATATTTCAGCGAACCGTCTTAACCACATTCTGTCAGCCGAAGGCACCGGTTACGCGGTTTCCGCCGAGGAATTATCCGGTGATACAGCGCTGGACATCGCCATGCAAGCGCTGGCTCAAGGAGAAATTTCCACCGCAATTGTTGGTGCTGTGGATTTATGTCGGGAACAAACTCACCAGGCGGGAGCAAAAGAAATATTACCGGATAAATCGGAAGCGGGAGATGCCACTGTTGTATTTGTGCTAAAAACAATAGAACAAGCCAAGGCTGACAATGATACTGTACTGGCAGAATTATCCAGATCACTCCCTGACCCGGCCACTCCTTCATCTGTTGAAGATGTTTCTGAGATGTGTGCTGCTAAAATTAGAGAACGTTATGGGCACGCTCACTGTGCGCAGGGTTTCTTGCATTTGGCCGCCGCCCTGATTTTGGCAAAGGATAAAGGTAAAGCGCCAATACAAATCAAGAATCAAAGTTTCACTGGTAACGAATATACCTGGCAGATACAAAATATCTCCGCAAATTTACCTACCAGGAAACCGCCGGAACCTATTATGAATTTTCCACTGCGCCGTCCGGAAGTAAATTTTGATTCCATACCTAAAATTAATGCCGCCGGAAAAGAAACGGAACCCATAAAAACAGATAAGACTATTCCCAATTCCGCAAAAATGAGACTGTCGCCGCCGCCATCTTTTGATAAAGAAATTTTGTATGCCCAATTGGAACATTCAACGCAACCTTCTCCTCCTGTTGATACCTCAAATCCGGCTATGACGATCCTCCAGCAAATGACGGATGCACATAACGATTTCCTGATTCAGCAACAAAAGGCGCAACTGGGATTTCTACATTTATCGCAGCAAATCGTTCATCAGGTTGAGCCAGAACCGGTCACAGCCGAATTGCTGGCCAAGCCGGAAGTTTCAACCCACGAACGTATGTTGAAAGAACTGCAACGCCCCGGCCCCGCTGCCTCTGCCTTGTGGGAATGGCCGGAGATGCTCAAATTAGCCCGTGGCAAAATTTCCGAAGTTTTTGGCCCGGAATTTCGAGAACAGGATGACTTTGCTATACAAGTGCGACTCCCGGAACCTCCGTTGTTGCTGTGTGAAAGGGTACTTGCTATTGATGCAAGCCTCAAGAGTATGGGGACGGGAACGATATGGACAGAACATTCAGTTACACCGGATAAATGGTATCTGCACAATGGGCGTATGCCGGCCGGAATATTCATTGAATGTGGCCAGGCCGATTTAACGCTGATTTCCTATCTGGGCGTTGACTTTCTTAATCGTGACGAACGAGCGTACCGCCTTCTCGGCTGCGAAATCACCTGGCTGGGGGAAATCCCTAAAGTCGGCGATACATTAAAGCATGAAATCCGGATCACAAGCCATGCCCAACAAGGAGATATCCGCCTCTTTTTCTTTGAATACGACTGTTGGGTCAATGGGGCATTATGCGCGCAGGTTCGTCACGGCAATGCTGGATTTTTCACGCGGGAGGAATTGAATGAGTCGAAAGGTGTCATTTGGGAGCCCACCCCCGATAAACTTGCCTCAGATTCAGGCCTTCTAAAAGGTCCGAATGTCACCCCAAAACGTGCTTTCAGTCGCAAGGAGGTAGAGGCATTCACGCGCGGAGAACTCTGGACCTGTTTTGGCGACACCTTTGCCTACGCTAAAACCCATCATCGCACCCCGACCATCGAACCCGGGCGCTTGAACTTTATCCATCAGATTACACATTTTGAGCCAGAAGGGGGGCCGGTGGGTAGAGGTTACATGCGTGCTGTTCAAGAAGTCAGCGATGAGAGCTGCTTTTTAGACGGTCATTTTCTCAACGACCCTTGTATGCCGGGCACCTTAATGGCAAACGGTTGCCAGCAGATGCTGTCATTTTTCTCGGCAGCCCTGGGCTTTACCCTGGATAAAGATGGTTGGCTCTTTGCGCCTAAACAGAATCACCCTGTTACCTATTTATGCCGTGGAGAAATCAATCCACAATCTAAAGAACTGGTGTACGAACTGTTTGTAGATGAAATTGTAGAAGAAAACGGCATCATCACCTTGTATGCCCACATGCTGTGTACGACAGATGGTTTAAAAGCCCTTCTCGCGGAACGCAGTGCTATCTGTCTGGTACCGGGCTGGCCGGCTGACAACT
>JAAETJ010000122.1 GCA_024228495.1 bacterium | reverse complement strand
CCTCCTTGTAGCGCAGCAATGTAGGTAAGAATGAGGTCGGTTACAGAAGGAGGCAGGGGGTAATATCCGGCCTTCTCGATATTTGCCAATCGTGTCATGATTCAATTCCTCAAAAGCTAATTTTCCCAGTGGATAAACCGTCTTGTACCAATTCTTGCCAATCTTGCGGTGCCGGCAATACTCGCCAGGCAGCGTAACCTTGTCCGTCACCACCATTCAGGAGCATGATCAGGTTGCGAAAACGGCCGTTTTCCCACAAATACCCTGTCCAATCTTCCAGCACGGGTACGGCCAGGCATTTGTTGAGCATTGGATAAAACAGTGGCGGGATAGGCTGCTTGGCATCGTCAAGCAAAAAGAATGGTTCTTCCGGGTTCACTTCCCGAATACTGGCCTGTTTGTGAATAAGGATATGATCGACCCACCCACAGGGAAGCGAAGCTCTCGCTATCACATGTTCTTTCATGCCATCTAGATAAACACGTTGCCCTCCAATCCAGCGCACTTTCTTGCCGACCAGCGCAGCCCAGTT
>JAAETJ010000121.1 GCA_024228495.1 bacterium | reverse complement strand
TATGTCGATTTTCTAATATAAATCAAGGATACGGAAAACAGGTGTTTTCCGACAGGACCATAGTTGTCCGCGATTAGCTGCTGATAACGGCCTATAAAATGTACGGAAAACCCTGTCGCTATGGGCTATCATACGGAAACACTGATTAAGGGGTTTTCCGCTTATGCTGGTTGGTTACATGCGCGTCTCGTCCGAGTCGGATCGCCAGACCACGGACTTGCAACGAGACGCACTGCTGGCGGCAGGCGTTGACGCTCGGCATCTGTTCAAAGATCACGCTTCCGGGGTCAAGGATGATCGGCCAGGACTGGTGGAAGCGCTGGCGTACGTGCAACCGAATGACGTGCTCGTTGTTTGGAAGCTGGATCGGTTGGGCCGATGGCCGTCATCATCGCCCAGGCGATGAACCATGGTAACTTGGTCATGGCACGCACCAGCGATATTCCCTATCACATACTAGAGACGACCTACCAACAGTACCTGCGCCAAGCGACACTGCAAGCCGCCAACGACCGGATCAGCAATGGTATCGCCGAATTGCCGATCTTCCCGCACTACTCGTTCGATGTCGACGCGCTCTACGGCAGCGTCGACGGTCAGAAGTTCAGCATGGAGCGACCGACCGTTAAGGCGCGGTATTCGCGCAAGTATTTCGGGCGTGGCAAAGGGGTCGTCGCCTACACTCTGCTGTGTAACCATGTACCGCTGCAGGGTTGGCTCATCGGTGCGCATGAGTTTGAAGCTCACCATGTGTTCGACCTCTGGTATCGCAACACATCGGACATCGTGCCGACTGTGATCACGGGCGATATGCACAGCATCAACAAGGCGAACTTTGCCATTCTGAACTGGTTTGGGGGGTGTTTTGAGCCGCGCTTCACCGATCTGGAAAAACAACTGAAAGAACTCTACTGCGCCGATGAGCCATCGCGGTACGAGAAATACCTGATTCGCCCAGTTGGCCAGATTGACCGGCAAGCCATCGTAGGCGAGAAAGCCAACATCGACCAGATCGTTGCCACGCTGGGCCTCAAGGAAATGACCCAAGGCACGCTGATTCGCAAGCTGTGCACCTATACTCAGCAGAACCCGACGCGGCGAGCCATCTTCGAGTTCGACAAGCTGATTCGCAGCATTTACACCTTGCGCTACCTCCGCGATCCGCAGTTGCAGCGCAACGTGCACCGCTCGCAGAACCGGATCGAGTCGTACCACCAGCTACGTTCCGCCATCGCCCAGGTTGGCGGCAAGAAGGAACTCACCGGTCGGACCGACATTGAAATCGAGATCAGTAATCAGTGTGCACGGCTGATCGCGAACGCCATCATCTACTACAACTCCGCGATTCTGTCGCGACTCCTTACCCAGTACGAGGCGAGCCGGAATATGAAGGCCTTGGCCATGATTAAGGGGTTTTGTGCGAAACGCCTCCGAAAGTACCAATAGGATCGTTCTCAAAAACGAGGGTTTTTGAGAGCCTCCTTGCTGGAGGTGCCTTCCCTGATCTTGGAAGGTGACATTTATCGAGCAAAAAACAGTGACAAATAATTATCAAGTTGCCAGAAATTTCGGCGGTTCCGGCTTACAAGGGGTCAACTCACGAAACGGAAAAAATCGTACGTTAAGGAATCAAGCTGCTTAGCTTGAGCCGAGTTTTTGACAAATGTACCGATTCTAGTGTCAGGTTGGAGTACACTCTATCCTGACGTCAGGTTATAGCGCAAAAATATGTCAGGATAGGGTAGAAATTTATATTTATTGACACTTACGCGCCAAACTCAAAGACCTTAAACTGACACTTTCTACTCTTAGAGTAACTTTTCGTACCGTTGGACTTCAGACCCCGATGCAGAACGTCGAGCTACGTCGCCGTGTGCAGGTCGGCTTAAACAAAGGTGAGGCCAAGAATGCTCTGGCCCGTGCCGTGTTTCTCAACCGATTGGGCGAAGTTCGCGACCGGAGTTTTGAAAATCAGCGTTACCGCGCGAGCGGCCTAAATCTGGTGGTTGCTGCTATTATACTGTGGAACACAGTCTATCTGGAACGGGCCGTACAGGAGCTACAAAACTCAGGAAAATATATCGATGACAAGTTCTTACCTCATCTATCGCCGTTAGGCTGGAAACACATCAACCTCACGGGTGATTATATCTGGCGGCAGCATAAACCGCTTGTGTAGGGCCAGTTTCGACCACTGCGGAAATCGGCAACCGCTTAGCGTACGATTTTTTCCGTTTCGTGAGCTGACCCCTACAACCCCAACAAGGGGCTATAATTCTGGGGAGTGGCCGGATTTGGGCGGACAGAATTTTCGGCAGTTGGGGCTTACACCCCCTCAATGATCTTAGGGTCATTTTGTACGCTCATGAGGGCATCGTAATCATCTCTGCAATGATTTAGAAACTTTCGCTTAATGACGGTTTAGATCACATAATTCTTGGTTAGCATTCAGAATAAGGATTATCATATTTGCCTAAACATTTAATAAATTCTCATTAACTAATACGGAGATAGCCATGATTCAAGTTTCATTTTCACTCACTAATGCTGTTCATTCAATTCAATACTTAAGGGTGTTTGATCAAAGCCCAACGCGATGCGGAATCGCGAATAAGAGACAAATGATATTGACATGGATTGCGATTTTTTTGATTGGTTTGTTTTCTAGAAGCACTTGGGCTCAATGTGAGGATATGCAATCAATTACAAGTGGGAGCACATTAAACGTGTCCGCATACGCGAATATCGGAAACCCACAAAGTCAAGCGACCAGACCTGCTAGCGTAACTTTCAATTCTATTAGATCGGCGCCCGAAGTGACAGTAACTGTGGGGACAACTGTGAATAGTGGGTCACTTGTGGTACAGGGCGTACC
>JAAETJ010000120.1 GCA_024228495.1 bacterium | reverse complement strand
GTAATCTTCCCTACCCTGCTCTGCCATGAAGGATCTGCTGATACTCCTCGCACACCTACTGGCCACAATCGCCAAACTCATGGGACCCGGCGGTACAAGGGCTGTTGTCGCTGATAGCCTGCTCATGAAGCAGCAGCTTCTGGTCATCAACCGCTCATGACGACGCGCGCCTAATCTCTCAGCACTTGATCGGTTTCTATTCGGCTTCTGGTCGCTGTTTCTCGATCCACTATTCCCATATCAACAATGGCAAGCAAACTTGAGAATTCTTAGTGTAAATGAGATTAAGACTGTCCCGTATACACCTATATCGCATCCCTTCATCGAGCGGCTCATCGGAACTATTCTTCGTGAATACTAAGACCACATCCTCTTTTGGAATGCTCAGGACCTTGAGCGAAAACTTGCAGACTTCAGGCAATACCACAACCGTAATCGGGTTCATCAATCGTTAGGCGGAAATACGCCAGCGGTCGTTTGTGGCGATCCTCTGCCTCTACGCGCAAAACTCAGCAACTATTCATGGGCATCTCATTGCAACGGGCTTTTTCTAACCCAATTTGCTGCATGAATAAGAATTCGCCTAG
>JAAETJ010000119.1 GCA_024228495.1 bacterium | reverse complement strand
TTTCCGCCGCCGCGATTAATGATATCTTCGGTCTTGGTGATATGACGATGCATGGGAGAGAGCTGGTGTTTTCGTGAAATCATGATCTTTTCCGCATAAAGCATGCCGCGGCCACTTTTCATATCATGCGAAATCCCGTTACGTATTGTAAACAAAAACAGGCCTAATTCACTGAATTTTTCCTGCCCGTAATCGGTAATATCCCAACCAAGGCGTGCATCCAGGATACGGGGAGGACGCAATCTAATCATTTCCTGGGGCGACCAGCTGGCAAATGGCGGCAGCAGGAAGCCAAATGATTTGATAAAAGCATCTCCCAGACAAATAATCTCATTGATTTGCGAGCGTTTCATTGCAACTTCCATCGGTCCTGTTTATGAATTTCCAATACTTTAGAGCCTTTTGTGATTACATTGAACCATAAAAGGCTTGAAACCGACCGGAACACTGGCACGATGGCAAACCCTAATTTTCGAACAGATTTTGAACCTGCCTATGGACAGGCGGTTGATATTGCAGACAATGTTCAGCGTATCACAGCACCCAACAAAAGCGCTTTTACCTTTCATGGAACAAATACCTACATTGTGGGACAGCAGAATATCGCGATAATTGATCCCGGACCGGCGGATGAAAGCCATTTGGCAAGCATCCAAAATGCAATCGAAGGGCGCAAGGTAACGCATGTCATTGTGACCCACACCCATATTGACCATTCTCCCCTGGCTGCTCAACTAAAAAAGCTGACCGGAGCCCAGACCTGGGCCGAGGGACCTCATCGC
>JAAETJ010000118.1 GCA_024228495.1 bacterium | reverse complement strand
GCGGAAAGTGCCCAGCGTTACCCAAATGACCCAGATGAAGGCGAGCACCAGGACGACGGATGCGATGCCAGTCAGCAGGGCTGCCGGGGTAAAACCGGAGCCCGCCTGAAATGCCGTGTCCTGTGCTGCCGTCATGACCTGACATCACCGGCGGTAGTCGCCGCGCAGTGGCAGGAAGGTCCGTAGCTCCGGACGCGGGGTATCTATGTGTTCCCTGATACCCTGCTGCATTCTCGACAGATCCTGGCGTAGCCACTCATATTGAAATCGAATGCGGGCATCAGGATTGGCTTGCGATGCTGCCTCCGTCATCAGTGGCTCGATCGCCTGAAGCTCGTGGATGACCCTGGCCAGTGCCGCCCGTTCGCCATCCGCATCGGCGAAGGAGAACTGAACCGGCAACAAAGTGGCAAGCAGACCTAAAATCAGTACCTGGGTTATTCGCATCAATGTCCTCCCCTTATTACGCATGAGGAGCATGGTGGGTAATACGGTGAGGACTAGCTATGAAGAATCAATTCAAGAGGGTGCGGGGTTTTTCTGCCCCACTAACAGACATGAGGAGTGGCGTACTTATAATTTAACCTGCTCAGAGATCTGCAGGGCATCGTCAACTTCAATGCAGGGTGATCAGAAATCAAGGATGTGGCTGACTCACTGCGTCAAACAGGAACACCGGCGGTGATGGCAGTGAAGAACAGATACCGCTGGCACTCAGTCAGCCACACCTATGCTGACGATATCCCTGCAATCATGCGCGGCCCATCTGCCAAATGCTGAGCGTAGTTTGCATCCAAGCCAGCGCCTTGTTATACACGACTTGCCTCATTATTCAGTAGATCCCCAAGAGAGATTTGCATACTTGCCTTTGCCTTTTTTGAGCTTTTTTCTATCAATCATTCTTGCTTCGAACTTAAAATCTTTGCTGACCCTCACAACGAGGAGCTTGTTGAAATTCCCGGCACGCTTTACCTGTACAGCATCCTTTCTCTTTTCAGGAGAAATGGTTTTTACCTCGACCCAATCATTACCAAGGCGACCATCGGAACCCTGTGTTCCAGGAGCATGCCTCAAGATTCCGAATTTGATTTCAGCGTATAGCTCACCGAGTTCTCCCCAAATTTGGAGATAACGGCCTGTAGCTTCTTTATATTCTTGAGCTGCATATACGAGATCTTCAAAGACCCGAGTCATATATACCTCCGGCAAAGCCGGAGGCTTGATTTTGTGAACCGCTCAAAGCGGGTTAATCATTGTGCCACCTAAAGGTGACAGGTAGTCAATATAGATCCAGCTGTTCAATCCGACGATCTTCATCTTCTTGATGT
>JAAETJ010000117.1 GCA_024228495.1 bacterium | reverse complement strand
ACGACGCTCCATCCAGATCGCCATGGCTTGATTGAGTGCTGTATACAAGCGTGTTGCAATGGACGGGTCTTGCTCAAAAACCGATCGTCGTAGTCCCATGATGTGGTGTCCCGGGTTGACACCTGTTCTGCGATAGTACGCTTGCTCCTCGCTCTTGAAATCGGCAAGCAGCCGAACGATCTGACTGTTGTCATCATAAAAGCGTTCGGGTGGAGACGAACACATCAACGCATCCAGTTCTCCATCAATCAACATGTCTTCCAATTTTCGCTCAGAGAGTGTCTTGAGTTCCTGATTGGGAGAAAAAGGAGAAATCTCAGAGGGCTTCTCGATTGGAGCATAGGACTCATCAATTGAGCCTTCCCACCACTCTATTTTGTCCAGTGCAACCCCTTGTTCACTCATTGCAGCACGAGACCACGTATTTCCTGTGGCGGGAAAAAAGTCAGTGCCGACCCGCTTTCCTTCAAGGTCTTTGAAACTCCGAATGTCACTGCCTTTCTTAACAAAGAAGCAGCGATGTCGGAAAGATCGGCAAACAAAAACCGGAATCCCCACAAATTCAAAATTACCCTCTGCGAAGTCGATCAGATAACGACTGAAGGACAATTCAACTGCATGAATACTCTGATCAGCTTTTGGCGTATCCATATCATCGCTTCGGTCAACCGTAAGATCTATGCCTTCCACTGCCAAATCACCACAAACCAGGGGACTGACAAAGTCATAATCCCTGATCATCAATGTGATTGCTGTATTACTCATAAAATTATCCTGATACCGAAAATGGTTGGCATAGTTGACTCCCGGCAGGTGGCGCCTAGCCGCTGGCCATGCTGTCGCCGTCAATTGTCAGCGGCGTGCGCGGACGTTCAGTTGCCATCACCAGAATTGATCGTGAATTTCACCGGACCGGCAAGAACGTCATTCTCGTAACAGCAGAAAAAATATACATCGTAATCGCCCTCAGCCAACGGCCAATCAACCACATCCGGGGTTTCTCCGTTATCTGAAACGCTGTCGAACACCACACTGCCGTCGCTGACACTCTTTTCCGCAGTGTCGGCATCCACGTTGGTGCCGTCGGCCCAGAGCCAAAGTAGCGTGGCAACGCCGCCAGGTCCTTCGCCAGCGTTGTAGACTGCAATCCAATCATCCTTGTTGCCTGGTCCGTTGGAAAAGCTCACTTTAATATCTTCGCCAGGAGCATAGGACTGTTTTTCTACATTTACCGAGGGTACTGGGTGGTTATCTTGGACGGTGGCACAGCCTGCGAGCATGCAGACGGCTACTCCGAAGCAGAGTAGGAAACATAAACCGGATTGAACATTTTTGATTCGAATCGACATTGTCTTTATTTTCCTTTCGTAGTTATGTTTCCATAATCTTTTCAAAATCTGCAAAGACAGAAGCACTGTCAAGAGGCGCTGCGATGATGCCTTGACTATATTCTTCATCACATAAAGTCTTTATCATTTTCTGGTTGGCTTTGATCCCGTTGGGTTGCCAGTCGCGTCCGAGTACAGCCATCGACTCTTCAATATCGGCTAGCACCCATGCACTGGTTTCAGCCAGGTAAATACGACGCTCCATCCAGATCGCCATGGCTTGATTGAGCGCTGTATACAAGCGTGTT
>JAAETJ010000116.1 GCA_024228495.1 bacterium | reverse complement strand
CGGAAGAAACCGGGGAACGCTTGGGGGAATTTATGCGTTTTAATTTGTTGGCTCAATTATTACAGATGGATCTGCCGGCCTTGGTCATTGTTTGGGCCAATCTGAGGCAGGTTTAGGATAGACAAACTCAACCGAAGAGGATAAAATACGGGTAGTCGTGTCAATGGTTCGGACAGTTTTCGAGCTTAAAATCAGTGATTTCAGGCAGGAATAGGGGGTACATCTAGTTAAATGCAACTTAGGGGTCTAAAATCAAGGGTCTGAGTTGCGTGTGAATTGAAGGAGAAAGACCAAACTGGTGAAAATCCAGTCGGGGCTGTTCCGTAACAGTCCTGAACTTTAGACCCGAACCCGATAAGGACTAAGACCCAGGTTTGACTGGCAACAGTCAGGCACGGAGTGGGCAAGTCATAGGGTGCGGGGGGAAGCACGTTTCGGCGATTTTTAGGGATGCCACGCTCCGGGATTGGCCGAAGCATTGGGCGTTTGACCGACGCTCGGTGATGATTTCATACGGGTATCTCATCACTCCCTAATGGCGTGTTTGGTGCTTTCACCTGCATAAACAGGTCTTTCTCTGACCAATTGAGAACCCACCTTGTCTCCTCCTCACCCTCACTGCGTCTCGGGTGTGGATGTGAGTAAGGAGAAGCTATAAGGCTAGGCCGAAGGGCTTCTTCAATGCCAGGGTCTGTTCTGGGTTTCCTTCAACCTGTTCAGTTTGGGGTAGTCAGCGTGGTCATAGTAGGCGCATATCATCGCCGAAGGGCCACTTCCAGTTAAGCTCTGTGCTTGTGCTGTTTTCAACTCAAGTTGTTACCTGTTTGGGGTTGTATGTTTCCGTTTAGAAGCTCTGGCTCATCTTCGCCAGCCGTCCGTCTTGTTGGGACGACCTTCTTCTCTTGGAAAAGACGCTCCCCTTTCCGGCATACTTGGGCTGGTTCTGCTCAAGCTCAGGCAAAACACTTAAGTTTTAAGGAGTTCCACATTGCAACACCCTAAACATCATTCCCTCACGGGTCGTATTGATATGGCTCTGATGGTTCAGGCTTTCCGCACCGTCAAGGCTTCTCGTGGTGCGCCCGGCTCTGATGGCGTTTCTATTGCGTCCTTTGAGGCCAATCTACAGCAGAACCTTTCTGCTTTGATGGCTGACCTCAAGCAACGTCATCAGTACCAGCCTTTGCCTTTACGTCGAGTTTACATCCCTAAAGGGAAGGGACAATTTCGCCCCCTGGGTATCCCGGCTGTTCGGGATAGGGTCGCTCAAGCTGTCGTTAAAGCTCTGCTTGAACCTATATTTGAGCCGACCTTCTCCAACTTTTCTTTTGGCTTTCGGCCTCTCCGCAATCAACATCAAGCTGTCGAGTCTGTTCTTCGCTTTCGGGATGAGGGCCTTACCTTTGTCCTTGATGCTGACATCTCGGCTTGCTTTGATAACATTGACCACGACTTGGTCATTGATTTGATTGCTCATCGGGTCGCTGATGGCAACATCCTCAACCTTGTCCGGCAGTTTCTCACTGCTGGGGTTCTTGAGAATGGCGTTCTCCAAGCTGTTGACAAAGGCTCGCCTCAAGGCGGCGTTATTTCTCCCCTTTTGGCTAACATCGTCCTTCATCAGCTTGACTTGGCTTTGACGCAGAGCAATTTCCGCTTCGTCCGGTTTGCCGACGATTTCCTCGTCTTTTGCTCTTCTCTTCCCCTAGCTCATCAAGCTCTGGCTTTTGTCGATACTTTCTTGCAGGAACATCTTTCCCTTCATCTCTCCCCCACCAAAACCAAGGTCACTACCTTTTTCAAGGGTTTTGAGTTTCTTGGTTTTCGCTTTTCTGCCCGTTACGTTTCTATCCGACAGAAGTCTTTGGTCAAACTCAAAGACAACATCCGCTCCCTCACCATCCGCTCCCACAATTTTGGCCCTGCCACCATCCAACTGGTCAACCGCATCATCTCCGGCTTCGCCCATTATTTTGACACCCCCTTTTCTGATGTTAAGACACAGCTCCATCGCCTTGACCAATGGCTCCGTAAGCGGCTGCGTTGTATGAAGTTCAAGCGCATCTCTCGCTTCGATAATCGCCGCTTCCTCATCAAACACCTCCATCGCCTTGGTCTTCGCTCTTTTTCTGATTTTGTGGAACAATCTTGATTGTTTTCCTCTTTCGGGCATCGTTTCAAATTGAACGGATGTTCGATTTACACTTTTTTGACAAGACCGCTTCAAACAGAACGCAAAAATACCAAAAAGTGGTTCTTTCAAGCTCGAAATAACCATTTATGTCAAACCTAAGCCGCATGTCACTCAGAAATTGTAAATCGAACATTTGTGCGACCTGCAACGATGCCCTCTTTCGAGGCAATTTGCTGGACACCGCCCAGTACGGGAAAGCCGTATGCTGGTCAATATGGGGCATTAACCCCATTGCGGTAACGGGGGGCGAGTGGTGAATACCACTCGCCTACCCACTAAACAATTGTCCAGCTTGCACAATCTGTCTGCCTGGAAAGGGTTACAAACCGTGGTGCGGGTTCAAGCACAACAGCAACGCGGCGACAAAATTACCATTGAAGAACGGTATTACATCTCCAGTCTATCTGGTACTGCCGAAAAAATGCTCCAGATTGTACGAGGCCACTGGAGCATTGAAAACTCGCTTCATTGGGTTCTGGATATTGCTTTCCGCGAGGATGACTGTCGGATACGCAAAGGGCATGGGGCGCAGAACTTTGCGGTTTTGAGACACCTGGCACTCAATTTACTGACGCAGGACACAAGCACCAAATGCGGTATCAAAGCCAAACGCAAGAAGGCCGGTTGGGATGAGGATTTCCTTCTCTCTATCCTGACTAACTCTACATAATAAGATGCAATTGCCCTGCATCCCGTACCCGTAATTTACTCACGCTAATAGATTCTGGGGCAAACTCAGTCGCTTGCACCAAAAACCAGCCGGGGCTTTCAGCGTAGCCCCCCCGTAATTGCAAAAGCAGGGGCAAAGGCTCTGTTTCAGCGTTTTTGTCTTTGGCCCGTAAAGCGGCTACTGCTCCAAAAATTGCGCCGTAAGTGTCCATCATTAGGGTGTAATAATCGTGAGTCATTTG
>JAAETJ010000115.1 GCA_024228495.1 bacterium | reverse complement strand
TGCAATAGGAACTCCGCCATGAAAATAACCCTCCTCTTTTTGTGTATTCTGAGTCTCATACCTGCTTTAGCAATTGCCGGCGCAATTCCGGACAATCCCTCGTTTAAAGCAGCCAGAGAGCAGCTGGTCGAAAATCATATCGCCGGCCAAGGAATAGCCGATTCGCAGGTCCTGGCGGCGATGCGCTCCGTGCCCCGGCATTGTTTTATTCCCAAACGACTTGCTTCAAAGGCTTACGCAGACACCGCCCTGCCCATCGGAGAGAGCCAGACCATATCGCAACCCTATGTGGTCGCGCTGATGACGGAAAGTTTAAAGCTCACCGGCAATCATCGGGTGCTTGAAATCGGGACAGGCTCGGGTTACCAGGCGGCCGTGCTATCTAAAATAGTCAAGGAGGTTTACTCCATCGAAATCAAAGAAAAACTTCACCAAGAGTCGACCCGGTTGCTCAAAGCCCTGGGGTTTACCAACGTGAAAACCCGCCACGGCGACGGATACTTCGGCTGGCAAGAAGCCGCTCCTTTCGACGCCATCATGATCACAGCGGCAATCAATCATGTTCCGCCGCCGCTGTTAAAGCAACTCACTGAGGACGGCCGGCTCATTTTACCCCTCGGCAATCCGTTTTCGTACCAGAATCTGACTCTGATTACTAAAACCGGGAACGACTTCCGAACGCAACAGATAACCGGGGTGCTGTTCGTTCCAATGACGGGGCATGCTTTGGAAGATTAGGTGACCATGCCTTTAGGTGAATGATCCCGCAAAAAGTAACAATGCCGACAATGCTTTTGACCGCCATCTTCCTGGTATCCCTTTCCACTCTGGCTTTTGAGGTCATGCTCACCCGGGTGTTTTCCATCGAACAGTGGAACCATCTGTCATTCATGGTGATCAGCATTGCTCTTTTTGG
>JAAETJ010000114.1 GCA_024228495.1 bacterium | reverse complement strand
TTTGCCGTTCATATTGCTGATGTTAAAGTGGATGAAGAAACCGGTCGTACCGATATATGCCGTTACACCGTGGTGCAGGATGCTGGCAAGGCAATTCATCCATCTTATGTCGAGGGACAATATCAGGGAGGCGCGGCGCAAGGCATTGGCTGGGCACTGAATGAAGGTTATGTTTACGGTGATGACGGGATCATGCAAAATCCGGGATTTCTTGATTATCGCATGCCGGTTTGCTCAGACTTGCCCATGATTGAGGCCAAGATTATCGAAATACCCAATAAAGGGCACCCTTATGGCGTGCGTGGCGTTGGTGAAACTTCAATCGTGCCTCCTCTTGCAACGGTTGCAAACGCAATCTGTTCTGCCACCGGAGTAAGAATGACTCAAATCCCGATGGCACCTCCGGTATTGTTGAAGGCAATAGAGGAGAATAATAAACAGGTCTGATGGTTAGGGTGATTTTATGGGGCGGTCTGCGCGATCTTGCTGATGGAAACTCCGAGTTCGAGTTTGCTGCCACGACAATTCACAAAGTATTCCTGCGGTTGATCGCGGAATACCCGGGCATGGAATCAGAATTGGATCACAATGTTTCAGTGGCGGTGGATGGCCAAATCTACCGCGATTCGTTATTTGTCTCCCTTCCTGAAAATGCAGAGGTGTTCATTCTGCCAAAATTGCAGGGAGGATAGCTGGTGCAGAACACCTTTAAAATGATCATGCAATCAGGAGCGAAAAGCGACCGGCGCTGGTGCGCCGCCTTCGCGGAGGCCGGGCGTAAGCCCGAATAGCCGTGAGCAAAAAAAGTCAGCCTTTAAAATGATCATGCAATCA
>JAAETJ010000113.1 GCA_024228495.1 bacterium | reverse complement strand
GGCATTCATAGCAAACGCCCATACCGCAAAACACGCCCCGCGGTTGATGGGTTTTACTTTTACGAAACTGACAATAACCTGCTGCGATCAAAGCGGCGTGAATCGTTTCCCCCATATGGGCAGTTGTGGATCGGCCATTTACGAAAAAGACGATTTTCCTGCCCCGTTGCAAAGAATCAATCCGTATGCCGGATGTGCTCTTGCTATCCTTGATTATCCCCATGTTTGGTCCTTCACTTTGGCGGATTCGGGTCAGTGTTGTGTTGTGTCGGTTGAAAACCGTTTTAAATTAAAGCTGTCCAGGGCGACATCCGTTTTTCCCTCTAAGACCAATTCGCTGATCAGTTTTCCGGTGATGGCAGACAGAGCGATTCCGTCGCCTTCATGTCCCGCGGCCATGATAAGCCCCTTGATTTTTCCCACTTTCCCCAAAATGGGCAATCCATCGGGCGTGTAAGGTCTCAGCCCGGCAAACGCCCGGATTAAATGCGTATGTTTGAGATCGGGCAGGATTCGAACAGCGCGTGAAGCGATCTGTGTTAACCCCTCCACCGTTGTTCGCTTGTCATATCCAACAAATTCGCGGGTAGCCCCTATAAGAAGGTTGCCGTTTTGAGTCTGGTCTATGGATACCCCGCCGGCGCCCTCCCTGGCCAGCTGGGGATTAAATTTTGCGGCAATATAGTTCGCCGATCCCAGCCATGGCTTCAAAAGGCCCGGCCGCGCCTCGGTGACCAGCAGCTGTCCGCGCCTGGGCTTGATGGGTATCTCGATACCTAACATTCGACCGATCTCAGAGGCGTATACACCGGTCGCATTAACAACCGTGCAGGTTCCAATTTTACCGGCCGTGGTCACAACTGCAGAGATTTGTCTTTCTTCAACCTCGAAATCCAATACAGCGGTGCCGGTTAAAATTTCCGTGCCCATTTGTTTAGCGCCCATGGCAAAGCCAAGGGTCAGGGCGATGGGATTGATCTTGCTGTCCCGGGGTGAATAGGTGGCACCAATTAGATGGTCGGACAGATGCGGTGCCAGGGCGCGAAGCTGCTTGTGATCTAAAAGCTCAACATCCAGGCCCGCTTGACACTGTGCCTCGACAAACTGCTTCATGGCCGTCTTTTCGTCGTCGGTTTCCATGACGATCAGACCACCGTTTTTTTCATATTCTATGGGTATTGGCAGTTGATCCTGCATCCGGCTTAAAAGCGCGTGGCTTTCCAGGGCCAACTTTAAATGAACGCCAGGTTTTTTGGTTTGCATGACAACCGCCCCATCACATGCTCCGGAGCTTCCGGATGCAATTCCGCTCTTTTCCAAAAGAATGACATCGATCTTTTGGCGGGACAGAAAATAGGCGATGGCGGTTCCGATAATACCACCACCGATAACGACCACGTCTGCGTTCTTCCAGGCCACTGTTGTCCTTCTCCTATCCTGAAAACTGAAGATTCCAACTTCTATTACGACCCTTATTGAATCGCATGCCGGTACCCTTAGATTTTATTGTCTGCCTTTTGGGGCGGTTGCGAATGCATAAACAGGGCGCCTGCTGATCTTTTAGTCAGTCGTGACAGTTTGTTCCAATTCCCCCTTTGGTTTTGTGACCAATGATACGACCACCGCCAGCACAGCTGAAACAGCAATCCCCCACAGAATGCTAAATGCCAGTGAAACAACAGCCCCACTGACGATTGAAATTCGGACGCCCCATGGCGTTAGCCTGGAGTTCTTTTCTCCCATCGTAAAAGGTTTATTTGAAATCTTCCATAATAATCCGACAATTAAAACCGGAACAACACCTCCGCCGGCCATAGTGTACGCTTTGGAGAACATCCCGATAATCGTCTGGGCATAAAGGGCTAACAAGCAGGCCATGGCACCGATGATAACTGTCGCCTTTTTGGCCCAGGAAATCAATTGCTCATCCGTAAGCTCGGATTTAAAGGGATATATGACATCGTTGATTACGATGATTGCGGAGGCATTTAACAAAGAATCGGCCGAAGACATGGCGGCTGCCAAAATCAGAGCG
>JAAETJ010000112.1 GCA_024228495.1 bacterium | reverse complement strand
TGAACTGGCGAGGCGTCAGTCCGGATTCAGGATTTTTGGATCAAAACCGGGTGCCTATGGTGCCGGGTTACAGGCTTTGATGGATGAAAAAGGCTGGAGTGACCGTTCTGATCTGGCCCGGTCCTATCTCGCCTGGGGCAGCTATGCCTATGGCGAACGTGAAGAAGGGCAGGAGGAGCGGGACAGTTTCGCCAAACGCCTTAAAGGCATGGAAGCGGTCATTCACAATCAGGATAATCGTGAACATGACCTGCTCGATTCAGATGATTATTACCAGTTTGAAGGTGGCATGAGTGCCGCTGTGGAGCATATCTCCGGCAGCAGGCCCGGTGTCTATCATAATGACCATTCGAGGCCGGAAAAACCGGTCATCCGTGCACTGGATGAGGAAATTGCCCGGGTGGTACGTGCCCGGGTGGTCAATCCCAAGTGGATTTCAGGCGTCATGCGGCATGGCTATAAAGGCGCTTTTGAAATGGCGGCAACGGTTGATTACCTGTTTGCATTTTCCGCTACAACCGGGGCTGTGCGCAATCATCATTTTGACCTGGTCTTTGATGCCTATCTTGGCGATGAAGAGGTGCGGGATTTTCTTTTGCAAAAAAATCCATCCGCATTGTGTGAGATGGCTGAACGTTTTTTGGAAGCGCAAGAGCGTCAATTGTGGACACCGCGCTCAAATTCAGCCAAGAATCTTCTGGAAGGGCTGGTTACCCGGTAAATTATCCTTTGATCATACCATTGTTAAAGCGGCTGATATCAATTTTCAGGGTATAAGGCGGCAGGTTGCATCAATATCCTGAACTCTTAAAAGGACCATATGAATGGCCGAAAAGTCGGAAAAACTGAAGAAT
>JAAETJ010000111.1 GCA_024228495.1 bacterium | reverse complement strand
GCTACTATCTGCTGGCTGTCACTAGGCGGGCACAGGCAAGGGGCAAGAAGGTGGTACTCACGGTTCACAACCCCACTCCTCACGAATCCCTGCCACTTTTCAAATATTGGGAGCGCCGTTTATTACTGGAAGCAGATGCTCTGATCTTGCATACGAAAGACGGATGTACACAACTACTGAAACACATTCCACAACTCTGCCACAAACGACTCCACGTTATTCCTCACGGAGTCACACTCCATCCAGCAATCAACATATCACGGTCAGCCGCCCATAAAACAGCTGGGCTGGACCAAAACCACCGTTATTTCGTCACCTTCGGCAACCTCCGTGGCTACAAGGGAATTCCCGTACTACTACGTGCATGGAGAGAAATCATGGACCAATTTCCAGATACCTATCTGGTTATTGCTGGGCGTCTATGGGACGGTAAACAGGGCTTGGCCTCCATCACAGGGCGGCTATTAGGCGCACGCAAAGCCGGGGCAGAGATCCAGAACCTCTTGGCACAGCCGGAGCTCGCCAGTCGGGTTATCTTCAAGGAAGGCTTCATTGCCGAGAAAATTATAAATGCCTTGTGCGAAATCGCTGTCCTGGCGGTCTTCCCCCACGAACGCATGGCAGGTCAGTCGGGCGCTGTCACTCGTGCCGCAGGTTATGGGGTTCCTGTGCTGGTCTCAAATGTAGGTGGTCTGCCAACATCAGCCATGGGGCCGCGCTTTATCGTACCAGCCGATGATGAAACTGCGCTTGCGGAACGCTTGTCAGAGCTATTACGCGAAGACTTGCAGGCATTGCGTGCCCTTCAGATCAAACACGTCAGTCGTTTCGAATGGGGACGAATTGCTGCACTCCATGCCAAACTCTACCAGAAACTTGCAGTGACAACTCCATGAACAAGCCCCTTGTAGGATTCATCGTTAAATGGCTCTTAACCCTAGCCTTGCTGATTGGGTGCATCCATCTTCTGGATCTAAAAAAGATCGAACATGCCATTGCCAGCATCGATTTCTATGCCTTTGTAACCGCTGTAACTCTGGCCTTGGTGGGTACTATCATTCTACCTGCCATCGTCACCCACAAGGCGCTGTTCAAAAACCAGATCCGCATTAACCAGCTGGAGTTGATCGTTATCAACTTGTGCATGCGCTTCTACACCTTGGTTTTGCCCAGGGTTCTATCCGTCACGATCCGATGGAAACGCTATCGTGCTAAGGGAGAAGCCGCCAACGTGACCGCACTAATGGTATTTGAGCGCCTAGTGCAAATTCTGGTTTACTGCCTCGCCGCACTCCTCTTTCTAGCCTTGGACCATCACCATACAGACATCACCAGGACCAGCTTATGGTCACTGCTTGGACTTGTCTTGACCACACTCACCGTATTAGCAATATTCCTTGCACGCGGCAAAGGAGCAACCACAGACAACTCCTGGCTGGAAACCACTGGCTGGTTGCGACAAATTATTCAACGCCTTTGGGAGGCGGCCAGAGCATATCGTGATCTCAGCCATACTGAACTGCTGTATATCCTTTCCCTATCAATTTTAACCTACCTGCTG
>JAAETJ010000110.1 GCA_024228495.1 bacterium | reverse complement strand
TGCGCGTCGGGTAGATTGGTCAGGAACTTGATGTCGCGAATCAGATGCGCGATGCAAAATTGCACCGTCACATTGAAATCTTTCATGTACTTGCGATAAGTCGAGAGGTAATCGCAGCCAATGGTGCCATCAAACTCACGTCCCAACATCTCAATGAGGACCTGGGAGCCACGCGATTTATCGATGCGAAAAAGCACATACAGATCCGCCTTGAAGACCCAGGTCCAAAACAGATCGCCATTGTCTTTATGGCCCGTCTCATCGATATTCAGATTGGTTTCCAAGGGGATGCGATCAAGTAATTGCTCATAAGACGGCGCCAGCGCCTGGCTGACCTTTCCAATCAGCTTTGACAGGTAACCCCGGCTAACGGGCACACCGATAACATCGCGCAGGAATTTGCGAATGGTGGAGAACGAGGCATGGCAGCCATTTTTCATATACGCGACCAAAGCGGTGAGACGCGCCTTGAACAGACCCGCTTTGATGACCTCATCCGGAAAGGGTGCGTAATGGATCTCGTCACAGTCCTCGCAGTTGTAGGCATAAGCGCGATGTTCGTGGATATGCGTAACCACCTCTTTCAACTCGACCTGCTGGATGATCTTCGGTTGTTCATCCAGTAAAATGATATTGCTGCTGTCACATTCAGGACAGGCGGGATAATGATATCCCAGATACTCATCGATCTCATCTTCACTGAAGTCAGTACGTTGGTGCTTGGGATGACCGGGTTGACCGCCTATTTTGTTTTTCTTCCCTTTTTTGGGTTTCTTTGGTGGTTTGTCAGCGGTGTTACGAAACTGTAGCAAAACCGCCCGTATAAAAATGTAGAAAATC
>JAAETJ010000109.1 GCA_024228495.1 bacterium | reverse complement strand
TTTTGCAATTTGCCGCGCACTTTGACAAAACGTGACGCCATGATCACTGACCGATAGTGTTCAAATACTTTCGACCAGACAATCACATTGGCAATACCGGTTTCATCTTCAAGCGTCATGAACACCACGCCCTTGGCTGATCCAGGTCGCTGGCGCACCACAATCAGTCCGGCGATGGTTACCCTTCGGCCATTGGCAATACTTTCAAGCTGGCCATTTTCCACCATCCCGTTTCGCCTGAAATCATCTCGCAGAAAGGAAACCGGATGGGCTTTAAGTGACAGGGAAAGATAGCGATAATCCTGAATGACATGCTCGCCTTGCGGCATAAGCGGCAAATCGGTCCGAATTTCATTGACCGGTTCTTTACCGTTCAACAGGACAAATAGCGGCATTTTTAGAACCATGGACGTTGAATTCTGCCAATGTGGATCAAGTGCACGCACAGCCTACAGGGCTTTTCGCCGGTCAAGTCCGATTGAGCGAAAAGCATCCGCATCGGCAAAACGTTCAATCATCGAACGGGCGAGCCCCGAGCGCAGCCAGAAATCACGGATATCCTTGTAAAATACCGGCCTGGCTTTTTCACCTTCCGGGCGATCTTGTGGTCCACCCGGCTGTTGCCTCATTTGCATAACCAGTTCAGCTTCCGTCTTGCCCACACCCTTGATCTGGCGAAGCCCCAGGCGCAAAGCATATCGCGAACAGATGTCCTGTTTCATTACCCTGT
>JAAETJ010000108.1 GCA_024228495.1 bacterium | reverse complement strand
ATGCTTTGTTTCCACATATGACAGTAGCTGCAAACATCGGTTATCCGCTGAAACTGCGAAAAACTCCTAAAAGTGAGATTGCCGAGCGTGTCGAGAGTACTCTTGAAACTGTTCAATTGGGAGGCTACGGAGAACGCCAGATTAGCCAGTTATCTGGCGGTCAGAAACAGCGTGTCGCTCTGGCCCGCGCTATTGTCTTTAATCCGCGCATTGTCCTGATGGACGAACCGCTTTCAGCTCTAGATAAGAAACTACGAGAGCATATGCAGATTGAGCTGCGTCATATGCACGAAAAACTTGGCATGACAACGGTCTATGTGACCCATGATCAACGCGAAGCGCTTACCATGTCGGATCGAATTGCGGTTATTAATTTTGGCAAAGTGATGCAGCTTGCAACCCCGAAGGAAATCTACAATCGCCCTGCCAATAAGTTCGTGGCAGACTTTATCGGTGAGTCCACGTTCCTGAGCTTAAGCGGTATTGGCGAAAATCTGAGCTACGATGGTCGCCCGATTATTTCCGCTACTCACCCACAGGAAGGACAGAAATCGATTCTGGTCGTAAGGCCGGAACGTCTTGCGCCCATTGTTGGAGAGCCGCCTCCAGATACAAACCTGTTTGCGGGGCATGTGAGCGAGATTGTCTATCAGGGTGATACAGCACTGGTTTATGTGCGACTGAAAGATGAAACGGAGCTGGTCCTTCGCAGCAGTACCCGAAGCGATGAAGTGTTGCACAGGATCAATATCGGCGATGAGCTGAATGTTGGAATGCACCGTGACGATACGGTCATTGTCCCCGATGACGGAAATGAGGAGGGCGGGCTTTGAGCACATTGACTCAATCATTGCACCGCCTCAATGAAGCTGGACTGCACCGCAATGCAGCAAGGGAAAGATGGGTCTTGTTAGGACTCACAGCCCCAGCCGTTATTGCCGTGACTATCATAATGGTGATGCCTGTTACCTGGCTTTTCTATCTGTCCTTCCTGGCCGATGATGGCAGTTTTTCTTTTGAAAACTATATCCGTATGGTCGAGAGCAAATCCTATGCGCGGATTTTCATGACGACGTTCAAGGT
>JAAETJ010000107.1 GCA_024228495.1 bacterium | reverse complement strand
GCTGGTGGGCTGGACCTCGCTTGGATCTATCGGCACAAGGGCAAACGTCAAGTCTGAAGTGCATAATGCGCGAGTACTTGTGTTGCAGAACGAGATCAAACGTACAAGCTCAATAATCGACAAAAGCAAGGCGTCTGAAACATCAGAAAGTTACACGCACAAAGCGGAGGCTTTGGATAGAAATGCCTTGACAGAAAAGCGTAATAAGTTTTGTGGCCGCAAATGTCGTGGCTGGAAATTTAAAGCCGAAGAAATGCGAGGGCTTGCCGCATCTGCGAAGGCCAAAGAGGACGCTATGGCCGCGCGGGAAGCTGCCCAGATAGAGCTGGATAGCAAGACAGATGAAGCGGTTTTGACAAACGGCATTGGGATCATGGCTGCAAAGCTTGGCTATAAAGATGACAAGTTTATTCTCTTGTCCGGCCTTATGTTGATGATAACGGCGCTTATAACCGTCATGCCTTTTTTGTGGATATTCGCTTTTGATGGCGCGCAAAAATCACGGTCAATCGTTATGCAGCGAGTAAAGCGTAAAGTATATCGAAGAGCAATCGCTATGCCGGGCGGTAATGTCTGGTTGTCGCAAAAGTTTAATCCCGATGAGATTGTAGTTATGGCGACAGACCCGGCAACGCAAGAGGCCATGAACGCACAGACAAGCGCACAAGTAAGCGCGCTATCTAGCAAGCTTGATGCGATGAAAGCAGCACCGGTCCCAGCGCCGGTCGCGGCCCCGGTCCCGGTCACACATACGACGAATATCACAACGGCATTGCCACCTCAAAATCAAGACGCTGTAAACCGGATTATCAGCACGCTGGACGGCGTGCCAAAAAACGTCCCAATCCCAGCTATGGATTTTTATGACGCTTACAAAACTGGTGGCGGCCAGTTGCCACGTAGCTCGTTCAATCTGCTAATTCCACACGCTCTTGCGGCGCGTCCTAATGTTCATATCG
>JAAETJ010000106.1 GCA_024228495.1 bacterium | reverse complement strand
GTTGAGCTGGCTTTTTGTTAAATCACTCATGCCAAAGCTGTCAGCGGCTACTTTCCTGGCAGCTTCACCATAACCTAGCTCGCGGTCCCGGTAGTGTATTTTTTCACCGGTATCTGTAGTCGTGAAAAATGCGGCATATCGTTTGGCGGTTGGTTCCTCTGGTGTTTCGATTTCGAATTGTGGACCATCGGGCAAATAGTGACAAAGGCTCTCCGGGGATTCTTGTAACGGCAGCAGGAATATGACTCGATTTAATTTTGATGCTTCTTCTATCAGTTGAATCTCTTTTTTAAGCGGCTCGGAGTCTGCCCATTTGATAAAAATCACTGAGGCGATAGAGATCAGTTCACGTACTTTTTGCTCCCACTCGTCATCATCCAGGTACAGGCGATAAGCGCCCCAGGGCGGTAGTGGCTCGCCAGGGCGGCCAACCGCGACAAAAAGGCATATGCGACTAAAAGACTCGGCTAACTCTTCCTCGTCCGTGTCATGGTCGCTCCTTTCCGTCGCCGCTGGATGATGCACTTGCTGGTCATCGACGAAACGCCGTAAATAAATTGCCACCGGAATTCCAGTGCGGGCGGCGAGGTTTGTAAGTGCCTCGATACTTTGCAGCACTGGAATGCG
>JAAETJ010000105.1 GCA_024228495.1 bacterium | reverse complement strand
TAGCCGCCTGAATGTCTGGCGAGCGAATAAAACTGTCCTGTTCTGATAAATTGACCATCCAAATTGCGACATAGAATTAACTTCCGAAAAACGCCAATAACTGCCTCACTCTGTTTTGAACTCAATGGCAGCAATGCGGACAAAATTACCGTTTTCAGTTTTGGTTGTTGTCCAGATAGCGACAAGCCTCACTAGGTCACGATGTGCCAGAATGGCCATTCATTGTTGCCACAATAATCACCGTATTGGTTTTAAGAAAACGAATAAAAATTGCATTGTCGTGTTTGTCACGCCTCGGCAATGATCAAATACAGGTCAACTGCATTGATGGATCTTTTTTTACAAAATGCAGTGTCGGGTTGTTTCAACCGACCCAGAAGCCGCCGCGCCTGCAAATCACCAATCAACAATGACAGATATACCTCCACTGCCTTATCATAGTCCGCGAAGAAATTCGGCAACGGAAATTCTTGGAAGAATGTTGTAAGTATCGGAACAACGCTTTCACGACCGTGCCTGGATAAAATCGCGCCCAACTCGCCTGTCATATCTGCTGCGGCAGCTTTGTTCAGAGCAATTGCTTTGTCGGAAAGGATCCCGACCAGGAGTGCCGTTCCGAATTCTTTTAGCTTACCCGCACACGTTTGAGTGCCAGTCAACGGCTTGGTTAGCCGTTCAAGGCCACCAGCCGCATTACGCTCGACCATGGCTGCAAACAATCCATTTTTATCACCATACCATCGATAGAGAGTCTCGTTTGAAGCCTTGGCCAGTTTAGCTATTTCCAGCATTGATGTGCCGGCAAATCCACGCAACATGAAAAGCTCATATGCTGCGCTCTCAATTTCAGTTTGCCGGCTCTCACGTTTTTCGTCGCGCATATTATATTCCTCGGCACTTGACAAAATTCGTACACATAATTACGTGTAATTGCAAGCGTACACTAAAATACGGATATTACGATGCGTTTCGAATTTACCATCAATGACCAACAACACATTGTCGATCTGCCCGATCCACAAACGCCACTCGTTTTTGTGCTGCGAGACTGGCTTGGGCTGAAAGGAACCAAATATAGTTGCCTTGAAGGCATCTGTGGCGCGTGCACCGTTCATGTTGATGGACACGCCGTTCGGGCCTGTCAGATCCCAGTGCAATCAATCATTGGCAAATCGATCACAACCATTGAGGGATTGTCCAAAGACGGTAACCATCCGGTTCAGCGCGCCTGGATCAAGGAACAGGTGGCACAATGTGGATGGTGTCAATCGGGCCAGATAATGCAAGCAGCAGCCTTGTTGTCAGAAAATCCGGGGGTATCTGAAGAAGATATTAAAACGGAGATGGGGCGCGTTATCTGTCGCTGCGGGACCGGGCTTCGCATAAGACGCGCCGTTGCGCTTGCAGCCGAACTCAGCTTGGAAGCTTAGAGATGGGCAAAGCGACAAGCATACGGATTTCCAGACGATCATTTCTGATCAGCAGTGGAGTGGCAACGGTCGCCATCGGATCGGGAGTAACTGCATTTGCCCTGCAAGCTAAAAACCCGTTTCTGGGTGCTCCCGTTAATGCATTTGTAGCTCTGCTGCCGGACGGAATTGTTGAGATCGTTTGCCCCGGGCAAAACATCGGTCAGGGCGCCCCCTTGGCACTTGCGATGATACTGGCTGACGAAATGGGAGCATCTATCGACAAAGTTCGCATTTTACCGGCACCCCGCGACGCGGGAAGGTACGGCAACCCGAACTTCATGGGAAGGATGGTGACTGCTGATTCAAAAACCACGGCCGGTTATTGGCCTATTCTGCGTCTTGCCGGAGCCGAAGGGCGTAAAGCGATGATTGCGACAGCTGCGGAAAAACGCCGTTGGGATCCTAGCATGTGCAGGACCGAAAATCATTCCGTGGTCCACCGGCCAACGGGTGGGCGCATGTCCTTCGCTGAAGTGGCAGCCCTTGGACTGTTGGCAATGCCCGGTGCTGATACTGCTGATTTGAAGACTGAAAAGGAATTTTCGCTGATTGGGACGAGCCCTACAGCACCTGACGCAATGGACATCGTTATGGGACGTAAGATGTTTGGCGCAGACTATCGCGATAAAGATACACTGATTGCGGTACTCCGCCGCAGCCAACATCTGACCGGCACACTTGTTGATCTTGATGAAACGCCCACACGAAATATCCCCGGTGTTGTGGATGTTGTGACCCTCAACGATCAAAGTGCCGTCGCAGTGGTAGCCACTGACACCTGGGCTGCAATCAAAGGGGCGAAAGCCTTGGGGATCACTTGGTCGCTGCCGACGAATTTTGACAGCGCCTCCGAACGCAACGCCCTCAGACACGCACGGGATGAGCCCGGAGATAGGAAGATTAACCTGCGGCAACATGGTTTAGGGCAAACTGATTCCGACTATTCGGCAAGCTTTTACGTACCGACTTTAACCCACGTACTGCCGGAGCCACTTAACGCTACAGCGGAGCCCCGGAATCTGGGTTTGGGTGTGCAGATTTCAGGATCGACACAATCCCAGGACCTCGACATGCGCTATGGTGCCAGAACTTGGAAAACAGCTCCGTTCATGGTGCCCTGTATAGGACATCCCTCTGGCGGCGCGTATGGTCGCCGCGTGCTCAACGATGCCGTTCGTGATGCTGTGGAAATTACCAAGATTATGGATCGTCCGATCCAGGTAATCAGGCCGCTTTTGGATGAAATGCAACGCGGTCAGGTTCGCCCCGCCGCAATGCAGCGAATTTCCGCAACACTCAATGCGAACGGAGGTTTGAGCCAATGGCGACACGAGATTGCATCTGATGGCACACTAGCAACACATCTGCCTTCATCCCTGAAAGGCGAAAACTCAGATGAGGACAATACTGCAACCGACGGAGCATACCATTCCTATTCAGCAGAAAACGAGGAGATCAGTTGGACCCGAGTTGCTTCACTTCCAACACCTGGATTTTTACGGGGTGTCGCGGCAGCATATACCGTCTGGGCCATCGAAACGAGCGTTGAGCGCATGGCACGTGCGGCCGGTCTAGATCCCCTGACTTGGAGGTTACTCAGCCTAAAGGATAAACGCTTGCGAAATGTTATTAAGCGAGTGGGAGAGATGTCGGGTTGGGGTGATCCTGCACGCAAACTGGGACTGGGTACAACAGAATTCCGTGGCGCAAGAGTGGCAACGGTAGCTGAAGTAATTGACGACCAGCCTAGTACTTTGTGGATCGCTGCCGATGTGGGGCAAATTGTGCACCGCAAACAGGTGTTGGGCCAGATTGAAGGTGGCGCAATTTGGGGTTTGTCCATGGCACTGCACGAAGAGCTTGAATTCGAAAACGGTGCAGCGCAAATTACCGGTCTGGCAGATTATCCCATACTGACAAACGATGAGTTGCCATCGATCCATATTGAATTGATCAACACCGCCGGGGTGCCACCCACTGGGGCCGGTGAGATTGGAATACCCACCGTCATTCCGGCTCTTTGCAATGCAATGGAGGTCGGTACCCGCCGTCGCTTTGACGCACTGCCGCTATCCATTTGAGTGGAGAAGATCATTGATACCTGAAGCAGTAATATCCGTTAACGAAAATTATTTCCTTTCCAGTGATGCCATCAACTGGCAATTCAAATCGCGACAGGCGCCAAAGGTCATAAATGGGCTCGAAGCGAGCCGTTGGCCAAAATTTACGAATGTCCAAGTGGGTCAAAACCCGCCTTCATCCGAACAAAATACTGTTCTGATCACGCCACGAATACGGTTAGTGAAAACAGTTTAAACCGGGCATTTCAGTCGCC
>JAAETJ010000104.1 GCA_024228495.1 bacterium | reverse complement strand
CGCCGGTATTGTCATGGGCTTAGAGGTCTCCCGCCTAGCCCGCAACTCCAGTGATTGGCATCGATTGCTTGAAATTTGCGCCTTGAGCGGCACGCTGATTTTGGATGAGGAAGGCATCTATGATCCGACGCAATTTAACGATCGTCTGTTGTTGGGCCTGAAGGGAACCATGAGTGAGGCAGAGCTCCATGTCATCCGCGCACGGCTCATCGGTGGTATGCTCAACAAAGCCAAACGCGGCGAATTAAAAATGCGCCTGCCGGTCGGCTTTGTTTACAATGCACTCGATAAGGTCGTATTCGATCCAGACCAGCGCGTGCAGGAGAGCATTGCCCTGTTGTTTAAGATTTTTCGCCGCGTCGGTACGGTTGGGGCCACCGTGCGGGAATTTGATCGGTTGGATCTCACCTTTCCTAAACGCATGCATGAGGGGGTGCGTAAAGGGGAGCTGGTTTACAGCAAGCTAACCCGCAGCAGAGCACTGCAGGTATTGAAAAATCCGCGCTATGCCGGCGCCTTTGCCTATGGTTTGCGTCAATCCTTTGCGCGCGGCTTGGAGCAGAAGCCTTTGGTAAAATTTGTTCAACGCGATCAATGGAAAGCTTTTATCCAGGATGCCCACCCGGGTTATATTGCATGGGAGACTTACGAAGAGAATTTACAACGCTTGCAAGCCAACGCCTATGGGACCAAGGACAATCGCCGTTGTCCTCCGCGCCAAGGTCCGGCTTTTTTGCAGGGGCTGGTAATTTGTGGTGTTTGTGGACGACGAATGACGGTACGCTATCATACCCGGCGCGGCAAAATGGCAAGCCCCGACTATCTCTGTCGTGGCTCAATGAAACGCTGTCAAAGTATACCCGGCGATCAAATT
>JAAETJ010000103.1 GCA_024228495.1 bacterium | reverse complement strand
CGCCAGGAAGAAGCCATCGAGCATCAGGCAAATCATGACAGTCTGACGAGCCTGCCAAATCGCATTTTGATGCTTGATCGACTTGAAAATGCAATATCCCAGATGAAACGCAGCAAGAAAAAGCTCGCTCTTATGTTCATTGATCTGGACGATTTCAAGCGTGTTAACGATTCCGTTGGGCATCATGTTGGTGACGCTTTGTTAGTGGAAGCCGCAAAACGCCTCCAGGATGCGGTGCGTGCCAGCGATACCGTGGCTCGGCAGGGGGGTGATGAATTTCTGATACTGGCTCCAGAACTCCAGAGCCAGTCGGATGTAGAAGCCATTGCAGAAAAAATTCTTACCGCACTGAGTAAGCCATTCGTGGTAAAAGGTATGCATCTAGCGATAAGTGCGAGCATTGGTTTCGCTTTTTATCCAGATGATGCCGGAGACGTTCAACTCCTCCTGAGCAAAGCAGATGCGGCAATGTATCGTGCCAAGGACGATGGCGGTGGAACCTATCGGTATTTTGATACGACAATGAATGAAGCCGCAGCCAGACGCATAGGTATTGAGCAAAGGCTCTGTCAGGCTCTGGATAGCGGTGATCTTTATCTGGCCTATCAACCCCTGATAAATATTGATACGGGCCAGATAGCTGGTGCCGAAGCCTTGTTGCGGTGGCATGACGCTATTTTTGGGAATATCAGCCCGGAAGAGTTTATACCCGTTGCTGAGCAAACCGGGTTGATTGTTCCAATTGGGAAATGGGTACTGGAGATGGCTGTAGCTCAGGCTCAGATCTGGAGAGAGAAATTTTATAAAGACTTCAGGATTTCCGTAAATGTTTCTCCGCGACAATTTCACGAAAGCAAATTTGTTCAGGATCTGAAAACTGCTTTGAAGGTGGCAAAGCTACCTGCCCAGGCTCTTCAGCTAGAAGTTACTGAAGGGTTGCTGGTGCGTAATGAGGAGCCTGTTCGTGCTCTGCTAGACGATCTTATCCATGCCGGGGTT
>JAAETJ010000102.1 GCA_024228495.1 bacterium | reverse complement strand
TTCATGCCGTCCTATTTTGCCGCCTTCATCGATCCGTGCCGGAATGGTCATAGCATCTGGAGCCATCAGGGAGCGGATGTAATCCGGATTTTTATCACGCAGCAAAATGTAGGCGATCTCGTGATCCATCAGACGGTTTTTACCCCCTGTTGCAGCTGGTGATACGCAATGCAGATTAAGGGTCTGAATTTGCTCGGCAGCTGTGTTGTAATAGCCATCTGTATGCCACTTGATCAACCGGTTTGAATAGGGAATGAAATTCTGTCTTATGCCTTCATCTCTGACGGTAAGCGAGGTTATGGTCTTGTTGTGTGTATTTATTGCTAGAACAATTCAATCCGCCTCATAAAACCCTGACGGCAAACTAGCCATTTCCATGAGATGAATGGTAAGTTTCAATTATCATGTTCAGGTTGTTGCATTTTTTTCTTCTGACAAGCACAGCGGGGTTAATCGCCCTAGCGGCATTGCTTTGGTTTGCTCACGGCTACGCGGTCCAGCAACTTGTGGCATATGCAGAAACCCAGAACGTGGCCCTCGCACGCTCGTTTGCAAACACCATATGGCCGAGATTTACACCCTATATCTCATCAATTTCAGGACTATCCGGCGAACAGATGCGTCTGCGTCCGGAGGTTCACGATTTTGAGGACGCCGTGAAAACGGCTTCGACCGGCCTCTCCATCCTCAAGGTCAAAGTTTACAATCTTGATGGGATAACAGTGTTCTCTTCGGAGTTCGATGAGATCGGTCAGGACAAGGGCAACAATCCAGGATTCCACCTTGCCGCCCGAAAGGGGCAACCAGCCAGCAAGCTCTCTTACAAAAACCGGCTCAATACTTTTGAGGGCACGGTCGAGAACCGTGATTTTGTCGAAACCTATCTTCCCATCCACCATGGCGATGGTGACATCCATGGTGTTTTCGAACTCTATTCCGATGTGACACCGCTTTTAAGCCGGATCAATCGTTCGACTGTTCAACTTTTGATCGGTTTGTTATTTATCTTTGGGCTGCTTTATACCGCCCTTTATTTTTTGGTGCGGCGTGCTGACCATACGATCAAGCGGCAGTATTCGAACATCGAAGAAAAGAATGAGGCTCTGGAAAAAGCCCGCAATACCCTTGAAATACGGGTAATGGACCGAACCCGCAAACTCACCGAGGAAATTACCGAGCGCAGCCGGGCGGAGGACAATCTGCGCAAACTTTCACAGGCGGTTGAACAAAGCCCGGCCATGACAATCATCACCGACCTGAAAGGCGATATTGAGTATGTGAATTCACAATTTACCGACGTTACCGGCTACACCCTTGAGGATGTGGCTGGAAATAGCCCCCGAATATTGAAGGCGGGCGAAGTTCCACCCGAAACGTATGAGGAGCTATGGAGAGCTATAAAAGCCGGTAAGGAGTGGCGCGGCGAGATCCATAATCGCAAGAAAAACGGCGAGCTTTATTGGGCACTTTCGACGATATCTCCGGTCATGAGTTCCGATGGTCAGGTTACGCATTTTCTCGGGATTTCAGAGGACATCACCGAGTTGAAAATTGCAGAGCAGGAAAAACGTCAGCAGCAACTGGAGTTCGCTCATGCCGGACGTGTCATCATTCTTGGCGAAATGGCAACCAGTATTGCTCATGAACTCAACCAACCCCTTGCCGTTATTTCCGGCTATGCGCAATTGTGCCAGAAAGCTATGAGTTCTGAAAAAAATGAACAGGAAGTTCTGAAAGACTCAATTGATCAAGTCATTGAACAGTCTGATCGGGCAAACGAGATTATCCAATCAATCCGCGGTTTCGTTCACAAGGATCCACCGAAGCTCGAAACCATTCACATTAACGATGCGATCCATAGAATCGCGGATCTTTTACGGACCGATGCGCGCGAGCACGGCGTGACGGTTTCATTCAATTTCGCAAGTGGCTTACCGCCCGTCGCGGCAAACATGCTTCAAATACAACAGGTCATCCTTAATCTTGCACATAACGGGATCGAGGCCATGATGGATAACAAGCCTGATCGACGTCAACTGGTAATAAATTCCTGTACACTTGCCGGAATGCACGTTGGTATTTCCGTCCACGACACAGGTGAAGGCATTCCGTCTGGCGTTCTGGAAAAAATATTCGAGCCCTTTTACACAACCAAATTCGAGGGGGTCGGCATGGGCCTGTCAATCTGCCGTTCGATTGTTGAGGCTCATGGCGGGAAACTGAGCGTGACCTTGGATAAAGAAGACGGAACAGTTTTCCTTATTTTACTACCGGCTGTCAGCGAGGAAGAAACCGATGACCAATGAGCCTACCGTCTATGTGATTGATGATGATGATGCAATTCGGCGATTTCTTCGCAGTTTGATCGCCACGGTTGATCTGCGCGTTGAAGTGTTCGATTCGGCACAATCATTTCTCAGTGAATATGTCAGGGGACCAACTGGTTGTATATTGCTTGATATCCGTATGCCGGGCATGAGCGGATTGGAGCTTCAAAAGGAAATGGCGGCGCGTAGCATCAGTTTGCCGATCATTTTTTTGACAGGCCACGGCGACGTGCAAATCGCCGTCAATGCCATGAAAGACGGGGCATTTGACTTTATTGAAAAACCTTTCAAGAACGACCTGCTTCTTGATGCCGTGCTAAAAGCCGTGGCGGTCGGGTTGAGCGCGGACATCTCCCGCGCTGAAAAAGTGACGCTGGACAAGCTGATATCCCGTCTTACCACACGGGAACGGCAGGTAATGGACATGGTCGTTGACGGCGTCACCAATAAAGAAATCGCCAGCAAGTTTAAAATCAGTGAACGAACCATTGAAAATCACCGTGCCAACATGATGAAAAAGATGGAGGCCAAATCCCTGGCTGATCTGATGAAAATACTGATGTTTGGTGACGGCAACTGAGGGAATACCCCTAGACGTATTGAGGGGTTCCACGGATTTATTTCCGACAACAGCCGATATATACTTTCAGGGGAGTATTTTCCTCCCGTGCGCATGTATTCATACAGTCAAATACCACATGCTGATCTTGAAATACCTCAATTCAGAATATCACATTCGGGGAGTCAGTAACGCGTAGAAACATCAAAAATGGAGTATCATAATGACCAGAATATTCGGTAGTTTGACCTCGTTCGCAATCATGGGTTCCTTTGTTGTTCTAGCCCTGTCCCCCCTGCCTGCAATCGCCGCAGATCAGGGTTCAATTACCCGTGGCGCAAAACTTTATGACAAGTGGTTTGCTGTAACAAAGGCGGAAAAGCCCAAAGACACCCATTCAGCCTGGCCAGCCTCCAACACCAAAAAAAAAGGCAATGTGACCTGGCGTTGCAAATCCTGCCATGGCTGGGATTACAAGGGTGCTGATGGTGCCTATGGTTCAGGATCCTATAAAACCGGTATCAAAGGCGTCAATGGTATGGCTGGAGCCGATGTTGCAAAAATTGTTGCTGTGATGAAGGATGATACTCATAAGCTGTCAGGCCTGATGGCAGATGAAGACTTCCAGGATATCGCAATATTTGTCTCCAAAGGCCAGGTCGATATGAGCAAGTATATCGACTATGAAGCAAAGGCTGCAAAGGGCGGTGACGCAGCACGCGGCAAGGACTATTTTGACACCATGTGCGCCCAATGCCACGGCAAAAACGGTGATCTGCCCAAAGACATGAAGAAAACTCTTGCCAAGCAATTGAGCAATCCGTGGGAAGTTTTGCACAAGATTCTGAACGGACAGCCCGCCGAACAAATGCCAGCGTTGCGTATGCTTGATCGGCAGATTGCGGTTGATCTGATGGCCCATCTCGTGACTCTACCAAAAGAAAAATAATCAATTCTCATCTGAGCTGCGCTGATATAATTGTCGGCGCAGCCATTTTCTTTCAGCAGGTAAACAGGTATGCTCAGGAATATTTGGCGATGGTTTTGGCGACCCGCGCGGCGCTTCACTTGGGGTGCTATATTTATATTTGGCGGTATGGCAGGTATTATATTCTGGGGCGGGTTTAATACTGCGATGGAATACACCAATAGTATGGAATTTTGTATTTCATGCCATGAAATGCGTTCAACAGTATATGAAGAATACAAGAAAACTGTGCATTTCAAGAACCCTTCGGGTGTACCTGCCATCTGCTCCGATTGCCATGTTCCCAAAGCCTGGACGCCCAAACTGATCCGCAAAATTCAGGCGACAAACGAATTGTATCACAAGGCTATGGGCACAATTTCCACTCCTGAGAAGTTTGAGGCCAAGCGTCTGGAGCTGGCCGAGCGCGTCTGGGCTTCGATGAAAGCCAGTGATTCACGCGAATGCCGAAACTGCCATAGCTACGGCTCCATGGATTTTCATAAACAAAGCCGCCGGGGTGCTGAAAAAATGCAAGAAGGCTTGAAAGAGGGCAAAACATGTATTGAGTGCCATAAGGGTATAGCCCACAAGTTGCCTGCCGGTCTTGATGACGAGGATGATTGAGGTTGCGAAAACCATCATATGATGCGTTCACCTGCAAGCAAATCTTCCACAAAATAGGCAACGAGCTCATTTCTTCCACGCACCCCCACTTTTTGATAAATGGTACTGCTTTGGCTCTTTACCGTTCCAGGACGAGTGTTTCGCAAGTCGGCAATTTCCTGTGCGGTAAACCCTTTTATCAACAGCAGGGCAATTTCGCATTCTGATGGAGAAAGTTGCCATTTTTCAAACTTATCATGGATGACTGCCAGCAATTCACCAGATGCAACTTTAATAGAATCCTGTGCCTCTTGATGTGCTCGAAGCAATCGAATGATCTGCAAGCTAATGATAATGAGAGCTGGCGCAAGGGAAAACGCAATAATGAGCTCAATCATGCTGTGATCAATCCACGAAGTGGAGATATCAATCTGGAACATGTCGGCAGCAACATCCAAAAGAAAGAAAGCTTCACAGACTGCGATAACCACAAAGGATACAATCAGAGACTGAACTTCAAAGGTGCTTTTTTGTTTTGATGGCATCAATTGATCTTTTCTGATTATTCTATTGGGAAAAAACTATGGCAAGCAATATAATAGTATTATAGCTTGCTCAGTCGTCATCATAATCTCCACGATTGGCACGCCGATGGCAGGCAATGCAATTTGCCTTGGATTTTACTTTCGGGCTGCTCCATAACTGCGATGGAACTTCTCCTTTATGCTCGCGAATCCAGTGGGGTGTTTCGGTAATGCGCAGAGGTGTCATATGGTTCTTGATACCTCTCATGAATTTACCTCCCCACCAACCGGAATCCGCAGCATTGTCTTGCAGGTATGATGCAATATGTTCTTTAGTCATTGCATCCAATGATACAACTTCACCAAAATGATCTGACAAATTCCCCACAATCTTTTTCCAGGATCTTTTGGGCAGCATTTCCGGCTGGAAGGCCATGTGACAGGCTCCACATTCCTTTGAAACTAACTCATCCTTAATGGGACTGTAGCGTTCGTCGGCAACCGAGACAGACGTTGCCAAAAGGAACAATGCAGCCGCCAAAATCGGCAATTTGTAGATATGAAACATTACTTTTCTCCTGTACCGCAAGTTGTTTTTTCCTTAAAAATCATAATCAATCGTCATCAAACAAGCCCTTGTTGGCATCCTTGTGACAAGCAACACAGTCGGCATTTGAGGTGACCTTGAATTTCGTCCACATCCGCTTGTAATCGTTTTCTTTGTGCTTGCGGATAAAGCGAGGCGCGGTGGTGATCCGATCCGGCGCTTCGTCCTTTTTCAACCCTTCACGCCATTTGCGTGCACCCCGGGATTTTAGAACATCTGATGCCCGCGAGGTATGAAAGGCGATAATCTCTTTTAAAGGAGCAGGATCAATGCTGGCATCCTCGCCGTAATGGTTCCCCAGATCATTGAGAATCTTAACCCAGGATTTCCGAGGCAGCATTTCTGGGAAAAAAGCCATATGGCATTCGCCGCACTCAGTCTTGACGGTTTGGTTTTTAATCGGCGGAAAGCTTTCTGCTTTCGTAGGTCCGGCAACTGTGACGGTTGCCAGCATAAGGGCGCCGGCAGCCAATAGAAGATTGGTTTCGATCATTTGTAATCACCTTTTCTCTTTAAAATTACTATGCTGGATGGTTCACTTCGATGACATGTAGGTCAGGAAATCACCCTTTTCCTGTGGTGTGCATTCCCGCCCCATGACACTCTTGCAATTGCGCCGGAACCATTTTCTGACCTTCTTAAGCTCGGTGAATCGCCCGGACGTTTTGGAAACGGCCATCGGTTCAATCAGCTTACCGGCACGGGTCTGACCTGCCTTCAATGGAGAGGTACCATGACATGTCGTACACGATGGCGTCTCTGGTTTTCCGCCGCCCGGTTTGGCTTCAAACAGGGCCTTTCCGCGTTCTGCCGAAAACGGCATCTCAGCTTGAGTAGCGAAGCTTTTGATTATGTCATCCCGGGCCGGATTGGCGACGGCAATACTGGACGATGCTCCACCAAATAAAATGGCCGCTGTTGCAATGACGATGGTTCTGTGAAGAGTTTTCATGAAGGCTTTCCTTGCTGTTTCAGGTGTTGAAAATCATTGTTTCGGAATTTTAATATTCTGGTCATCGAAATGTCCGGTAGCTGCATCACGGTGACACGATGCGCAGCGAGCCCTGTTTCCAACACCTTTACGTTTGAATACATCGGCGCTTATGCCGCTGTGTTTGCGCTTCCAATAAGCGGTGGCGGTGATCTGGTAGGGAACATCAAGCGATATTCTTGAGAAGCGGTTGGAAGCTTCCGTATCCCAGGCTTCCGCAGCATGGGTGTCAAGATAGGCGGCAATGCTGGCAGCGACATCACGATCAAGGCTGGCATCCTCACCTAAGTGATTTTCCAGACCCGTCATCAACTTCGCCCATGAGACCTTCGGTAACAGGGAGGGATGATAAACCTCGTGGCAATCTCCACATTCGGTGGTGTAATCTTTGTTCTCGGCCATTTGGATAATGCCGGATGGCGGCATGGTTGAAAATACCCACAATACCGAGCCGGAAATTGCGGCAAAGGCTAACAGGAATGCCGCTGCCGCAATAGGTCTGGAAGGGCGTGTTACGGGAGGTGTCTTACCTTCCGGGATGATCTTATAACCGTCGAACATCGACTTAACCAGATTCTCTCTGGTCAAGCGCATCTCAACAATAACGCCGACAACATGCAGACCGATCAGCACTACTAAAATTAAGGCAAGGACCTCGTGGATGTCAGCGGCTATGTCACCAACTTGATAACTTGTCACTCCGGCCAGCGGCCCCTGATTTTCCTCCCCGCCAAGCACCAAAAGTCCGGTAATGGTGATACTGAACAGGAAGAATATCAGCGCGAAGATCATCATCGCCCCAGCCGGATTGTGACCGATATAATGAAGCGGACGCAGAAATAACAGCTCACGCATGTGGGCAATGACCTCTCTGGGCGTAAAGGCGAAGGTCTCAATCCTGGAAAATTCCGATCCGAAAATGCCCCATACTAACCGAAAAATGATGAGTAGAACGGTCCCATAGCCAGCCCAGATGTGAATACCCATCCACCATTCGGGTGACACGAACCCGGTGATCAGTCCCGTGGCAACTAAAATCACCAGCGACCAATGAAAGACCCGCGTTGGAATATCCCAAACTTTTATTTTGTTCTCATGATTGGACATGTTGCTATCTGTAAAAATACGCTTCGGTAGCGGTCAGATTGCATCACTCAAACAACCGAAACAATCAACCCTAATGCCAAATCAGGGCAAATAGGACTTTGGTTTATTCGGTGCTTCCCGAACAAATTCAAAACTGCCGCCTATCCCAGATAGAATACCGAGGTCATCACACCAATCTTTCTTCATCAAGATTATTGCAATAATGGACGTTAACAATTATGGGGAAAGACTGAAGATGTCTGTAGTGGGTCAAAAGCCGTATTGATCCCCAGTAGAAGAGTTAGTTGCCTCCGCTTTTATGACCGCTCATGGTGCATCGCGTCGGCTCCTCATTTACACATGACGGTTACTCAAACCGTAACCAGATATAACCTGTGCTGCAACATTGTATCTCCTGAAAGTCTCTTGTGGGTCAACTACCGGGAACCTCTAAAAATTCTCCAAGATTCACCCTGAAGAATTTTTAAAGGTTTCCTTTATGTAAAATGACCAGATACCGGCCTTCGCCGGCACGACGTTATAATGATGAGGAAATGATAGTATAGGCCAAGGGCCAAGGGCAGCGAAAATCACACGCTCCTAAAACCGTTTTAGCCACGAAAAGCTCGCATAGGGGGTTCTTTTGTGGTCATAGTCCTCGGCAAACCCAATGCTGGCTTCCAGGGAGCCATTGGGGCGTTTCCAGCGGCCAAACAGGCCCGCACGCAACTGATAATATTCCTCATTGCCAACGATCTGCACTTCTGGACCAAAGGTCAGTTGCGGATAATACCATGCTGACCCCAACCGCAACATGCCCTGATAGGAGGTGTTGAGGGTCGAGAACGAGCCGTCCAGACTGGCAAATGAGTTGAGGGGCAAATCTATCCAGTTTTCCAGGATGATTTTGGCACCATATCCCATATCCTTGATCTTGTTGTCAGGATCAGGACTGGCGAGCTTGTGCTGCTCGCCATGCAGCCCCGCGTAAACTTTTGTAATCAGCGGACCGGTCTTGAACTGATAGCCGGGCGTAACCTCGAACGAGGCTGGTTTGGCGGAATTTGGCTGGCCATCGGTCAAGAAACGATAGTACCCAAAAGCTCCTAGCACCCGAATGCGCCAGCCCTCCTCATAAAGACTGGATGACAGGCTTTTCACCGCCCCCGCCCAGGAGATCCAGCTAGTATTCGTGAGCGCCCCACCGGTAAAAAACTCGCCTACTGGCTTCAAAATAGGTTTATCCAAAACAGGATCAGGCGAAGCATCAGCCAATGCCACCGGTGTCGGGGCTCCGAGCAATATCAAGGCCAGCAGACCTATAAGCCTGTGTGAAAAAAGTTTCACCCCATATCCCCAAAACACAAAATGGTTCTGTAAAAACAATATAAATCCATGTTAGCAGTTTGATGTATACAGATCAATATTACAAGTGAACGGCCGCAAAACGGGGGTTATCCACAGGCTTGACAAGCATTTGTTCTTTTTTTGTTCTGTTTTATATGGTTTTCTGCTAGGGTTTGGAATAGTGAAGCAATCACCTTCGCACCGCTAGCGTTTTGTTTGGCCTGCGTACAATTGGCCGAAAACCGGCACCCACTTTTCCGGATTATGCGTGCGTGAGGTGCTAGAGATTGGATCTTGCCCAGTTTAGCCAATAGGATTTAGTCTGAACAATCGTAAAATTTAAAAGGGAACGTGAATAGATGAAACGAACAGCAGCTGTTGCTGGCATTTTTACAATGCTGGCTGCGATCATATTACTGGCTTTTCCAGACACTGATGCGCAGGCCAAAAGATATAAAAAAAGCAAAGCCGGAGTGTTCGACTATTATTCGCTGGTTCTGTCCTGGTCTCCGACTTTTTGCGATGGCAATGCAGGGCGCCGTAATCGCGAACAATGTAATAAAAACCGTCACTATGCCTTTGTCGTGCATGGTCTGTGGCCCCAGCACGAAAAAGGCTGGCCGCAAAACTGCCGGGTCAAAAAGGGCGAGTTCTATATCCCGCACAAAGTCATCAAAGGCATGCTCGATATCATGCCCTCCAAACGCCTTGTTATTCACGAATGGAAAAAGCACGGCACCTGCTCGGGTCTTGGCAACAAGGACTATTTCACTCTAACTCGCCAGCTGTTTAACAATGTCAAAATTCCCGCCCGCTATCAAAAGCCAAACAGTTTCATTACCACAACCCCGCAACAGCTTGAAGCCGAGTTCATCAAAGCCAATAAAGGTATGGATGCCAGCATGATCAGCGTGCAATGTGGCCGCCGCAAACGCCTCAAGGAAATCCGCGTGTGCTTTACCAAAGATCAAAAGCTGCGTCCTTGTGGCAGCAATGAAAAACGCGAATGTCGCGCCAATACTCTGGTGCTGCCACCGGTGCGATAAGGCAAAGCGTACGTCCTCGCCGGACCACCTTTCTCTCTGCGAGGCTTGGCATCTTGAGCAGATAGCGCCGTGGACTAATCCCGAGACCCCGCTCTATTAAAGTTTGGTGATGCAAAGGAATAACCCCTTGCCGCCGTCCGTGCAGGACATTTTCTTATATAGCGGGTTTCAGCGCAAAGATTTTAAAGCTACCCGCATATTCATTCACGTCGAACTCATCGAGCAAATCGTTCATCGTATCGTGATATTCAGACGCCACCTGATCATCAGTTTTCGCTGTTTCTTCCGGTTCGCAGCAACCTGGATCGGCGGTCGGGCAGCAACTATCACCACCGCTCGCACCCGCTTCTACTTCAGGACCGCAACATGCCGCAAGGCCGCCCTCTTTGTAAGCATTGAGATCTGAATGAGCATCTTGAATATCAATCTGTGAGAAACCGGTTTTCGTGAGCGCATCGCGGTTTTGATCGACACTCAAAGCCCCGGCGATACAACCAGTCCAGGCCGCAACTTCCTTTTCGATCGCCTCAGGCAACTCTTTGCGCAGCGCAATATCGCTGATAGCAAAACGCCCACCCGGCTTCAAAATACGAAATACCTCTTTCAGCGCCACATCCTTATCGGCGGTTAAATTGAGCACACAGTTGGAGATCACGCAATCAACCGAATTATCGGGGAGCGGCATGTGCTCTATTTCAGCGAGATAAAATTTGACGTTTTCATACCCACCCTTCTCGGCATTTTTTCTTGCCAGCGACACCATATCACCGGTCATGTCGATACCGATGGCCATGCCAGTTGGACCAACACTCTTTGAGGCAAGAAAAATATCAAGACCACCACCAGAACCAAGGTCAACAACGGTTTCCCCTTCCTTGATCGATGCCATGGCAATGGGATTGCCGCATGAAAGTCCCATATTGGCTTCGGCTGGAATGCTGGCCAATTCCTCATCGGAATAACCAAACGCATTGGCTATCCCCTTAATATTTCCTTGATCGGAAGAAAGCCCGGACTTGGCAACAGAGCCATAACCCTTGCGTACGGCGTCACTTATCACATCACTCATTTCATCTACTCCTTTGTTGTCATTTTGAATTCATATTGCAGGTGTCATCATCAGCGCAGCATTCGCTGGCAAACATTTCGAAAGTCTGTTGCATGG
>JAAETJ010000101.1 GCA_024228495.1 bacterium | reverse complement strand
TCTGAAGAAGTGGGAGTTTTTTCAACAATTGATCAACTCCCCTTCCCCAAACCCCAACCCCTCCGTGGGGCTCTGCCCCCCGGACCGCCGCGCTACGCTCCAGCCAGCCAGGGGCTGGCTTCGCACGGCTCCCCCTGAAAGGGGGAGACCGTCGCCGCTCCGCGACTCCGCCCCAGTTTCCCGCCCAGGGCTATGCCCGGGCCCCCGTAAGTGCTCGTCAAAGGGGGTCCCTTTTCAAGTGGCCACAAAGGTCCCCTTTTAACTGGCCATCAACAAGTGTGCGCCTACAATAAAACTACTGGGCCTCATTGATTGAGATAAAGAGGCTCCCTCGTTCCAACTAACAACCAATGGATAAAGACTATGTTTCTAATTCGCGCAGCTTTTGTCGGCCTTGCACTCGTTCATTCCACAGAGTGTGCCACTCAAGATGGAATAGAGTCCTTTTTTGATGAAGGCTCTATCGTCTTTGAGCAGGTAGAAAGCTCGAACGCACTCTCAACGGTTTTGATTATAGCGGACACGCATGAAGTCAACGTGCGTCCGGGAGAGACGTTCGGGGTTTGGGGCGGCAAAAACATCGACAGCATTCGGAAGGGAAAGGGTAACTCCCAGGTACGCTACGGCGGGAAAGGAGGGGCGCTTTTGGCGACCATCACGGTTCCGCCTATGGGTATTGGGAAAGTGGTGGTGCAATACTCTGGGTCCACGGTTCGCGGCGTTGAATTCTTTGATGCCGATGGTAAGTCACTTGGTAGTGCGAACGGAACAGCGTTAGGGCGTGCAGGTACTACCGAAGCAAAGTACGGTGGGAAGGACCAGTTCATCACGAGCCTTTCGGTAACTCATGGAAGGTTGGTTGATGCCATCTCGGCAGATGCCACGGAGCATCCGCGTGTAGAGATGCGCAAGCAAAAGAAAGCACACGCGAAAGAGGTCGCGAAGCTGCAAAAAGAGTTCGATGCATTTAAGAAAAAACAGGCCAAGATAGAAGCCGAGAGTGCGAAGAAGGACGAGATTATTGAAGGAAACCAAAAAGAGCTTCGAACTCTTCGAAAGGACATAGAGAGGTACAAGGAAGAAATAGAAGCACTGAGAGAAGAAAACAAGCAGCTTCGTGAAGACAACCGCCGCCTTCGAAAAGAGGTCGCAGAGCTCAAGCAAGAAGTGGCAGAGCTGAAAATCGAAATCAGGGATTTGAGGTTAGAGGTCAAACGGTTGGCAGATTTGATTGACGATATGATTGGTGGTTAGCTCTTAGCGTTCAGTTATCTGCGCATAGCCAAGCGGTCTGGGTTCCTTTGGAGTCCAGACCGCTTGGCTAATCATCACTGCTCGTTTGTTCTCGTGTTCTCGCACTTCAAAGTAAACCAGCGCTCATTAGTCAAAATGGAGCGAGGAATATCAGGGCAAGTGTCTGCCTTTGTTTCACGCTGTAAAGCCACGATGCGCCAGGGCTTGTCGTGGCATCCAAGAGGAGAGCGTTTGCATCTAAGCAACATTGGCCCGTTTGCTACATTTTCTAGCATTGGCACGCCACAGCATTCACCGCCGTGTCAACCGAGTCCTAAAAGCTCACGGCCTGCTCCCCTCCCCCGGGTCTGACCCCTCAGCCCCCACCGACGAACACGACTCCCTGCTACCTTTCCTGCAAGCCGCATCGATCCAATCCCG
>JAAETJ010000100.1 GCA_024228495.1 bacterium | reverse complement strand
CCCGATTGAAAAGGTTTCCTGCCGTGTCTTGACTGACACGCATCGCCGCGCACTATGCGCCTGCGCTGCATTCACGTTTGGCCTGGGCTTTGAGCTTTGGGCAAAGGCCGAAGTTGCAGACGCGCAAGAGGCAGAACAGCCTGCACCAGCCGCCAAGCCAGCAGCAAAAAGCAAATCAACCCCAGCGCCGCAACCTGCAGCCGCAACCCCTGCCGCAGACCAGCCCCTCAGCGACGACGATCGGAAGCTCCTGCTCACCTGTATGCAAGAGCTCGACAAGCCGGCGCTAAACAGCGTCCTAGCTGCATTCCGCGACAAATTCGGCCTCGCTCCTGACGCCAAAGTCGCGAACGCTATCACAACTGAAAATCATGCCGTCTTCCTCCGCGAACAACTCGCTCAGCACTAATCAGCACCTAGCTCAAGCCCTGTACCACCTGCGTGAAATCAATTCTCATGACAACGACTCAAACGCCCTTCTTGCACGGGCAGCAATCCAAATCCTTACAGAAGTTCCCATTGTTCGGGGTGTGGAACCCTGAGGGAGGCTGGCTCATTGACAGCTCAATCCCGGTCGCAGATGGCAGCATCTTATGGACTAAAAACATCTCGCAGGCTCAGGTTTTCAGAACCGAGGCAAAAGCCCTTTTGGCTACAAAACACCTTCGAGATTTTTCACAGATCATTACTGTCGTGAGACCGCTTGATCATGCCGTCAGATAAGCTAAAGCAGCGCCAACTTGACGATTTACGTAAAAACCGCCTTTTCCATGTTCGCTTAACAGAAGAGCTTGCTCTAAAACTTCAGCATTACATGAAAGATCAAAGCATGAATGCAAACCAAGCTCTCACCGGGATCATCTCCAAATTCTTTCGCAATTATTGACCATGCTTGTTCTCACTATCTCTGGCAACCTTGGCCGCGATCCTGAACTTAAAACAACTGATCAGTCTCAAGTTGCTTCATTCTCTGTTGGTGTCCGCACCGGCAAAGACGAAACCACATGGGTCAATTGTTCTGTCTGGGGCAAACGGGCAGACACTGTAATGACTTACTTCAAAAGAGGCAGCAAAGTGACCCTTACCGGGTCCGGCAAACTGCGCACTTACGAGAACAAGAACGGGACACAAGGCAGCAGCCTTGAAATGAATGTCACTGATTTCACTCTCCCCGCACGGGAAGGAGCAGCAACATCTGCCGCCCCCAGCCTTGGGGAGGAAGTCCCATTCTGATCTACTGAAAGGGCCTTGGCCCTTTTTTTTTGCCATGACTGACGAATCCCGTTACCTCAACCAACTGTCTAGGTTCCCGCTGCTGACCGCAAGCCAAGAAATCCAGCTAGGTAGGCAGGTGAAAAAATATGTCGAGCTTAAGGACTTGCCTAAAGACCAATTGGATGACATCCAGAAACGACAGATTAAGACTGGCCTTAGGGCTAAGGAAAAGCTAATCAAAAGCAACATGAAGCTAGTAGCAAGTGTTGCAAGGAAAATG
>JAAETJ010000099.1 GCA_024228495.1 bacterium | reverse complement strand
GGCAGCAGCTACCCGCTAAGACCCTGATATTGGAACTCAATCCGTTAATCGATGATGGACAACATTTGGTCGCGACCAGCGATGGACGTGTAAGCCTGGTGCCCATTGATTCAGGGATAATCCAGAAATTCGGGCTGACCATAAAAGCACGTCAGGCATCCATAAAGCAAAGGCTGGCGGAGATCGCTACAACGGCGCGCTATCACATTCTAGGTCGTGCCATAGCGGAGGGAGTCGAGCAACAGATTTCGGTACAGTTGTTCAACTGGGAGAGTGGCAAGACACTGCAGGTAGAATTGCCATTGGACAATATGGCCAAGGGCGAAGAAGAGCTGCTGAAACATTGGGCCAACGCCCGTACTACCCAATGGCGGGAGATGCAGCAAGACGGACTGAGTGGCTTTCTCCCCTATTGGATCATGGCTGCCAACAAGCAGTACCGCGTGGATCCCCAAGAGATTTCCTTTGCCAACCGCGTGATCCGCCGCCGCGATGAGCGTCAAACCAATCTATTCAATGTCCTCGGTGGCCGCTCAGCCATGCGCGAAACACTACAACTACAACGGATTGGCGCGGGCCGGTCCAGCCATTCAGATTTTAATATACCCATCACCGCAATCAAGGGTGTAGAGGTGAAAAGCCATCCCTTTGAAGAGATGCTGGCTGGACAGAAGGGAGGCCAACTGAAGCTGGCAAAGGCGGTACCTAAAGATCGATTCTTCGCTTACTTTGCGCAACCTGAGGCGCTTCTGCAGTACCTGGGTGGTGGCAACGACTTTATCTTCTACAGCGGCACATCTTTTACCGGAAAAAGTCAAGACTATCAGTTAACTCGTCGTTACTTGGGTCGACTGGGAGTCGACAAAATTTTGGCTAAACGATTTCTGGCAAGCGGCATCGTCGAGGATTTGGCAGTGGTATTTCCAGATCTCTTTCTGATCGACGGCACCGATATGACGGTATTGATGCGCTTGCGCCAGCCTGCGCTGGCAAAGAGCATGTTGAAGCTGCTTGGTATTGGCGAATGGAGCCATGTTTTGGAACGTGCAAATAAGGACGGTAGCAAAAGCTACTGGAGCTTGCATGACAATCTGCTGCTGGCGAGCACCAACAGAGATGAAATTGAACGTATTCAGCAGCTGCATACAACTGATAACGAAGCAAGCCTGGGCCATAGCGCTGAATTCAGATACATGCTCACCCAGCTGCCGATTGAAGAAAAAACCCGTTCCTACTTCTACTTTTCAGATCCATTCATTCGCCGCCTGGTCGGTCCTCAAG
>JAAETJ010000098.1 GCA_024228495.1 bacterium | reverse complement strand
GTGTAGGTCAAAATTGAACAGCCTCTAGCACGAGCAATTTGACGAGCCAGCTTGCGAATCTGTGCAGCCGGAATTCCAGTAATGGTTGCCACCTTCTCTGGGCAAAATTGGCGGACATACTCCCGCAATTCGTCAAAACCATGTGTCCATTTGGTGACAAATTCATGGTTGTAAAGATTTTCGGCAATCAAAACGTGAATCATGCCCAAGGCCAACGCGCCGTCTGTGCCTGGCCGCACGCCAAGCCATTCGGCACGGGTTGCCTGAGCCGTTTCGCTGCGTCTATGGTCAATGACGATGATTTTTGCCCCCCGTTTTTGGGCTTTCATGAGGCGCGGCAGGTTGATGGGCGAGGAATCGGTGGTAGGGTTTTCACCCCAAACAAGGATGAGGTCGGCCTGGTCAATATCCTCAATCATGTTGCGCATATCGTCGCCAAAACAGGCTCGTGGGGCAATCATGCCGTAGGCGGCATAACAGAGGGAGCCAACGCCGGTTGCGTTGGCTGAACCAAAGGGAAATAGGATGGCATTGGCTGAAGACTCGCTTGTTCCGCCAGGGGAGAAGGCTTCATTGAGACCATATTCAAAATTACCGCG
>JAAETJ010000097.1 GCA_024228495.1 bacterium | reverse complement strand
ATTTTCATCACCCGTCAGCATCAGACTTTCTTCAGGAACATCGCGTTCGCCGCCGCCACGAACCTGTCGACCAAAACGATCAAACTGATTACCACGCATACCAACCTCGACGGTTCTGATACGAGTCACATTGGGCAAGGCCACCTGCTCAATGGGGTAAGGCAAACGGAATTTGAGGCCCGGCTCCAATTGATGGTGATATTTGCCAAAGCGGGTCACCACGCCTAGCTGGTCAGGATCAATACGGACAAAAAAGCCATACCAGATCACCGCCAGTAATGCGCCAATCAACAACAAGGAGATCATTGGCCAACTGCCGCCACCGCCAGGCATGGCCTGTTTCAAGCGATCTTGCGAACGTTTCAGCATTTCTTCGATATCAGGCTGATTGGGACCGCCGCCGCCCCAGGGACCGCCACTGCCGCCACCACTGCCGCCACCACTGCCACCACCGGGCTTCCAGCCACCGTCTCCACCGTTTTGACCACTCCAAGGCATAATTTCGTGTTTCCTTCATTCGTTTTGAACTGTTTGCGCTACAACCGCTTTATGGGCGCAAATCTGACAGGTCAACATGGACCAGGGGTTTTAGCGTATATAGGCTAGGCAGACCGTTGATGCAACGAAAGTCACTGTTCAATCCGGGGGTTTTTTACCTTTTCCAGAACAACAAAGGTCATATTGGCCTCGTCACGCTCCCCGGCCAACTGTTCAACTCTTGAAATTTCGCTCCAACCGCGCGCAATGAGCTGCGACAGATCAAGGAATGTCGTATCGCCTTTGGCGCTCATATGGATGGCCGTATAATAGATCCGCTCGGATAGTTCGAAAAACTCGTCATAGATTGCTTTACCACCAATAATCATAACCTCGCAGCGCTCGTCACTGACACATAGTGAACCGGCTTTATTTAGGGCATCTGGTCCTGAAGTAACAATATGAACCCCTTGTGCACTATAGGATGGATCACGTGTTAAAACAATATTCTCACGCCCTTTGAGGGGCTTACCAATGCTTTCCCAGGTTTTGCGTCCCATGATCACCACCTTGCCCATGGTTGTTTTGCGAAAATATTTCATATCGCTGGAACATTTCCAAGGGATACCATTGTTGGTCCCGATCACCCCATTTTGGGCGACCGCAACAATCAAAGATATCAAGCAAGGTTCTTTCATTAGACTGATACCTTGCCCTTGATATGAGGATGGGGATCGTAGTCCCGCAGTTCAAAATCTTCAAATTTAAACGCAAATAAATCGTCTATGTCGGGGTTGATCTTCATGGTGGGTAAAGCTCGGACATCCCGAGAGAGCTGCAAATCTGTTTGTTCGAGATGATTTAGATAAAGATGCGCATCGCCAAAGGTGTGGACAAAATCACCGGGCTCCAGATCGCATACCTGCGCCATCATCATGGTCAACAAGGCATAAGAGGCGATATTAAACGGCACCCCCAGAAAAATATCAGCCGAACGCTGATACAGCTGACAAGACAGTTTGCCATCCGCCACATAGAACTGGAACAGGCAATGACAAGGTGGCAGCGCCATCTCGTCAAATTCCGCGGGATTCCAGGCCGAAACGATATGGCGGCGACTGTCGGGATTGCTCTTGAGACTATCGATCACTTGCTTGATCTGATCTATGCCCTCTCCGACCGGCGTCGGCCAAGAGCGCCACTGCGAGCCATAGACCGGCCCCAGATCGCCTTTTTCATCAGCCCATGCATCCCATATCCGCACATTGTTTTGCTGCAGATAAGCGATATTGGTATCGCCGGTCAAAAACCATAATAATTCAATGATAATGGAGCGCAGATGCAGCTTCTTGGTGGTTAGAACAGGAAAGCCCTGGGCCAGATCAAACCGCATCTGATGGCCGAACACACTTAACGTGCCTGTGCCGGTACGATCCGTCTTGCGGACCCCTTCATGGCGCACATGCCGCATTAAATCGAGATATTGTTTCATAAGGAGGGTATGTAGCCTGATTCTAATCGTTTATAAAGACACCTGCGCGACCTTGTTGCCGCTTGAGTTTCACAACAAAATATTGTTGTAATGCGCCCATCATGACAAACATAGACCAACCCTCGCAAAACCTACCCAATAATAACACCAAGAATTCAGAAAAACAGTCATCGGGATTAAAGACATTTCTACGCAAGCTATATTTTGAAGATAAGCCCATTTCATCGGCTTTTCGCTATTCAATGCTGGTCTTTGATATTTTCGCCGTATCGTTTTTTATCTATCTGTCCTTGTCTGATCATGCCAGCGAGTGGTTTCGCCCCATCGAAATTTTTATTGGCATCGTTGTCCTGCTGGATTTTCTATCGCGCTATCATCTTGCTCATCGAAAATGGCGTTACCTTCTACAATTAACGACAATCGCCGATATTATCGTGCTGTTCTCGCTATTTATCCCTACCTTTATCGACAATTATGCATTTTTGCGAATATTGCGGGCTCTACGGATTTTGCGCTCCAAACACATCATGGATGATCTGCGAGGCCAGAGCCGCTTTCTCAGGCGCAATGAAGAGGTCATTCAAAGCCTTGTCAATCTCGTCGTGTTTATCTTTATCATGACGTCGATTGTGTTTGAGTTGCAGGTGCGTATCAATCCCGATATCAACAATCATATTGATGCACTCTATTTCACAGTCTCAACGCTCACCACGACAGGATATGGCGATATTACCATCAAGGGCACCTATGGCCGCTTGCTGTCGGTGTTTATCATGGTGCTGGGAGCATCGCTGTTCTTGAGGCTGCTGCAAACCCTGTTTCGACCGCCAAAAATTTCGGTCCGTTGTGAAGAATGCGGCCTCAACCGCCACGAACCGGACGCCTCGCACTGCAAACATTGTGGCACCATCGTCCACATCAAAACTGGCGGAGAGTAAAGAGTGAGATTAAGCCGCTTTGATCACAACCTGATTGCGGCCGCCTTTTTTGGCTTCATAAAGGGCATCGTCTACCCTTTTCATCAGACTGTTCATGGTATCTTTTTCCGATACAACGCTGGTCAGACCGATACTGGCCGTTACCGTTATATTACCGTCGCCTTCACTGATCTTGAAAGGGGTGTCTTCAATAATAGCGCGCAATCTTTCACCAACGAGCTCGGCTCGCTTGGCGTTAGTTTTGGGTAAAACAATCAAAAATTCTTCTCCGCCAATACGAAAGGCCATGTCAAGGCGGCGGATATTTTGCAAGATGCGCGCGCTGAACTGACGGATCACCTGATCACCATTATCGTGACCATAATTGTCATTGACAGATTTAAAGAAATCGATATCTGCCATAATGATCGACAAGCCTTTGTCCGTATCAAAGCTGTCGGAAATCATACCTTGCAACTGCTCTTCCAGATGGCGCCTGTTATACATGCCGGTCAGAGCATCGCGTGACGCCTGTTCGACCCGCTCATCAAGCCGCTTGTAAATATATTCAGAAAAGCGTCGACGCTTGATCTGGGTACGGACCCGCGCCAACAGCTCATTGCGGTCGACGGGGCGCTCAATAAAGTCATTCACGCCAAGATCAAGGGCGCGCAACATGCGATCTTCATCGCCCTCTTCACTCAAGACCATGATTGGCAGATGGCGGGTTTTGCCAAGCGAGCGGATATGGGAACAAAAATGAAGTGCATCATGGCCGTCCATATCAAGGCTGACAAGCACCAAATCAATGTCTTCTTTTCCAAGCAGTCCCTGGGCAACTTCTTCGCTGACAGCAATTTGAACATCGTGCTGATCTTCAAGAACACTTTTTATGCGATCCGCAGTCGCTGGCCGGTCCTCAACCAGTAAAAGCTTGCCGCGTATTTCGTTTGATCCCAGACCACTGATCAATTCTGTACCACCACCGCCTTGATCGGTGCTGGTGATACGGATCATCAACTCGTCGGTCAATTGCTTGACACGCGCCAGGTTTTTGACCCGTGTAATAAGGGCGGTATCATTCACCGGTTTAGTCAAGAAATCGTCGGCACCTGCTTCAAGGCCACGAATACGATCAGAAGGCTGATCGAGAGCCGTTACCATCACAACAGGAATGATTTGTGTTTTTGGATCTGCTTTGAGGCGTCGGCAAACCTCGAAGCCGTCCATTCCAGGCATCATCACATCAAGCAGCACAACATCAGCATGCTCATGCCCACAAATTTCCAGAGCTTCAAAACCGCTATTTGCCGTAATGACCTCAAAATATTCTGCGCGTAGTCGCGATTCGAGCAGTTTTATGTTAGCAATATTGTCATCAACGACAAGAACACGAGCTGTCATGAGATACTCTCTTTGTAAAAAAATTATGGTCTTGATCTAGGCTAGGCCTCACCAATAAACTGTCGAATGGTCGTAATAAAATCCGGAATGGAAATGGGTTTGGCAATATAAGCCTCGCAGCCGCCATTGCGGATGCGCTCCTCATCACCTTTCATGGCAAAAGCCGTCACAGCAACGACCGGAATATCATGAAGGTCGTTATCGTCCTTGATCCATTTAGTGACTTCAAGCCCCGATACTTCTGGGAGTTGAATGTCCATAATGATCAGATCTGGATGGTGTTCACGGGCAATTGACAAGGCATCCATGCCGTTGCGCGTTTGCAAGACATCATAGCCATGCGCATCAAGCAGATCATGAAACAGTTTCATGTTCAACTCATTGTCTTCAACGATTAAAATAGTTTTCGTCATTGGCTCCATGCCGCGTTTGTTGCCTAGCTTATTTTCCGTATATTGCGAAGAATATTCCATGTCCAGAAATTCAAAGCCCATTCGATTGTACTGTTTTGGCTATCAACATCTTGCATTTAGGAGCACCAACCGTACATAGTCTGCAACAGAATTGGTAACCAAGCCATTAAAGAACGCCTATTCGACAAGGAAACTCATGTTCACAAAATCCTCTCATTCATCAATATCTATGTCGCAGGCGGAAAAAATTGCAATCCAGGCCCTGGCTTTTTTGGCCAGTGAGCCAGACCACATGGCCAAATTCATGAACCTCACCGGTATGCAACCAGCCGATATTGCACAAACAGCCGGTTTCTCCTATTTTCAGGCCGCCTTGCTTGAACATCTGATGCGCGATGAAACTCTGTTGCTGGCTTTTTGCGGCAATGAAAATATCGACCCCGCCATCATTGCCCCGGCCCATCAAGTGCTCAATGGCCCAGAAAGCAGCTGATATGCGCATCGGGATTGATCTGGGCGGCACCAAAATATCGATCATTGCCCTTGATGATGAAGGCAACACGTCCTTTGAAACAAGGATCCAAACGCCTCAAAACGACTATCGTGACACCATTCGCGCCTTGCGCGATCTGGTCACCACTGCTGAAGCCCAGACCGGGTGCAAAGGAAGCGTGGGCCTTGGTATGCCCGGTTCGCTGTCACCGCGCTCTGGTCTTGTGCAAAATTCAAATTCCACCTGGCTCAACGGGCAACCGCTCAAAGGTGATCTGCAGGACACCCTTGACCGCGAAATCCATCTTGCCAATGACGCCAACTGCTTTGCCCTGTCAGAGGCAACCGATGGCGCTGCGCGCAATCATAACAGCGTGTTTGGCGTTATTCTGGGAACGGGGTGCGGCGGCGGGTTCGTGCAAAACAAACAGCTCATCAATGGCCCGCGCAACATAACTGGCGAATGGGGGCATGTGTCGCTTCCCTGGGCCTCCGTCACCGAACACCCCGGCCCTTCCTGCTGGTGTGGGCAGCAAGGCTGCATGGAGACCTTTGTATCGGGCCCCGCCATCAGCGCCGACCACTTGCACCGCACGAGTCAGCAATATACTTCCCGTGAGCTGCATGAGCGATCCAAGGAGGGTGATAGCAAAGCGCTCGCAAGCTTTGCCCGCCATACCTCGCGCCTTGCAAGGGGGCTTGCCATGGTGATCAATATTTACGACCCCGATATCATTGTGCTTGGTGGAGGGCTTTCGCAAATGCCGCATTTATACGAGCAATTGCCGTCATCTATCGCGCCCTATATCTTTGCAGACGATAAAAAAATACTGATTACTCCTCCCGAACATGGCGATGCGAGCGGCGTGCGTGGAGCTGCATGGCTATGGAATGAGAACACCTGAAACTGGCAACGCGGGGTTATCGCACGGTTTTTTTGCTTTTACAGGGGCTTTTACGCAAATATTTGATACGATCTAGCGATCCCTTGACCGAGAAATCTCCGTAATTGATCAACAGATTCCGACTAACCCCGTTTGGATAAAGGCGAAATGACAGCTCATAGGATGGAAAGGCATCCTCTTTGCTGCCACGTCCCTTGAAATAGCTGATCGCCACTGGCCATGACGGCAGCGAATACAGCCCCAGTCGAAACAGTTTTTTGCCCAACACAGATGTTTTTCTATGACTTTGCTTGCCCGGCGGGCGCTGTTTGCCGATAAAGCTATAAGTTTGATAAAATCCCTGCCCCTGCTCCGACCCATCATAGATCCGCACGGCCAACAGATTCTTCCTAACTCTAGCGGCATTCAAAATAGCCAGACTGTGCTGTGTAGGGAATAAAACATCACCCGGAAGGTCGAGCGCTGCGACGCCGGGCTCCTTGATCTGCACCTGAATATTGTTTTGTTTGGCATTACGTTTGGCAGATCCCGATACCGTCTCTTGCAAATTTTGATCAAAATAATGCGAAGAACTGAATGTAAAGTGCCCAGCATTGTTGTTTTCCCAAGTACTGGACCAAATATCAGATAGTGTCTGCTTGCCACGTTCATCGGTGATGCGGGTCATCATGCGCATATTTTGCGAGTAGCCATTGCATGGTGAACCGATCACTTCAAATACCATGCGACCACTCACATCAGATACCGAAACGGCGGCTTTTTTATTGGCCAGCGTGATTTCATAAACGGCGCGATGAGGAACCAACAGATCGACGATTGGTTTTGAGGCACGTTTGATCGTAATAGCAGACGCCAGCGACACCTGCCCGATCATCCCCCAGATCAAAACCCCAAGAAACAGTCTTGCCATATTCAACCCACCGGTTAATTTGCGCATTCCACGATTAGAATTGGTCGTAGTGTAAGCAGCTTGTTCAACAATTGCCATAGGCTCTTGTAGCGTGTCTGTTTTAATTGACTTTTATCGGTGCTTGGAAACAATACATACTATATTCAAACACAAATCACGGCGACACAAATAGAAAGAGTGACCTTTATGAGCAATATCGAAAGCAGACTGGCTGAGCTTGGCATTTCATTACCACAGGCGGCAGCCCCTGCTGCCAATTATGTTCCCACGCTAATCACCGGCAATCAGCTGATCATTTCGGGGCAGCTCCCCATGCAGGATGGTGCCCTTAAAATCACTGGTCAGTTGGGCAATGATCTATCTATCGAGGAGGGTGTGGAAGCTGCCAGACTATGCGCTATCAATATCCTCGCGCAAATCAAGCACACCCTCGACGGGTTCGATCATTTTGAACGCTTGTTGAAACTTGGCGGCTTCGTCAATGCCCCCGCAAGCTTCACGGATCACCCCCGGGTCATCAATGGTGCTTCCGACTTGATGGTGTCGGTGCTTGGAGATGCCGGGCGTCACACCCGTTTTGCAGTTGGCGCAGCGGGCTTGCCATTTAATGCCGCCGTTGAAATTGACGCGCTTGTCGAGATCAAAGCCTAGAACGGGACGGTGCTCATGAACAAAGATCTTGCCTGGATGTTGCAACCATTTGCCCACCGCGGTCTGCATGATGTGAGCAAAGGCATTGTTGAAAACACCCGCTCCTCCGTGCAAGCGGCGCTGAACCATCAATTTGGCTTTGAAGTTGACCTGCGAGCCGCCTCGTGCGGCACTATCATGGTGTTCCATGACGAACATCTCGATCGCCTGACCCTTACAACAGGACGGGTCAGTGACATGAACCTGGCACAATTGCAACAAATCCAGTTTAAGGACACCAGCGACGAGATGATGAGCCTGCAAAACTTGCTTGATCTCAATGATGGACGCGTTCCTATGCTGCTGGAGATCAAAAGCAACTGGAGGTTTGACGATACGACCAGCCTCAATCGCTTTGTCTCCATGATCATCAGAACCCTTGATCGCTACAAGGGAGACTATGCCGTTATGTCATTTGACCCATTGCTAATCAGCGCCTTTCATGACCTTGCACCAGCCATTCCCCGGGGGCTTGTTTCAGAGCGGTTTGAGGACCTCAAACATTGGCACCCGCTCTCCTGGTGGGAGCGATTGCGCCTGCGGTTTTTGCTCTCGTTCCCCCGTTCTCGCCCTGACTTTATCGCCTATGATATCAATGCCCTGCCAGCAATAGCGCCAATAATCGCTCGCTCCTTGTTCAAGAGACCGCTATTGACCTGGACTGTGCGCACCAGCGAGCAGCTGCTACGTGCACAAAAATACAGTGATTCTATGATTTTTGAAGGCTTTGTTCCCCCAGACAAGCGAATGACATCGCCCTCATGACCGCAAAATTCACATCAAAAACCATCGACAGCCTGACCGACGTCGACGCCAGGGATTGGGATACTTGCGCCAATCCTGTGGGGCTGCCCTATAACCCGTTTCTTACGCATGACTTTTTAGGATCGCTTGAGAAAAGCGGTTCGGCCATTCCTGAAACCGGCTGGAATAGCCAACACATTCTGGCTAGCGATGAGCAAGGAACTCTGCTTGGCTGCCTGCCGCTCTATCTCAAAGGCCATAGCCGGGGAGAGTTTGTGTTTGATCAAGGCTGGGCGGAAGCCTATGAGCAGGCGGGCGGGCGCTACTATCCAAAATTGCTCAGCGGCGTCCCGTTTACGCCGATCTCTGGCCGGCGCTTGCTGCTGAAGGGCGGTGCGCACGATCAAGAGATCGCGGCCATTCTCATCGAGCACGCCATGGCCCTCACCCATAATTATCAGCTGTCCTCCCTGCACCTCAATTTCATCGACGAAAGCCAACTCAGATTTTTTGACCACCCGGATCTACTGGTACGCCGCGGTCATCAGTTCCAATTTGAAAATCAGGATTTCGAAAGTTTCGACGATTTTTTGACCTCCTTGTCTTCGCGCAAGCGCAAAGCCATTCGCAAGGAGCGCGCCCAGGCGATACAGGCCGGACTGGAGATCAAACATCTGACCGGCAGCGACTTGACCTCCGAGCATTGGGATATCTTTTTCAGGTTCTACACAGATACGGGTGACCGCAAATGGGGCACTCCTTATTTGACGCGCTCGTTTTTCTCGCTGATAAGCAATTGTTTGGCTGACCAGATTTTGCTGGTTCTGGCCTATCGCGACAGCGAGCCCATCGCGGGTGCCTTGAATTTTATCGGCTATGACACGCTCTATGGCCGCTATTGGGGTTCATGCGAATATCATCCATCGCTACATTTCGAGCTTTGCTATTATCAGGCCATCGAATATGCCATCAATCATCGCCTTTCGCGCGTTGAAGCCGGGGCGCAAGGAGAGCACAAGCTGGCACGCGGCTACCTGCCGACACAAACCAATTCCATCCACTATTTACCCGATACGGGATTTCGCAAGGCGGTTGCGCATTTCCTTTCCAGCGAACAGCGCTATATAAAAATGGAACATGAAATTTTGAGCGAACACTCGCCGTTTCGCAAGAACGGTGGAGATCAAAGCGCCAACGCGCGCCCGAAAGGATCAACGATGGAACAGCGAACATATCAAGTCGAAGGAATGACCTGTGGGGGCTGCACCAGTTCTCTGGAAAAAAGACTTTTGCTCGAAGAGGGAGTTGAAACCGCAAGCGCCTCTCATGAAACCAATAGCTGTAAGGTCACCCTCAATCCAGCGACCGTCAGCGATGAGCGCATTGAAGAGATCACCATAAAGGCCGGGTTCGAATATAAGGGAAAAGCAATATGAGCTATGACGACAATAATATCTTTGCCAAAATCCTGCGTAGTGAAATGCCTGCTCACAAAGTTTTTGAGGATGACGAGACCTTCGCCTTTCTGGATATCATGCCGCGCACAAAGGGACATACTCTGGTGATACCAAAAAATCCCTCGATCAACATGATAGATATCGACCCCGACAATCTTTGCGTCCTGATACGTTCAGTGCACAAGCTTGCCCCATTGGTCAGCAAGGCCATGGGAGCCGACGGCTTTGTCATTCAGCAACTTAATGAAGCAGCCGCCGGACAGATGGTCTTTCACATCCATTTCCATATTGTGCCACGCTATTTGGGTGTACCGATGAAACACGCCGCCAGCGAGAAGGAGCAAGACGGCATTTTATCGGCCAATGCGAAACTGATCCGACAAGAGATCGACAAGCAGTTAGGCTAATCGCTTATTTGGCTTACTTGAGGTGCGTCCGAAAGAACGCATCCAGCCTGATGATTTGGTCTTTGGTGGCCAGATCATCAGCGAAAGTACGCACCCACGGCGGGCGAAAATCAAATCCACGGCCAACGCCAGGATAGATCACCAGTTTGATATCGCGTCCGGCCTTCTTCATAAACTTGACCGCTGTTTCAATTGAGCGGCGGCGCTGATATTGCTCATATTCGCCGATAAAAACCATTGTCGGGATGGTCAGGTGATCAAGTTCACTGGCATAGCGATAAACCTGCGCTGGTTCCACCGCATTGGGGTTTTGCCAATGGGGATATGAAGAGGCGTAACACGCCACATTTTTTTGCTGATGCTTGAATTTTACCGCCGCCTGCAAGGTGTAATAGCCCCCGCGCGTGTGGGAATAAAGACAAATTTTCGAAGTGGAAATATCTGGTTGTTTGAGCAAAAAATCTATTCCAGCAGCGACATCGCCCTCGGTCTCGGCCATATGTTCCATCGGCAGTTTTTCGATAAATCGGGCGTCATAGACGTTGGGAGCCAGGACTATAAAACCGCGCGCAGCAAGACGTTTTGGCAATCGTTGCACCAGCTTGTCGAGACCGCGCCGTCCATGCTGAAACAAAATGGCCGGGAACTTGCCCTTGGTTTTAGGACGATAAATAATGGCGGGAACTTCGGTACCATCAACAGGGTTGATATAGTTGATGGCGCGGTCAACCACATCATGATTGACCGGCACGTTGAGCTTGCCCTTGAGATACCATTCGTCACTCCACCAAAATTTTTTACTAACTGGTCGCCTGTTCACCGGCGCTTCCAGAGGCCGACCAACATTGGTATCGGCAACATAGTCTGCAAACGAAGACGCTGAGGGGGGGGTGGTAGTTGATTGAGCAAAGACGAGAGAAGAAAACGAGCTCAAAAACAAGGAGCAAGCTCCTGCAATCACCGTACAGGCCACGACCTGCTTCCAACCAAAACTAAACATCCAGCCCTCCTCATCCTCAATCAATCTCAACCTTGGCCATAGACTGTGGTGGTGTCCAGATTCCTCGCCTGGCGTACCCAGTTTTCACTTTCAATACGCCCAGCAATACCAAGCCGACGACCAATAGCTGCGACCTCGTCCTTATTTAAGTTGGCGATATGTGCAAAGCTGGTCACGCCGATTTGTTTTAACTGGGCTGCAATATTGGTATCGATTCCAACGACTCTCGTCAGATCATCCCCGCCCATGTCTCGCGCGCTATTGGCGTCACTGATCAGCTTGCCAATATCACTTGAGGGGGTATTTTGCTCGGCCTGGGTCAACTGATGGGTGGTAAATCCCAGCTCGTTACCGGTTGCCAGAATATGAGCCTGAGCCATCCAGTTTTCGCGTTCAATTCGACCTGAAAAACCAAGTGTATCAGAAATATTGGCGATATCCTCTTCACTCCAGCGCGCGACCTGTTCAAAACGGTTAATACCAATTCTCTTGAGCTCAAGTGCTACCGGTAGGCCAATGCCCTTGATCTTTGTCAAATCGTCAGTCGATAGATCCTTGAGCGGAACAACCGCTTCATCAATCGTCACGGGAGGCACTCGATCTACATAAGAAATGGTCTCGCGCTCAACCGGTGCAATATCGGCAGGTTCTTCGACCGGTTGAACATCCGGTCGTTTGATTTCGATACTCGCTTCTCCCTCCTCGCCGGCATATCTCGTGGCGCCCACTGCCGCAGCTGTACCAACGGCCGCTGTCGCTACTGTCGTCAGCGCTGGTTCAAACACCTGCTTGTCGCTTGCGCGATGCAGCATACTGGCAGAATTCGTGAACAACTTGCGCATCCAGCAGCCGACATTAGCGCCTAAAAAATAGGTCACCGTTATCAGGAACAGGGATTGAATAATAAAAATACTCATCTCGTCAGCTTTCTGCAGTTCTTTGTCATGTTTTCTTGTGCGAAAATTTGCATGTCCGGTTCAGGTGCGACGGACAGCTCGATCTTCTAGTCCTCTTCCCAACGACAGGTAATCCACGAGATCGCAACACCGATCAGGAATGCCAGTGCCAGATATGGCCATAGCTTTACCACTAAATACATCATCTCACGTCACTCCCATATCGCATCAATTGCTGATTTAGAATTCTTTGACCTTGAACTCAATACGTCTGTTCCTGGCTTTATTGGAATCGCTTGTATTGGGCAGAATTGGTCTCGCTTCGCCATAGCCAACAGAGCTCAAACGATCTTTCGAAACACCCTTGCTGGTCAGATAGTTGACCACCGAGCGCGCCCGGCGTAGCGATAAAAATTCATTGAATTTGCGGCTGCCATCAGAATCAGTATGGCCGACAATCTCGATGCGGGTTCCAGGACAGCGATTGGCGGTATGGGCCAAGCGCGTCAATACCGGAAAACTGTCTTTACGAAATTCCGCACTTGCAGGTGAAAACTGAATGTTTCCCCCCGACAGGATCGAATCCAGATAGGACTGGCACTCTGAGCGTTCAAGTCGATCCTCGGATAAAAATTCCTCTTCTTGATATTGCCTGACCTCTGGCTGCTCAATAAACACTTCTGGTTGTTTGAACTCAGGTTCCTTTATCCTGATCTGATCGAAAAACTGATAGATTGGGGGAATGCCGCTCTTCATGCGCTCAAGGATATCTTCGCGACGTTCCACACTGGCAGCTTTGCCGCTCAACCTGATTTCAGTGTTCCAGACCATTGCGTTTCCATTGTCGAGCCGTGCCAACTGGGAAAGCGATGAGTTGATCGCCTCGCTCCAACTCTTAGGAACACCGGGGCCAATTTCCATCTTGTCGATGATATCGGCTCTGGGGAAGTAGCGTTTGGCCTGGCTATTAATGATACGCTTTGTGCTTTTATCCGGGATATTGCCCGAAAGGGTCAATCTTCTCGCATGAAAATCAGCACGCCAGACATAGGGTACGATTGGCTTGATCTCTGGTTTGACTTCCACAGGGGCTGTCAGGCGTTTTTTGGCAACGCGAAAGCCGTTGGGCAATTTCGACAAGCCCTTTTCAACATCGCTGAAATCACCGCGATTGGCGGCGTGCCCCGTGATCATATAATCAAGATCTTCGAGCGTCACAATACCTCTTTGGAGTTTTGCCAGCTGCACCAGAGCAAAACTGGTGGCGCGGTTCCACTGTCGTTTGGTGGGCGTTCCGCGGGCGATCTCCATATTGTCGATGACCCGATGATCCGGCATGGCGCGCCTGGCGCTAAAAATAATATCACGCTTCTGGGAGGCGGAATGAACATGCCCGGACAAGCGCAAAACCTTGTCCTGCTTATTGGCTGTCCAGCTAAAGGGGGATGCGAGAGGAACAAGCACTTCTGGAGCTTTGGTCCGGTTGGAAATCAGACGGGTATCCAGTGGTAAATTTTCGCGCAACGCTTCTTTCAGGGATTTGAACGAGGCGGCGTCTTTGGTGAGCCCCTCAATGCTAAAATTACGGTCGCTGAGCTCGACGCGACCATAGGTAAAACCCGTTAGCTGTTTCAAGCCAAAGCCCACCGTCTCCATAAAAGTACGACGATTGGGTTCGCCCCATGCGAGTTCCATTTTGTCAATAATTTTAACCCCTGGAAACTGCGCCATGGCCATCGTATTGATGGCTTTGCGGGCTTTGAGGCTTGGCACATAGCCTTCCAGAACAAGTTTTGAACCCCCAATATCTGCCGACCAGCGATATGGGGACGCGGTGCGCACAACGTCCATGTTCTCGGAAATATCCCAGACACCCCAAGTTTTTTCAGCAAGCGCGACAGCGTCATCTTGCTCTTTAACGCCCCCGGCCATGCCGCTAATGACACCATGAAGACCGCTAAATTCTACTTTTGCCCAATTGAGGCCAGCATCTTCAAGGCGAGTGGTCACGCGATCAGCAAGGTCGGCCTCAATATTGCGCCGCTCACCAAAAAAAACCAGCAGCCACAGCAGAGCGAGCAAGGGAAGCCCCCATAATAACCCATAGGGTTTGCACTTCCACATAATTCAACCTCGTTCGTTATCTGTCTGTTGTGAGCAAGCCTGACGCGAACAGACAAAACCATCTAACCAAGAATCGCTACACCCAAAACAGGATGCACAAATCCTTATCCAATTGTTCGTTGCCAACCATTTGCGCCCGCTCTCAATCGAGCGGTTTATCCACTTAACCCTATGGAAAACAAGCAATAAACCTCCAGACTTGGGAAATTTGACTTATCGAAATGATCTATTCCGGTCGGCAATATACCAACGTTGTCTAATAATAGACGAAACCTCACACTGTTAACAAGTCGTTAAACTACTGTCCTTAACGCCCTCCGGCATAAAAAAGTGGTGAGCGGCGTGGGGGAGACAAGCTGATCTGCCAACCGACGGCAAGAACGAACCAGTCAGAATAAAAAATCTCTGCCGATATGATCATTAAACAGCCGTGTTTTGCGGTCCACAATAAGGCGTGAAGATGGATGTTTTTCATCTCTCGCATCATTGGCGATCGTGACAGTTGATCGACATGCAGGTGTTACAGCTGGATTTTGATTACATTTCCATTATAGTATTTGCGTTGGCGGGGACGAACAATACCTGTTTGAATTTTCATGAGACAATGATTGAGACAATTTATGAGTATTAGCACGCCTGAATTGACGATTGCAGACGATGGTCATACCCCTGCAAATGAGGGAATAGCCGCTCAGCCACAAGAATTCCGACGAGAGAAATTTATTCCCATCAGCCGCATTGCGCTCATGCACCGATTGGCGAAAGAGGAAAAGCAAGGCCTTGTCGCTGATGATGTGGGCTCATGCAAGGATCTGTTCCGCTATCTCTCGGTCTGGCGCCATCAGACCTACCAACAGCGTGCTGTGCGCCTGAAACAATATTATTTACCTTTCAGCCCGGACCGCGACACCAAGCGCATTACGCAACATAGCGAAGAGCAATTACTGAATTTCAAAACCGGACTGATCACAGAAATAACGACGCTGGTAACACAGGCCAACTATGAACCCATCACGCCTGAGAGACTGGAGGAGCTGCTAACTGCCAATTCAGCTCATGGGCTGGAACTCAAAGTTGACCTGAGTGAATTTGACGAGGTGCTGATCTATGCGCGTGGCCGCGAAAACGAAACCATCAAAAAACGAGTGATCGACAATCTATATCTCTCTCCACGTGAATTTGAAGTGCCAACATATAAACGCTTGTTTTTACTTCTTAAACTGAAAAGCGTTGAGCTGCGCGTGCAAGAGATCATGGAAAGTGAAGACGTCAGCGAAAAAAAAGCACGCAAAATCAATGCAAAACAGCGCCACGGCTTACCTGATGATCCTGAGGGAAATCACGTCTATTTACGATTGTTTAAAAATATCCCGCGCGAAGACATGGAAATGATGTTTCCCAATACGCAAGTCAGATTGCGCATGTTTGACAAGATCAAACTTGGAGTCACTGCTGGCGGTGGCACCGTTGCCGGAATCGCGGGAGCAGCCAGCAAAATCATGGCCGCCATAGCTTCCGCCAACCCTATAGGACTGATCGCTGCCATGGCGGGGGTCATTGGCCTGTTGTTTCGCCAGATCATGACAGTCTTTAATACCCGCACCAAATATATGATGATGCTTGCACAAAGGCTGTTTTTCCATTCCCTCGCCAACAATAGAGGTGTTTTGACGCTGCTGGTAGATCGCGCCGAAGAAGAAGATATCAAGGAAGAAATGCTAGCTTATTTCTTTTTACAACGGAACCCCATGGCCCCCGAGGATCTGCGCGAGGACGGTAAGCTTGATGTGATGATCGAGCAGTTCCTGATCCGCGAATTTGGTGTCATTGTTGATTTTGATCTGGAAGATGCGCTCTCGCGCCTGAACAATGATCAGTTACTGTCAGTAGACGCCAACAAAATCATCAGCGCTGTAGCGCCAGTTGAAGCCTGCAAAATATTAGAGCAAAAATGGCGTACACTTTTGTCTGACGATGACACTGATACCAACGGTATGGAATATGAGGAAGAAACGTGAGTCCACCAGATCACGGAACAGCGACGACTTATCGTCTTCATCTTGTCGCCCCTTTTGAACTGACCTCAAGGCTCACAGATCGTCTTGCGCAGATGGATGAAATCAATCCCCCTGCCATATCGATGCATGAAACCGCTGATCCGCTGATTTGGGCCTTGGACGCCTATTATCAAACACGCCCCGATCTCATTGAGATCAAATCATTTCTGGAAGCAGCGATATCTCCCCTGCCCTCGATTGAACTCACGCAAATGGAAAATGAGGACTGGGTGGCCATCGTACAAAGTGGGCTATCGCCCATCCGCGCTGGCCGCTATTTCATCTATGGCAGTCATGATCGCGCGCGCGCTGATCAACTGGCAGGCGATATCGAAATTGATGCGGGACAGGCCTTTGGCACTGCTCATCACGGTACCACAAAGGGCTGTCTGCTAGCCCTTGACCATCTGTTCAAGAGCCACAGATATAACAATGTGCTTGACCTTGGTACCGGCACAGGATTATTGGCCATTGCGGCTGCAAAAATATTGCGCCGCCCGGTAATGGCCAGCGATATTGATCCCATCAGCGTTAAAATTTCAAAGGAAAACGCCGCTCTCAATATGGTGGGACCACTATTGAGAGCAATTGAGGCTAACGGCCTTCATCATCCCGCCCTGCAAAACAAGGCTCCATATGATTTGATGATCGCCAATATATTGGCGCAACCACTGCTGCAAATGGCACCTGATATTAAAAACAACTTGCGGCCACGCGGCCACTTGATTCTATCTGGCATGTTGTGCACGCAATCCAGGGCCGTAGAGGCGCGCTATCATGGACACGGTTTTAACCTCGTCAAGCGATTGCAGATTGATGAATGGATGACCTTGATCTTGCAAAAACGTTAGCATGCTCGAACCTTGCGCACATCCATAAAGGACAGGCCACGTTTTTCGAGTTGCCCCGTCATATCCTGCAAATAATGGGTCTCCAGTATATAATCCTGCCATCTTCTAGCACAAACCTACTTGCTATCAACACGAGCCGTGCGGGGTTTTCTGAACGTTGGTGAAAGTAATTTAGTGTTCCTTGCATCTCGTTTGATGGTCTGCGCGTGCATCATGCAAAGCTGGTCAGGGAGTAGCTTGCGCGCGAAGAGATCAGGGTAAAAATAAAAGTGTTTTTTCTGCCAGCCTATTCACCCGAACTGAACCCCGAAGAATATATTAATTGCGATTTCAAATACGGCGTTGATTCCGGCCCGCTAGCACGAAATTTAAAAGGCCTGAAGAGAAACGTCGACAGCCATATGCACAAATTGTAAAAACTACCCAAGCGCGTCGCCTCATATTTCGACCACCCGAAATCAGATATGCGGGATGAGAGATGAGAGATGAGAGATGACGCCCTATTTAAATGCTCATTGACAACCGTGTTAATAACATCGAGTGAAGATACGAACTAGAGCAGAACACACAAAGCTGATATGCAAACATCGCATAGTTTGACTATTTACAGTTTGGTTTCAGCGGTTGAACTTCCCCCCGCAAGGCCCTATTAATTTGTCATGTATCAATCCTATTCCAGACAATCCGAAACCAGCGTCACTCCTGATCGTGTAAAAAAACTGCGTACGCAGCTCAATAGCCTGTTGCTTGATGGCTTCATCGTCCCTCATGGTGACGAGTTCCAAAATGAATATCTTCCAGCCAGCAACAAGCGCCTGCTTTGGTTGACAGGATTTGCCGGATCAGCCGGCATGGCCATTATTCTTGATAAAAAAGCCGCCATTTTTATTGATGGGCGCTACACGCTTCAGATCACAAATGAAGTGGATATGGATGTGTTTAAACCCATGCAGGTGCCCCAAAACAAGCCTGGTGACTGGATCGCGCAAAACCTTAAAGGCAAATCACGCATCGGCTATGACTCGCGTCTCATGACTTTGAAAACAATCGAGAATATGCGAGACTTGGTGGCCAAGAAAAATCCTGATTGCCTGTTTGTGCCGCTCGATGAAAATCCCCTTGATCTCATTTGGGATGACCGCCCCGCACAGCCGCAGTCACCAGTTTCCTTACATCCCGTAAAATATGCGGGAAAAAAAGCCAGCACCAAAATCGCACTCTTGCAAAAACAGCTGGGCGCAGAAAAACTCGGAGCATGTTTGCTGACCGATCAAGCCTCCATCGCCTGGCTGTTTAATATAAGGGGCAGGGATGTACCGCACACGCCGCTGGCCCTTTCTTACGCGCTCTTGCATGCACGTAAAAAACCAGAGCTGATAATTGATCCGCAAAAACTTGGCAAGGTGGTCAAAGAAAAACTCGGCAAAGACGTGCGTCTGCTTCCCATGAACAAGCTTGCCAAACGCCTTGAGGCTCTTGGTACGCGCAAAACCCGTATCGCCATTGACCCCGCCAAAACCTCCTGCTGGTTTAATGATCGCCTCAAAGAACAAAGCAAACTGGAGATCGTGCATCGCGCCGATCCATGTGCGCTGCCCAAGGCAATAAAAAACAAGACCGAGATCAATGGTACGCGCGCAGCTCATATTCGAGACGGCGTCGCGGTGAGCCGTTTCTTGTGCTGGCTTGATACGAAAGCTGCAAAAGACATTGACGAGATCACAGCGGCTCGCAAACTCGAAGCCTTTCGCATCCAGACTGGGCAACTCAAAGATCTAAGCTTTGAGACCATCTCTGGCTCTGGCGCCAACGGAGCCATTGTACATTACCGCGTCGATGAGCAAAGCAACAAGACATTTACGGAAAACTCCTTATTTTTGGTCGATTCGGGAGGGCAATATCTCGATGGCACCACCGATATCACCCGCACGGTTGCCATTGGCAAAGCAAGCCGCGAAATGCGTCGCCATTTTACATTGGTTCTTAAAGGCCATATTGCCATTGCCACCAGCCGTTTTCCCAAAGGTACGAGAGGCGTTGACCTCGACGGTTCGGCACGCATGGCCTTGTGGAAAGCGGGGCTCGACTATGATCACGGCACCGGCCATGGTGTTGGAGCGTTTCTTGGCGTTCACGAAGGCCCACAGGCTATTTCAAAAGCCGCCACTACACCCTTTGCCGCTGGCATGATCGTCTCCAATGAACCCGGATTTTATAAAACCGGCAGCTATGGCATCCGAATAGAAAATCTGGTGCTGGTCACACCTGAGCAAAAACCAACGGGTGGCGAACGCCCAATGCTTGGATTTGAGACCCTCACAATGGTGCCACTGGATTGCTCGCTGATCGACACAGAACTGCTTGAACGGTTTGAAATCTCATGGTTGAATGACTATCACAGTCAGGTTCATCGCCTTATTTCCCCCCATCTTGAAACAGATAAAGAACGCAAGTGGCTGAAACGCTCAACCAAAGCGCTATAGGCCTTTGTCTGATGAACGTGCTAGAATGGACAAAAGGCCCTTATTTGATGAGAACGATGGGAACGATGGGTGAATAATCTTCTGCAAATTCTGCTGAGCTTGTTTATCGCAGCGCTGGTGACAGCGCTCGCAGCTCCCTATTTTATCGACTGGAATCAATATAAAAGTGAAATAGAAGCGCAAGCATCAAAACTCATCGGCCATAATTTGACGGTTGCCGGCGATATCCATTTGCGCCTGTTGCCAGCCCCCTATCTGCAACTCGAAAATATCAGCATCGACGCAGCACTCGATCCCGCAAATAGCGACGAACCCATTCCCTCATTGCTGGAAGCGCAGGCTTTCAGATTATGGCTGTCCGCACCCCCCTTGCTGCGCGGCGCCGTCGAAGTACAAGAAATCGTCATTATCAAACCACATCTGCGCTTTGCGATGGATGCAAGCGGCAATAGCAACTGGGCCAGGAAACCGGTCTCGCCCCCCTCTTTACCGTTCACGCCCACGGCCATATCTCTGCAATCCATGACGATTGTCAATGGCACCGTTGAAGTCAGCACCAAAACCAGGGGTAACGGTGTTGAGAAAAAGCGTGGCCGCATCATACACGCTTTGAACGGTGGTTTTTCCGCCGACTCGCTCAAAGGCCCTTTCAAGTTTGACGGCACTATCGGTAAGGGAGATACACAGCAAGTTTTGCGAGTATCTACAGGCAGCATTAATGACAAGGAACAGATGCGCGTCAGGGGCATTTTACGCTCCCCCAACAAGGGACATCGCTACGCCTTTGATGGCTCAATCTTGCAGCTAAGTAGCCAACCTACTCTCAATGGCGTTATTTCCGGGAGCTTCCCGTTCTTCAGAGCCTCGCAAAATCAGGCCAAAATGGCTGGCGGTAAAAACAGGGTGCGACCTATCGAGGTTAAAACATCAATTGACGCAAATACTGATCGTGCCTTGTTTGACAAAATTCTAGTCACCATCGTGCACAAGAACCGTCCCCAGGTCCTGACCGGCAAAGGGCGTCTTTCGTGGGGCAAAGGACATATTGATATTAACGGCAATCTTAGCGCCAGATTGATCGATATTGATCATTTGAAAGATGGCATGCAAGTTGGCAATTCTCTGAAAGAAGTGGTCACCAATCTGTTTGCTAGTGTCCAGACCCAGGCAAACGCGGCCAATCTCGACAGCGGCCAGTTCCACGTCAATATAAACCAGATCAAACTGAACGGCGATCTCGTTCAGGATTTACAGATCACCTTACAGCAAACCGGTAAGCAATTGCAGATCAAGAAGTTCAATGCCAGCTTGCCCGGTAATAATGCGGTCGTTATCGCTGGGCGTTTCGAAGAGCACGCGAGCAGTTCCTTGTTTAAGGGCAACGGCCTAATACGCGGCCAAAGCCTTGGGCATCTCGTGACCTGGATGGCAGGCACCAAATTGGATGGCGGCATTAGCGCCATACGCTCCCACCCGTTTACAATGCGCGGTAATGTTTTGTTTGGATCTAATATCTGGGCGGTGAATTCTGTTCGCGGTGATATTGCTGGCACTTCCTTTACCGGCAAGATTTCTCACCGCGCTCCCCGTTTCACACCAGTGAAAACACAGCGCGGCGAAATCGATCTGAAACTGACTACCAGCGAGATTAATTCAACAGCGCTTGTTGGTCGCCCCGTTGCCATGCGCGAACTCATTGATAGCTTGTTGAAACCATCAAAAGCCAGGCAACCCGACGAGCAAATAGAAACCAACAGTACCTTGGAATCAAATTCTGGATTAGGAGTGCTCGCCAAAGACAATAATCTAAGGCTTCAGTTGCGCGCTGGACGTTTGCGACTGGATGATTTCGATGGCCGCGATTTGGTGGCCGATCTGTATTTTGGCGATGAGCGCCTGCAAATCACTCAATTATCCCTACGCTCGCAAAAAGGTCTACGCGTCGAGGCCGATGGCAGTATCAACAAGCTTGACAAGACCCCAGGTGGTACGCTGACCGCCACCATCAATATCGAAGAACAAGAGGAATTACAGCAGTTCAGCTCCTGGTTTGTACCAGAAAATAGCGATTTTCTGACCAATAAACAGTCCGCATCCTTGCTGCCATTACGCATTGCCATTATGCTACAAGCCAATTCTGATACGGGAGATCGCGCCAATATCCGCGTTAACGGCATCGCCGGCACAAGCCACATTTCCCTTGATAACCGCGTGCTTGGCACCGATCTATTTTCTTCAGATGCGCAACGCAAGATTAATCAATTGGAGCTTTCTGGAACCATCACCAATAATGATGGGCGCGTGCTGCTCACACAGATTGTTCCCTATCTGCCTGTTGATCCTACCCGGTTAGAAGAAATCGGCAAAGCGCACATCTGGTTCAGTTCGGCTGGCAGTCCAAGAAATGGCCTCAAGAGCCGCATTGAATTTGGCTCTTCAAGGGTCACAGGAGGCTTTGACGGGCTATTAGGATGGTATCAGGACCGCTGGAGTTTTACCGGCAAAACACGCCTGCAAGCAAAAGACATGACCTCAGGTTTGGCGCTTATCGGCATTGACAGCCGCGACCAGAAATCATCGGGCGCGCTTGATCTTGCGGCCACACTCCATAAAAAAGACCTCTCATACAAATTCTCGCAGATACAAGGTACCGTTGCCTCATCAGAAATAGAGGGCAGCGCCACTCTTGAACTTGGGGCCAAAGAAAAAAAGCTCGATCTGATCTTCTTGACGAGCGCACTACATATTCCGGCGCTATTTTCCCCCATGCTCGAACACCCGCTTGCCAAGGATATACGCGATGACCAAAGCACTCTTGAAGCGGCACGCCAACTGACAAAAAATGTACAAAGAGAAGTCGAAACCCTGAAGCCATTGATGACCAACAGGCGTTTTAATGCTGATCTCCTGCGTGGCATAAATACGAAAATCCTCGTCACCGCCGACACCCTGACCATTGGCGACAAGATAAAATTGCGAAATGGCGATCTGTCGGCAACCATCAAGGATCGCAAAATTACGCTGGATAATCTTGGTGGCAAACTATGGGGCGGGCAGCTCAATGCGGCTGGCGAACTGGACCTCTCAACGACCCTTGCCACAATGCGCGGAAGGCTGGCGATCCAGAAAGCTTCCATCGAACAATTGCCGCTAAGCGTTGACAACAGCCCCATCGCAACAGGGACCATGTCCCTCAAGCTGGATTTGAACGGACGCGGTTTTGGACCTGCGGGTTTGTTTTCATTGATGAACGGCAAAGGCAGGATTGATTTTACACGTGCCAAATTGAACCATTTCTCCTCTACGACCTTAAATGATATTGTCGATGACGAACTCGCAGTGTGGAAACAATCCGAAGACCAGTCACCTTTTAAAGAGCGTTTCATACGTCACTTGCTACATGCAGATTTCGATATCCCCTCCCTTACTGCAGATATTATTATCTCCGATGGAACCGCTAATCTGAAAACCACTCACACCTCACAAAATCAGGCAAAACTCGATCTTGATGCCAGTCTGGTGCTTGCGTCCATGACCACACACTCACGTTTGACAATCTCGCCAATGGAGCAAGCAAAATATGCCAATCTGCCCGCGGCCAGCGTATTATATGAGGGCTCGCTCAACGAGTTGGACGCCATTACACCCAATATTGACACCGCATCACTTGAACAACATCTCAAAGTTATGAAAATGGAACATGATGTAAACTTGCTCGAAAAACTGCACAAACGTGATGAAGAATTTGCCAGAAAAGCCGCCGAGCATCGGGCCATGGCCAAACAACGCCGCGAAAAAGAAAAGGCCGAAAAAGAAAAGGCCGAAAAAGAAAAACTCAAAGCACTTGAAGAAGGCGAAACACCGATAGATGAAAATGTGCCGCCCACGCATAAGAGACCTCCAAACTGGTCCCCGTTTGGTGAAAGCCTTGAAAATAGCAATTAAGACTGTGCAATTGCACCGCATCGACAATGGTAACATAAGCTGTATTAGCTCCGACCTGATCTGATACTCCAAGTCAACTATTTCATATCTAGTCTGACAAGGCACCATGTGGGATATACACTCCGATTTAACTGCCATCAAAACAAACCGTGTCCGTTGTTAGACCAAGCGGACTTTTTTGAGAATTTTAGTCTGAGTTGGGTTAGCTGCCATCTGTACAGAATTGCGGTGACAGTAAACGAATTAATTCAACGAAGATAAGTGAAAAATAGTAGAAAATCAGTTAATTCGGTTACTGTCACCTGTATCCCTTATGTACCCCCCCCTACATGAGGGAGGAGTATCAATTTATTACTTACTAGAACCGGCTACTTTATGAAGAAAGTCACCGACAATCGTTTCGAGTTGATCTGTTTGAGTTGATACTTGCAGCGCTTCAGCTCGCACAGAATTTGCAGATACAGCTGAAGTATCCACGGCTTTTGTTACACTATTAATGTTGTCACTCACCCTGCCGGAAAATTGTGCTGCTAGATGTACATTCTCTGAAATCATACCTGTTGAACTACTTTGTTGCTCAACAGCCGATGAAATATTGGTCATCAGATTATTGACCTCAGACATCGTTCCTGCAATTTCGCGTATGGAGGAAACGGCTTCCTTGGTCTCGCCTTGAATACCAACAATCTGGTTTCCAATCTCTTCGGTAGCTTTGGCTGTTTGCTCCGCTAGATCTTTCACCTCGGACGCAACAACTGCAAAACCACGTCCTGCTTCTCCCGCACGTGCTGCCTCTATAGTGGCGTTCAACGCCAGCAAGTTGGTTTGTTCTGCAATGTCCTTAATAAGTGCAAGAACGTTACCGATCTTGTCGGCGGATTCAGCCAGGTTGGCGATACGCGTATCAGTTTGATTAGTGGAACGGCTTGCTTCCGATACAATTTGCGTAGTCTGTTCAACCTGGCCGACGATTTCTGCAATGGAAGCGGAAAGCTGTTCGGCAGCGGCAGCGGCTGATTGAACATTATTAAGAGCTTCATTCGAAGCTGTCATCGCCTCGGATGCCCGCTCTGAAGATGCTTGCATATTGTCACTCAAACTTTCAGCGTTGCCTTCCATGTGTTGTGAATTATCCCGAACGGATGTAAGTGCTTGATCAACATGCTCTTGGAAAGCCAGAATGTAATGTTCTAGTTCTGCTTTTTGACTTGCGATTAGTTCAGATTGTTTCTGATGACTGCCTGAGATCTGCTCAGCTTTTTGAGCAGCCTGACGGCTTTCTTGATTGGCGTCATGAGCTTCCTTAAACTGTTTTTTGAGCTCGCTTACGATCCAGATCAGTGAAGCTGTCTCAAGAACTAGAATCACGGCGTGCAAAAGGACGCGCAGTATGTCTGTACCGCCCGGAAACACGAGTGCCGGATAAACGAAGTTCAGACCGAGGTGATGAACTGCTACCATAGCAGTGAAGGCAATCAGTACCTTAATGTCATGCCAACCCACCATGATTGCCGCCATAGCAAAAAAGTACATATGGATATCAGTCTGGTAAGGGTGTCCCTCAAAACCTGCTAGTATGACACCGATCAATCCGGCCTGCGCAATACTGTTTAGCATCCGTGTTAGATCACTGCCACCACGAAATGTCTGCATGAGTGTTGGAAAAGCACCAAGCATCAGCGCCAAAGCAATACCAGCTGCTTGGCCATGATCTGAGACGAAAAGGTAAGATAGAATAGCTAAAGTAACATTGAACCAAAGCAATACCAAAGCAATTCTATCAAAATTCAGGTTGTTAACCGACTTATCCATATATTTCATTTCCATTTCTATCCCCTAGCAGTTAATGTAAAGCATCCTGTTAAAATACGAGAAGACACCACGAACCACGCACCTCGATTATAAAGTTGCTCAACGAATTGCGGATTCTTAGAAGTGGCTATTATGGCAAACGGAAAGGCCGTTCCATCAACGACTGCCCCCTCAGCTCTAGCGACAATATTGAAGGTGCTAATTGCCTCCTTTAGAGGATTACCGATAACCAGAACGGGTTCGTTCGGTTGAGGCACTAAAGTCGTAAAACCAACTGAAAAAATGGAGAACAGAGCGAAGCTGGCAATAATCGAAATGTCTTTGAAGTTCATATTTGGCTCTTTTCTTTAAAAAAATATTATCTGTGAGTTAAAAAACGGTTAATTAAGGAACCTCTGAACAAAGCTCCCAACTTCCTCCTCACTGTGAGTGGGAATTACAGTGACAATTACAGT
>JAAETJ010000096.1 GCA_024228495.1 bacterium | reverse complement strand
CTGACCAAAGTCAGTGACGCAAAGCCACGGGTCCTCGCTTCCTCCGAGAAGCCACCGTCCACTCCCCGAAGGACCCAAGATCGCCGGGCTGCCCCAAGATCATTCAACAACTTAAGTTGAAAGGAGGCGGTGATGAGACATTCAACTACAAAACTCGCATTATTACTTTTCGCCAGCGTAATCCTGCTCGCACCTCAGGCCCTCGCTGATAAATCCGGGGGGTGCAACTTTCAGGGCAGTTGGTTTGGTGTCCTGCCAACTAGCGGAAAAATCTTTCTAAGCACGGCACATGGCAGAAGTGCTTCGACTGGCACCTACAGCCTTGAAATTCCCGGATTTGATGCGACGCTGGGCGGATTTCCAGGGTTCGAGCATGCCGTGAAAATCTCTACTTTTCGAGGAACTTGGGAAAGGACCGGCGGTAACACGTTTGCGTTCACGCTGATCGCGTATGCCGTCGATTCAGATGGAATCACAGTAGGGATCGGCAAAGTGAGCGGAACCGACACCTTGAGTGAAGACTGTAATTCGATGTACATCGAGAATACAACTGAGGTGTTTTATGCGGGGCAAGATCCATTCGAAGACCAACCCGTATTTGCGATTCCTCCACAACCTCATTGGGGATATCGGATGAGAGTGGATCCACCGTATCCGTTCTGAGTAGAGCTTCTGTCCCTTCGGGCGAGGCGAAACAGCCTCGCCCACTTCTTAAAACTGACGGCTTCTGGCCGCTTCCCGTCCTTTGTTTCGCTCGATTTCGAGCGAATTGAACGTCTCCTAATGGTGAGAGCCGACATTCAGAGCCAGGCCCACGAAATTGCACTGCCGAATGGGCCGCTTACCGCTCGGAAGCCGACGTTCGCCTGCTAGACTGTGAAAGGGCTGCTGTTGAACCCAATCCGGTCATTCGCCAATAAACAAGATTGCCGCGCCAAATGCCGATAGTCGGCCCACGATTCGATCAATGAAGCAATTGCTTAACGGCGTAACGCGAACTCCTAATGCTGGCCATATTGCCGCCGATACTCCAATGGTGTAAGGCTGGTATGTTTTTTGAAGATTCTGCGGAAGAAACTGACGTTCTCGTAGCCACAGTTCACAGATATCTCTTCAAATGACAATTGGGTGTTGATCAAATCGACTTTAGCCCTTTCGACTCTGATTAGTTGCAGGTAGCTGTTGACAGTTTTTCCGGTTGCGGCCTTAAACCGCCTATTGAATTGGCGCAGGCTGATTTTCGCGGCGTCTGCTAGTGCCCCAACGTCAATTTTGTTTCGAAGGTGTTTCTCCATGAAATTTTGGGCGATCAGAATATTCCCATCGCCGTGATTTTTCTCCGGCTTGTACACGGCGAATGGAGACTGTTTACCGTTCGTCATATCTACAAGCGTGCAACGGGAGCTTTGTAGCGCGACATCACGGCCACAAAATTTCTCAATGAGATAAAGAGAAAGATTCAACTCCGCAGAAACTCCTCCGCTGCAAAACAATCGGCCTTCGTCGGTGACAGTAAGATCGGTTCTTAGATTGACTTCAGGAAACGTCTTCCTGAACCGCTGTTCCAAGCCCCAGTGTGTGGTTGCCGTTTTGCCGTCGAGCAAACCTGTAGAGGCCAACGTGAATGCGCCAGCACATACGCTTGCGAGGCTCGCACCTTCCGCATACCTGGTCTTAAGCCATTCAACCCTTTCCAAATGGTCGGCGCTAAGCGGATCAAAATGGAATCCTTGAGATGGGACAATAATCAGGTCAGCGTCATTCGCCTCTTGCATGG
>JAAETJ010000095.1 GCA_024228495.1 bacterium | reverse complement strand
CTGGGCCGTCAGATTCAAAAGCCAATCTTTCTGTCCAAATGTTGCGTGTTGTTTTGAACCAGAGGGTTTTATCCAAAAAGCCGGTGCCGAAAATAGCAATTGGGTTATTCTACATGAAATCGACAAGGGTCATATCAAATCGACTTGTTTCTCGATAATCATTCAGAAGTATCATCATAATGTTGAACGATGATTACGATCCCCCATAACACTTCATGATTCCATCTAGCCAGAAGGCTTGGTCCGTTTTGGCGGAGTTGCCAAATTTGTCTGAATCCAGGTTGGCAGGTGGCTGTGAAGGCGAATGTAGCGGGACTGAACGGTCGACGGCTGAGCGCTAGCGAAGCCGGAGACCGCATCCCACTGAACCAAACTTGATTCGGACAAATTTGGCAACTCCGCGGCGGACCAAACCGGTGGCTTGATTGAATCATGGACTCGCTTAAACTTCTCCATTACACAACTCGTTGATTTCATGTGGAAACACATAAGCGCCTTCAGGTAGCTTTAGAACGGTTCGCATTATCTCAACGAGACTTCCCCACAGCTTTTCACGCACAGACATCGGCACGGAATTCAGGATGGAT
>JAAETJ010000094.1 GCA_024228495.1 bacterium | reverse complement strand
GGTCAGGAAGAACAAGCGGTTAAGGCAGAAGATGGAAGGGTGTTTGGGGAGGTCTGAAATCGGGCAAAGGCGCTGTTTTTATGAGCCTTACCCGAAATTACTTTACATAAAACATCGTGGTTGATTGCTCCAGACTAGCCAACCAAGTGAGTAAGGCTTCATCTTTTTCCCAATGGGGAAGATTGCTGGTAACCCTCTCTGGGTAGGCATTTTCCAGGGCTTTTCGTTTCATTTCAGTATCGGCTCTCGCATAAGTTTCAGTCGTTGAAATATCCACATGCCCTAGCAGATCGCGGATATAGATCAGACTGACGCCGGCCTGAAGCCACTCCATCGCCTTGGTGTGCCGGATTACATGCGGGCTTACCTTATTTGGAATGATGGATGATTTTTCTCTGGCTTGAGACACATACTTAGCCAGGATGTAAGCAATTCCCGCCCGTGTCATTTTCCCGTGCCGTCGATTAAAAAACAGCGGATGATCCGGCATGTTCTCATGGCCCGAAAAGACTTCGTCCATGTATTGCTTGAGCAGGGCGTGCGTGTTCGACATGAGCGGAACCAGCCGCTTTTTACGGCCTTTGCCGGTCAGTGTCAGCAGGGGTGGCGGATCCAGTCGCACATCCTCAACACAGAGATCCGCCACCTCCTGGACGCGCGCGCCAGTATCGTAGAGTACACACAGCAAGGTTAAGTCACGACGACCATGGGCTTTCGATGCGTTTGGCTGGGCCAAGACCAGCTTTAAGGCTCCAGGTGTCAGGTAATTAATAGTCGGTGCTGGTGCTTTCTTCATCGGAATCGACAAGATTTCCTGACAGGCCAACAGTTTGTCTGGCTCTTCGATCTGAAGGTACCGGTAAAACCCATGGAGACAGGCGAGCCGCTGATTTCTTGTTGATGCCCCGTTATGCCTGTCCTTCTCGAGCCACTGCAGAAAACCCAGAATCAGCTGTTTGTCGATATGTCTCAGACAGAGTTTTTCAATGGCGAGATGGCAGTCCTGCTTGCAGTAGCGCAAAAACAGCTTGAAGGTATCCCGATATGATTTGAGCGTGTTGGTGCTGAGGTTGCGCTGTCCTGGTAGATAAACGCCCAAATAATGAGAGAGTGCTTTGGCAAAATCAGTCGGTGTCATGGCTATCGCCTCCAGTTGAGGGGACGACGTGACCAAAGGCCTGTTCCATTTTTGCCGTGATATCAGGATACAGTTCAGCCGTCAGTCTCAGATAACGGGCCGTGTCACGAAACGAATCATGACCCAGGTAGGCTTTCAAAATCGGCAAATAGGCCGCTAGGTCCTTCCCTTGCAACACCCATCGCCTCAGGCAGTGAACGGCAAAGGTATGGCGAGCGTCATGCAGCCGTGGCCCCTTTCCCCAGCCGCCGTGTGATATCCGGGCCTGCCACAGGAAGCGTCTGAAGTTCTTGTACACATTGCCTTTGGTGAGCGCTTGCCCACCCGGTGCGGGAAAGAAGTAGTCACCCGGGTCTGAAAACAAATGCACCACTTTCACGTAGTCGCAACAACGTTGGGTATTTTCAGGGGACATGGGAACCAACCTGTCCTTGTTGAATTTCCCATCCATGATAGTGAGTATGCCTGTAGGCAAATCCACATCTTGCATCCTGAGGTTGAGCGCCTCCGAGATCCGCAACCCACAGCCATACAACAGACGGAACAGCAATGGCATGATGTGATGCCGTAATGGTACCTCAGCACAATAATGGCAGGCATCTGCTTGCTGAAGCAACGCAGCGATTTCCTGGTCGCTAAAAATGTAAGGCGTATACCCAGGGACCTTTGGCAAAGCTCTTTTGGGCAACACATACGATGGGATGCCAAGCCGGGTCATATACAGCGCCAGTTGGCGCAGTACACACGCCCTGTTGTGCAAGGTTGCCAGTGCCTCATTAGGGGCCTTCTGAATCCAGGCATGGGCCAGAGGTTGAGTGATGAGGGCATCGTCACAGCCATAGGTCAGACAGAACTGATCGAAGCGGTAGAGTAGCCGTGCACTGCTGACGTATTTATAGCCGAGCGAGCGTTTCTCACGGATCATGCCTTCGATGCAGGGCTTTAATGGACTCTGATAGTGGAATTCATTCATGAGGCCAACCCGCTTCAGGATTTAGTGCGCATTCACGCAACCTGTTGACATCCACCTTGAGGTAAACGGCCGTGGAATCGGTGCTGACG
>JAAETJ010000093.1 GCA_024228495.1 bacterium | reverse complement strand
GGGAGCTTGCGGATCAGAAGCTCCGTGCTCTTCTGGTAGCGACGGATCTCTCTCAGCGCCACGGTTCCGGGTCGGTATCTGTGGGGCTTTTTCACTCCTCCGGTAGCGGGAGCCGATTTCCGTGCAGCCTTGGTGGCCAGCTGCTTTCGAGGAGCCTTTCCTCCGGTCGATTTGCGGGCAGTTTGCTTGGTACGGGCCATCGTTTCACTCTCTCTTCCTACGAAATTCTTCCAAAAATGTAGATATTTTACTGTTTGCACACTAAAACGCCTGCCCATCTGACGGATTCCCGCGTCGCCCGGTGATTGGATGGATCTCAACAATTTGCTGGGCTCTGATTGGACAAATGTCAGTAATTTTGCAGTTTTGGCGTTCGGTCCGGGTTCGAAATTCGTGAATGAGCAAAGGAAACGCAAATCCGTTGACAAAACGTGCAATTGCTAGCAGAATTTGAGCTTGTCCAACCACGCAGGCGAATTCTGTACGAAAAGGTGGAAAACACAGATTGCCAATCATTTCGTTCATAAATTCTTGTCCAATGCTGTTATCACGTCATGGCGCAGTTCTTGCGGTTGTGAAGCAAAACCGCTTTTACTTCAGACTGGTAGATTTGCATGACAATCAAAACACAAGCTTTAACTATAGCAGTAGGCCTACCTAGAGAAATTCTTTTCAGATTTGGTGGCCCTGAAGAGGGCCGTTGGGTTTCCGGGTAGCTCAACAAAAAAGCTGGACACTTATTTGGAGCTGGTGTACTTGGTGACGGCCTTGGTTCCTT
>JAAETJ010000092.1 GCA_024228495.1 bacterium | reverse complement strand
TGTCAGGATAGTTGTCGCCTCTAATTTTCATTAGAGGTAGACAGAAATGCGTACAAGACATAGTCAATCATTTAAGATACGAGCAGTAGAAAAAGCATTGAACAGGGCTCAGGGAATTACACTAACCGAGATAATTGATGAGCTCGGGATAGGCCGTTCAACATTGAGCAAGTGGGTGAGAGATGCAAGAAACAATGACCTGGAAAATCCTGCCGGTGGTGGAATATTGAGTTCGCGCAAGAAGAAAATAGAGAAAAGGCCACAGGACTGGTTGCTTGATGAACGGCTTGAAATCGTGATGGCATGTGCTTCGCTGGATGAAGAAGAAAAGAGCAAATACTGTCGCAAGCAGGGTGTTTATCCACACCATGTCGATCAATGGAAGCAAGATTTTGCCAGCGGGAATTCATCGAATGAAAAAGTAAACAAAAGGCAAGAGATGAAGAACCTCAAGCATGAAAACAAGGAGTTGCGGAAAGAAATAAATCGTAAAGACAAGGCGCTGGCAGAAACGGCGGCATTATTGGTTCTCCAAAAAAAAGTCAACGCGATCTGGGGAAACGACGAGGACGACTCACAATGAACAGCGAGAGAGACGAAATCATTACGCTGGTCAACGAAGCTCGTGCATCGGGAGCCAGGCAATCAAAGGCCTGTGAATACATTGGTATTAGCGCTAAGACTTTTCAACGTTGGGAACGGCCAGACAACGCCCGGGACGGGAGACTGGATGCCAAACACGAACCGGGAAACAAGCTGACAGAGTTGGAACGCCAGCGCATCATTAAGGTTGCCAATGAGCCGGAATACGCTGATTTACCGCCGAGCAAGATCGTGCCAAAGCTTGCTGACAAAGGGATATATC
>JAAETJ010000091.1 GCA_024228495.1 bacterium | reverse complement strand
TATCGGTGAGGTGATCGACAAGGTTCTTGCCGAGGAAGCAGCGGCGATGGAAATTGCGGATTTGATCCTGGACTCGTCGTCGCGGCATGCGCTCGAGAATCACAATTGGCCAGGCAACATTCGCCAGCTGCGCTATGCCATGCGCTATGCTTGCGCGATCACGGACGGAAACATTCTGCGTCTGGAGCACTTCCCGCCCGATCTATTTTGTTCGCCGGCTCTCGACGCGCCTGTACGTAAGCTGGCGCCACAACCGCTGCAAACGACCGGTTCCTCGTCGCGGCCGCACGAGGTGCCCTGCTGCGATATGACCGACGCGGACGCGCTGCTACGGGATCAGATGATCGACACGCTGCGCAAAAACCAGTGGCAGGTGAAGTTGTCGGCTCAGAAAATGGGCATGTCGAGAGCGACCTTTTATCGCAAGCTTGCCCGCTTCAAGATAATATCACCAAACAAGCGCGAAAGACTTTAGGGCAAATCTAGAAGATGTTAGGTTATTTCGGTAAATGAATTAATTCTCCTCTGTAGTTGTTGTATGACTAGCGGGTATATCACCAGAGAAAACAGGATCATTACGAAAGCAATCGACAAAAATGTTTCTTTCAATTCAAATGAGTCGGGTAATAATAAAATAAGTGCTATTGATACTGCTCCTCGCGCACCTGCAAAATTCAGTAACCAAAATTCCTGATGAGTCAGGCGCTCACCTTCAAGGCTGATGACCGGTAAAAAAGTACAAAGATAGCGACAAACCTTGAAACCAACAGCAGTACTAAAGAAGCTATCACCAAAGATAAGGGAAGTTGCTCAAACGAAGCGAGTCCAGTAAAACTGGCTCCCAACAAGAAGAACAGGCAGGCGTTGGCAATATATTCAAAATAGTCCCATAGATGACGCTGAGTCTGTGTATTTTGATCAGGGTCCGGAGGCTTATAACCAAAGGCAAGTGCTGCAGCAAACACCGCCAGAATAGCTGAAAAATGAAGGCTTT
>JAAETJ010000090.1 GCA_024228495.1 bacterium | reverse complement strand
TTCTTCTTTAACGCCAGCACCTCAAACGGGCTCATCACTTCGCGGATGGTTTTGGTTGCCACCTGCGTATACAGCGCCGTGCTGTCGAGCTTGGCATGGCCCATCAGCACCTGGATGATGCGAATATCGACATTCTGCTCCCTCAGGGCGAAATTGCCTTTGCTCTCGCCTTTTTGCCTGAAAGGGTAAAGAAGCGTCCCGATGACATGAACGCTGTCGGTGTCTGATTACCACCAGTGATTTTCCTCACCAGCTTTTTGACAAACTCACTGAGCTCACCCATCTGCACACGTCCGTCTTTTCTGCCGTGTTCATTGTTGTCGGCCGCGCCTTTCAATCCTTTGAGAAGCGAATGAGTGAAAATACCATGGCCGAGCTCCGGATCTTCTTGCGCCAGCGTTTCAGCATCGGTTGCCGTCAACACGGCAATCTTGCCATCGGCGGCATCCTTGATCAGTCGCGGATTATAGGCATTACCCGAATAGCAGGTATCAAGCAGCAAGATACGTTGCCCGCGCGCCGCTTCCAGCGTATTGAAGATATCGCGCCAACTGATCGTCGACTCAGCGGTAATTTCTCCCTCATCATCGATGGCCGCATTGGATGGGAGGAATAGATAATCCTGCCCCTTATTGATCCCATGCCCGGCCATAAAAACGATGATGGTATCGCGAGGGCCAGAGCGGATGAGATCTTTAAGCGCCGCGCGAATATTGTCGGCTGTGGGCGGTAACCAGCCCTTATGAGCCAGTAATTGACTCTTAACCGCTTCATGAAGCGGTCCCGCTGATTTGAGCAACATATCGCGTATTGCACTTGCATCGACTTCGGCAAAATCCAGGTCCTGCCCGGTAAAATTACGATATTTATCAACACCGATCGCCAACACCCGAAGCGTACCACGCTTATCAAGATCGGAGCGTCCTGTATACTCCACATTGATCTGCTTTTGCATTTTACCAATGGCATTAAATGCCACGATTTCAATTAGATTTTCACCCGTTGACAGAGGCACCTCAAAGCTGACGGTGTGGCGTTTCGAGTTGCGTCCAGCGGGGCTGCCCTGCGAGCGCAAAATCACACGGCGGCCATTGACCGTGACGTCATACCCCTCAATGACGTCAATATTATCACCAATCCGCAGATCTATAATAACGGGACTACTGCCAATTTTTGCGCCACTCTTTGGACTATCGACAGCGAAGACCGGTGGCCTGCGGGTCAATAATTCATCAAGCGCAAAATCGGTGCCCGGAGACTGGCGAACAGCCTCGCTTGAACTGGCCAGCTCCAATGCCCGCCTGATGATATCGGGGCGATAGAAATGGCGCTTTAACTGCGCTGCTGAAATAAACCTAGCTGCTTTATCTTCACCTTGATTGATATGCCAGCCCACATGTAGATCCCCTCCAGGGGATGCCGCATAATATCCCTGAGGGGTCCAGATGATCCACTCGCCATCGCGGCCATAAAACAGAGATATTATATTTTCTCGGCTCGCCACGTTCCACAACCGAACTGTCTGATCATTGCTGCCAGAAAGCAGCAGGCGACCACCCTTGGAGACTGCAACCGCCCAGACCTCACTGGTATGGCCGATAAAATCGCCGCGCTTACGTCCGTTGACCCCAAAAGCCGTGAGCCAGCCGTTCCCGCCCCCGGTAATAACCTCCTGAGCATCAGGGGTCAGTGTTATGGCGTTATGAGCAAAACCGCTTTTCTCATCGCGGCGAATCGTGACGCGCCTTTTCTTTCTTCGAGTGACCTGAATATGAGCATAATACCCATAATCACCTCCGGCGCGACGCTTGAGCTTTGTGCGGCCAAGACGCATCACGGCACGCCGAAAAGATCTCTTGTCTTGTTTTTTGTCGCTCAGCGCCTCCAGAGAGCGAGGTTCTCCCATGGCTTTTGCCTTTTCTGGCAAGCGCAGGACATATTGAAGTTTGCCACGATTATTGAAGGATTTCTCCCTAAGCTTCTGCCCCCAGACAATAGATTGACCGTCTTTCGCAAACCCCACCGACCAGACATTTTTCCCCGTGCCGCGCAGTTTTTTAACCAAGCGACCTGTTGTCATATTCCAGATGTGGATTTCATTATTACTGCCCCCGGCGGTAGCGGCCAGATCACCGCGCGGACTGATCGCCGTTGCAAGAACCAGTTGATCATGGCCTCCATAGCGCAATTTCGGTGTTTTACGCTTGATCTCCCACACAAGACACTTATAGGGCGCCGTGCCGGTCCCGGACAAAAGACGCTTACCATCAGGACTGAAACTCAGCCCCATAATATCCCCCTTCTGTCGCTGGAATTTTCGAACCCTTCGCAAGGTCCGATCATTGGAAATCCGCACCTCGCCATTTTGCGTCGAGGACGCCACATTTCCCGTAACAGGTGAAATCGCCAGGCCGAATATATTTCCGAAATGCTTTTTCGATCGGGCAATCAGCGCGCCGCTCGAGCGCTTCCACAATCTCATGGTGCGATCATCACTGCCCGTGATAACCCGCTCTCCATCACGCGTAAAAACAGCTTTGTTGATGTCAGCCTTGTGGCCCCGCAGACGATGCAACACAGCTCTACCGCCAACATCCCAGATGATCGCGTTATCATCTGTCGAACCAGAAACCAGAAAACGTCCGTCTGGCGAAAACTCCAATGACAGCACCGCCCCTTGATGAGCGTCCAAAAGCGCAATCATGTCACCGTTGCGAAAATCATAAAGGCGGATGGGATGCGTGCCCTCCCCGGCCTCTCGCATTCGTCCTCCCGCCGCTAGGAATTTGCCATCCCGAGATAAGGCCAAAGCATAGATCTTGCCACGATTGCCATCGCCAATCTGGCCGCGAAATGTACGCACGGTTCGCCCGGATGCAATATCCCAGACGCGTATTTTTTTATCATCTGCAGAAGAGACTATCTGCTTGCCGTCCGGCGTAAACAGCACCGAGCGGATGAGCGCCATATGGCCGCCAGTATCAAGGGAAAGAATTGGTTTTTCCAACGCCAATGCAGGGAGAACAAGGCCCGACATGAGAAAAATTAGAAAAAAATACCCAAGACCCATGGAACGCAGAAACCTCAGCACAGCGAGAACATCCCCGATTGAAATCAGCACGATTTAATTTCTTAAACACAAGAAAATAATATCGACTGGATCAAAAAGAGTTCCCTCATTAACCCAGTCATTCGCAGGTTTATCAAACCTTTCAGCTTGCTCACCCACAGACCATTTTAAAAACCAATGGATAAACCGATACCTCCGCCACGACCAATAACAACGCCCAGTGTTGGGCCTGACTGACGTCTTTTACGCGCAACTTTTTTCTTCTTGCGCGATTTGGAACTACGAAGACTTCGCGCGCGACGTGGCTTGGATCTCGAGGCACTTCTTTTGCGACTAACCGCTCGACGACGAGTAAAAGTTCTCGATACACGCGGTGCACGACGGATCGTGCTTGTTCGACGTACCGTAGAGCGTTGCATGGTCCTCGGCGCTGCTGTCGCTCGTTGCGCCATTGGTGCTTCGTAATGACGTGTCTGTATTCCCCTATCCGCCCCTTGGACACTGAGGCTAAAGAACACAATCGAAGCCAGAAATGCAGTTGATAATGCGAAAATCACTTTGCTAAAGGACTGAAACATTCCATTTCTCCCAAATTTTTAAGTAGAAATACCAATTAAACAAGACCCGCACCTGACGGCTCGAGTATTTATGCATGAAAATTAGTCTTCTACAGTAAAATAATCTTACCCCACCGAAAACCAAAATGCAATCATATTGAAGTTTAATAGTAGCAACTCACCCGTCATACTTAAAAGACAAGCATATTTGAGTATAAAGGCCCTATGCCAACATTAACGACAAGGCCACTTGTGCCATTGCTGGGAGAACACACTTCATGATAGCATTTATGCATTAAAAAATACTCAGTAAGGAGGGTATGATGGTTCTCCGCATTTTGTTTGGATTTATATTTATTCTAACCAGCACATTCACGCCTGACCAGAGTGCTCGGGCGGATGACGCATCTGATTGCCAGGGTACCCGCAGCGAAGCGCAGATAAAGGGTTGCTCTGCAATTATCAAATCCGGGCGCCTGTTTGGTAAACAGGTGAGCACGCAAGGTCTTGTTGTCGCCTATAATAATAGAGCCAGCGCCTATGTCTCCAAAGGAGATTTTACGCGCGCAATCGCAGACTATACAAAGGCCATCGGGCTCGACCCTAAATTTGCCCAGGCCTATTTCAATCGCGGCATCGCTCATAGTAATCAAAACAGCGCCGACAAAGCCATTGCAGATTATGACAAGACCATAAGTCTTAATCCGAGATTTACCGATGCCTACAATAATCGCGGACTGGCCTATCATTTCAAAGGCGACTATTCACGTGCCATCACGGACTACGACAAAGCCATTCGCATCAATCCCAAATATGCCACCGCATATAATAATAGAGGGGATGCTTATGAAAAAAAAGGTAATCTGGACAAAGCCTCATCTGACTATAACATGGCGCTGTCACTAGACCCCTCACACAAAGCCGCACACTATAATCTCAAACAACTCAAATCATTGACTGCCGCAAAGAATAAACAAAAACAGCCCCAAAAGACCGCGCAAAGCAGCTCTGTAAACAAGCCTGCAGCACAGCCGAAAACCGTCCAAAAACCATCTTTTAAAGCTGGTGAAAAATCATTTTCAGTCAAGATTGATAGCCTCAAAAAAGCAAGCTGGCAAAGGCTCGGCTTGCGCGTAGCTTCCCTCACAAAGCCCCTTGCCCAGGCCCTTGGCATAAACGAAACACGAGGGGCGCTTATTGTTTCACTCACGCCCTCTGGCCCGGCCCACATAATTGGTCTTCATCCAGGGGATGTTTTGCTCAGGCTGGATGGACAAGACTTGCTCGATCAAAAATACCCCTCAACAGCCAGAACCACCACACAGGATCAAGCACACCAAGTCACAATCTGGCGCGCGGCAAAAACCCCAACACAGCTTTTTGAGCGGCTCAACCACAAAGCCAGTGCGCGCGATAGCTCCGCCATGTATATGCTGGCTTTTATTCATGAACGAGGCATTGGCATGAATAAAGACAAAGGGCTCGCCTTCAACTGGATGCAAAAAGCGGCGAATGGAGGCGATCCCCTCGCCATGAGTGAACTCGGCGCTAAATACGCCTATGGCCAGGGGACGTCCAAAGACGATGAGAAAGCCCTCAGCTGGTATAAAAAAGCTGCGGGCAAAGGCAATGCCCGAGCCATGAATTCTTTGGGATTTATGTATTCGGTTGGGCGCGGCACGCCTAAGGATCTGCGACAGGCCGCAAGCTGGTTCTCCAAGGCGGCCGACAAAGGAAACCTTAGCGCCAGTTTTAATTTGGCGCGCGCCTATTCAAGTGGCAAAGGCATTAAGAAAAACGATAAAACAGCCGCTCGATATATAATCAAGACCTTGCGGGGAGGACATGCCACCGCTGTGAAGCAAATGAGCGGCAATGCTAAAGCCTGGAGCATCCCCTTTCGCCGCGAACTCCAACGCTTGATGAAATCGGAGGGACTTTATAATGGCCTCGTAAATGGAAAATTTGGCCCTGACACACAGCGGGCGATCCGCAATGCAGTGAACAGCTTGCCAACAAAGACTCTAAAACAGACCTCAGCAGAACCAACCGGAAAAACCATGCTCGTGCTCTATCCAGAGCTACATATCTTTTCGAAACCAAACCTGCAAGCCCCCCGGACCGGCTCGCTTTTCAAGGGCGACAAAGTGGTGATCAAGCAATGGCAAGAGCGCAAGAGCGGCAAATGGGCTAAGGTGTGCACCAAAAAGAAAAATCTGTGCGGTTGGGTCGGAGCCGATTTCCTCGAAGACACGCCGCTCTAACCAAATGACTCCCGATTATACCAAACCACGTTAGCAATGACCCATGTCATGGGATCATTGTGAACGTTGTCGATTTCGATGGACCCAAGTCCTGAGCCACAGCCTCGCAATTCAATGGCGAGTATCCCCTGCCAGATGAGTTCATGAACGAGTATTAACCACGCATTGTCGAGCAACAAAACGACGAACGGAGTGGCTCAAATAAAGGGCGAAGCAGTGGGTCTCAGCTGCCGATTTGAAGGCATCCATCAAAGTCTCCTAACGAAAAAATGCAAAGACGCATAATCCAATAATTAGCAAGGACTTGCTCATGGGTATTATTTTTTAAGTCAAACTCATACCAATTAAGGCTATTGCGAGCTAAATGATGTATTTTACTATAAATATCTGTTAGCGATATAATCAAGTACCTGTAAGCAATTATTATTAAAAGTAGGTATTGATAGGTATGCCTCGATCACGTCGCTACGATATATTTGTTCTTTTCACTCTTCTGCTGGTCGGATGGTTGGCGGTTATTATCGCTTCTGATCGCGTTTCCGCGCAAGACGCGGGCGAACCGCTTCATCCTGGCGAGGGGTTCGTGACCCGGTTTTCGGGGGTAAGCGATGAAACGGGTCAAACAATCCTTGATGTAAACGGCACGGTTGGATCAATCGTGGATTTGCGCAATCCGGCCCAACCCCCCAAAGGCCAGCACTGGGTCAATGAACCTCAACGCAATTCCATACTCGCTGGGCAAGTCGGACAGGTGTTTGGCGTGGCCATTGATGATGCTGAACAACCCAATATTTATCTAACCGCCACTTCTGCATTCGGACTGCACCGCACAAAAGACAATTCAGACTGGATGGAGGGTATGTGGGGTCTAAAAGCTGGACCGGGAGCTGTCTGGAAACTTGATGCGACGAGAGGCTATGCACCCCAACTTTTTTCCTCGATCACGTTCAAGGGACGGCAGAACACCGGGGCATCGCTCGGCAATATTGCCTACGACCGATGGAACAAACAGCTCTATATATCGGATCTCGAAACCGGAATGATCCATCGTTTGTCGCTTGATGACGGGACCGACCTTGGTCACTACGATCATGGCCTGACAGGGCGTGCAAGTTTTTTTGATACGATCTCCGGACAACAAAAATCACTCCCCAAACAGGCCTTTGACACTCGATCAAAAGCTCAGATAATAAAATGCGCATCGGGTGAGTTTTCGCGTAACGCTGCTTGCTGGAATTATGCTGATTTTCGCCGCCGGGTTTGGGGCCTTGGGGTGCGCAAGGATCCAAAAAGTGGTGAGGTTAGGCTGTATTATTCAACCTGGAGCGCTCAAGGATTTGGCACTCCAGAATTTGCTGGTGCCCGCACCCAGGAAAAACAAAACGCACTCTGGTCCATCGAAATCCATGAGAATGGCTCCTTTAACAAGGCCAGCATAAAGCGTGAATTCATACTGCCCTATTTCTTTACCAGCCACGCCGATACTAAGCGCGCCAGTAAAAGCCACCCGGTCACCGATATTGCCTTCCCAAAATGCAGCAATGCGCCGATCATGCTTGTCTCCGAGCGTGGCGGTGTGCGCAATCTTGGTCTGAAGGCCAAAAACCCATTTACCAACCCGCACGAGTCCCGCGTCTTGCGCTATGAACTAGATATTGACGGCTCATGGAAAATCACCGGGCGCTATGATGTGGGTTATTATGATCGCAAAAAACGCAACTCCCCCTATATGCGCGCAAACAGCTGTGGCGGCGTTGATTTTGGTTATGGCTATCAACAGGACTGGAGCCTTGATCCAAACAAACCGGATCAATTCGTCTGGATGAATGGAGATGGGCTTTGCGCTCCAAATGGTCCCTGCTTTGTCTCTGAAACCGAACAACGGGTTGATGGCTCCCATGTTCATGGAAGCCAGGGAACGCCGCTGGCTGGCTTTGACGATGTGCTGCCCCCGGCGGCATTGCAAAGCTACCCCCCCACTGGCTCCCCTTATCCACCCACCGGGATAACGCAATCTTACTTGATAGATAGCGATGACAATATCGATGTCGACGGCACGGTCCTGATGAGTAGCCTGAAGCGAAATCATGCCACCATGATCGGTGATATCGAGATTTATCAGCGCTGCGATGGCGCTCAGCCAAGCGACGATGACGAACCTTCTATGGAGGGTCCTCCAATCGTTGATGAGCCGCCCGTTGTCGATGAACCCCCGATCATAGAAGAACCACCGGTTGTTGACGCTCCGCCCGTTGTTGATGAGCTGCCTCCGGTTATATCGGGCCCACCACTGGATGAAGGACCCGATCTTGAAACGGCGAAATCAGGGCCTACCCAATGTACGGAAGGCGATATTTGCACCTTTACGATCACGGTCACCAATAATGGGCCGGGGACATGGTCCGGCCCGCTGTGGGAAATGGATACGTTGCCCCCCAGCGGTGTCATGATCGACTACCGCTCGCAGCCGAACTGGCTATGCACCCAAAACGGAAGCACGCAAAACGTCATTTGTGAACATAGCTTTGTGACCCTTGCCACGGGTGGTTCCGTCTCGCTGGAAATGGATGTTTTAATCCCCTTTGGCACGGCTGGACAAATCCTCACAAATTGCGTCGAAGGAATGTGGCTTCCCTCCAACGACCCCAGCGACCCGGCGGCCATCCAAACCATCGAACAGGCCCTTGCGGGCTCCGGCTATATGGTCGGCACAATTGACGGGGTGCTGGATATTGTTACACAAAACGCCATCTCCCAGTTCCAATTCGACAACGGCCTCCTCCCCACCGGGCTGCCGGACAGCGCCCTTATGGATCTGTTGTTCCCAGGAGCTTCGGGTCAGCCTGGCGACGCAAACCCTCTCAATGATGCGGACTGCCATTCGGTTGAAATAATACCAATTCCAGCTCCGGCTCCGGCTCCCTCGCCCTCGTCCCAGCCTGATTTAATGGTACGCAAGATACAAACATCTGGGGCCTGCAAGCCGGGAAAAATATGCTCATTCAGACTGCTTTACGTTAATCGTGGTCCAGGGAATTGGCACGGCGACCTTGAGCTTGTCGATACCCTTCCCGCAGGTTCAAGCCTTATCAGCCCCAAAAGAAGTTGCACTCAGTCGGGCAATAGCGTCACGTGTAGCTATCCACAAACCATTACACTACCGCCAAATGTCCCGGGATGGGTTAGCTTGCGCGTTCGCATGCCCACCAATCTCAAACCGGGTGCCAAAAACTGTGTTCAACTCTCACCCTCTAGCGCTGCCAATGATCCAAACTCTGGCAATAACCGTCACTGTATTCCAATCCGGGTGGCCTCCAATCCAAAGCCTGATATCGAGGTGTACAAGGAACAAAAAACACAATGCGCACCCGGCGGTGAATGTGATTTCGACCTGTGGTTCATCAATCGTGGCCCCGGCGTCTGGTCACAAAATATTCATCTCGCCGACAGGTTACCAAAAGGTGTCAAGCTGGTCAGGGCATCCAAACCATGGTCCTGCAGCCAGTCCAATATTTACCTCGCTTGTCGCCGTCCGTCACAGCGCCTCAATCCGGGGCGGAGCACGCGAGTGCGGGTAACCTTGCGCATGCCGCAAAATCTCGAAAAGGATGCCCTAAACTGCGTTCGCGTCATGCTACCAGCAAGCATGGGGAGCGACCCAGTACAGCAGAATGACGAGCATTGCATTCCAATCAAGACATCAGCGCCCTCCGCCACTGACATCGCCGTTGAAAAGCGCCAGGTCGGCACTTGTATACCCGGGGGAATTTGTAAATTTGAGCTGAAATTTATTAATAAGGGACCAGAGTTATGGACTGGCACCCCACGGATCATGGAGAGCCTGCCAAGCACTGATACGACGATTAACAGCTGGTCACCCTCGGAATGGACGCTGACCCAGGCATCAACATTTGAGTATCAGAGGGTCTCAATCCCGGTCGGCGGATATGTCTCGCTTCATGTCGGTCTACTCATTCCAAAACATGCCTTTGAGGAACAGGCAGCTGAAAATTGCGTCAGCATTGATCCAGTTCTGATGGTCCAGAAAGATTCGAACCCGGACAATAACCAGCACTGCATCCCAATCGAGACCAGCGAACCTGACAAACCAGCCCCTGGCCCCAAACCGGTGCATAATACCGACATCAAGATCGAGAAAATGCTGGCACCCTATAATCCTGCCGGGGATGAAGGTGGCTGTGAAACCGGGTGCATTATCCGCTTGATCGTCACCAATGTGGGCTCAACGCCCTGGTCCGGCCCCTTGACGGTGCGTGATATATCCCTGCCGCCCGGCACTAATATCGTTCGTGGCATGGCCTTTTCCCTGGCGCAGCCCGGCTGGTCTTGCGATGAAAGTGGACGCTGCACCAACCCCTCCGTCACCCTGCAACCGGGTGAAGGAGCCGTTCTGGATTTCTACGTAACGCTTTTTGACTATACCGGAAATAACTGGAACAACTGCGCTGTCATTGAGAATTCCAATGATGAAAATCACAGGAATAACCGGCATTGCATCGACATACCCGTTCAACCAACGCCGCCAGTTATCGATGTGCAAGATCCAGCTGGTCCTGGAAATATAGCCATAGATAAAACGCAAAACGGAATATGCAAGCCCAGCTCGATCTGTCGTTTTACAATCAAATTCACCAATACAGGCTCAACCACCTGGAACGGCTATCCACAAATATCAGATGTCATTACCGTTGGCGGAGCTCGACTAAGTGACTGGGCTCCCAACACATGGCGCTGCGAGAAAAAGGACGTCTCTACAGATTGTCGCTCTGGTCAGGTCGACCTCCCACCAGGAGAGTCTGTTTTCGTTGATCTCAACTTCCAAATGCCGGAAAGCCTGACCAGTGGCGCGCAGAACTGCGCTATCAGAACCGGAGAGGAAGATGCCAGTAGTTGGGATGATCGCAAATGTATTGCCATACGCACGCCTGACCCTGAACCCGAATTTGCGCCACGCCCCCCGACCATCATCAAGCCGCAGCACAGATGTCCACGCGGCACCTATAAACGTGGAAAAAAATGTATCAGACCGCCCACCCGGATACACTGCCCAACAGGATATTATCGCAAGGGTAAAAAGTGCGTCACAAAACCGCCGACAATCATTAGGTGTCCTCGTGGAACCATTCGCAAAGGCAGAAAATGCATCCGTCCACCAAGAATTGTTCGCTGCGCAAGGGGAAGCTATCGCAGAGGCAACAAATGTGTCAGACCGCCGAGAATCAGAAGATGTCCACGTGGAACCTACCGGCGCGGCAACAGATGCTACAGACCACCCGCGCGCAGACATTGCCCACGTGGCATGACACGCATCGGCAGTATATGTGTCAATGTTGCTGGAGCAATCGGTGCCATCGGCGGCATCATCAACAGGACACAAAGAGGTCGAGGTCGGGAAAGACCAAATTGCCCTCATGGAGATTGCTAAAGATTGGTGCGTAAAGTCGTGGACGCGACCGTCCTCACGGCACGTGCGATCCTCGCGGATAGCACCAGAAACTGATGACTGAACGCTGTTTTCGATTGAGGCGCATAATCTGCGAGGCGGCCTTGATCGCCAGCTAAGCAAGCGCACTCTTTGGGATCTAACAACAGTGCTGAAAAAACAATAATAAAACCCGGCACCGCTGAAACGGGCCGGGTTTTATCGAAGAGTTCGTTGCAGATCACACCAAGGGTCCTTCAATATTTTGTAATCTATTCTCCCAGCGTTGCCACTTGCACGCGCCGATTCTTTGAATCTTCAGGCGCCCCGGGGGACTTCAGCTGCTCTTCTCCATAACCGATGGAAACCAGACTACTGGATTCCAGTGAAAAGCTTTTGGCCAAATGCTCCTTCACCGCATTAGCGCGCTTTTCCGACAAGGACTGGTTATAGGTATCGCCCCCCTTGGCATCTGTATGCCCACCAATCAGGAATGTTTTTCCTTTCAACCGCTTATCGCTCAAAGCTTCTCCAAGTACCGTCAGCTTGGTCATGGCACCTGGGCTCAATTTCGCTGAATTATAATCAAAGTAAACTTCCAGATCTATTGACGGCAATTTGTTGGTCCGAACGAATTTGGCGACCTTGGTGCGCTCTTGCACCGTGATCTGACGGGTTTTTTTCTTGCGCAACGTATTCACAAAGCTACGGAATTTTATCATCCGCTTCGTTCGGCCTGGATCAAACGCGCGGGTTTTTAACATCCGAAGAGACTTGATCATCCCCTCTTTGGTCAACTCATCGGCAATGACCCCGGATGAATTACTGGCCAACAAAATTGCGACGCTTGCAGCCAGTATCACAAGTTTGCTACCGATCATAAATTTCTTCATCGACAAACTCCTTTGCTCTCTCGCATTGTAATAATATAGATAAAACTAATACCAATATAGTATAATCCACTGGTTTCAGCAACCTGTCAGTACTCTTGTGTTAACCAGTTACCATGACACTGTATCTTTTGTAAAAAGATGAAAAATCGTGTTAGAATAAGATCATAATGCGACAGCTCTTTATTTGCCCAAGAGCCCTAATTGACAGGAGGCGAACATGTACCGCGAGAAATTCCATTCGTTCGTGATGATGACGGTCTTTTTCATCATGTTTTTTTTGTGCCTGCCTGATCGCGATGGGGCTTTGGCCGCAAATAAAAACGCCGGGCTGTTACGGGGTCTGGAAATTATGTCGGGTTTTGCTGAGACATCCCCCAAAATCAAACCACATTTTGACAATCTCGTTAAACGCGCCCCCAGGGATGTTCAAGAGAAGCTGAAAAATTCTGACTGGGCGGAACGACAGAAAAACATATCGAACCGCTCCCTGGAAACCCTGGCAAAGGATAAGGCCGCTTCTTTTATTCCTATGGGTGATGGTCTGGCGGTTATGACAAAAAACCAATTAAATGACGCCAGCAACGCACTGATAGGTTTCATCGCCGAACAGCCAGAATCTGCTGATATAGCAACGGATATTTACAAAAAAACGAACTACCGTAACCCTGTAGCGGTCGCATTATCAGGCCTGCTCTCTCGTAGCTTGACCGCTATGAATAAAGAAAGGGCGGATCGTGATTTTTTTGATCAATTAAAATCTAACTTTCAATCAGATGTTTTAAAATTGGCAAATCCATTTATCCAAAGTAATTCGGATAAGATTAAAGAAGATATCAAAAAAAATGGTGCAAAAAAAGTACTCGAAGAGCTTAAAAAGAAAGCAGAGAAACAAAGAGAAGAACTCAGAAAAAAAATAGCTAAAGAGCAAGCGAAACGAGAGGCTGCAGCAAAAGGCAAGGGCGCAAAAGGCAATACAGAAGCTGCGGAGAAAGCGGCAGAGAAGAAAGCCGCTGCTAAAGCGAAGGACGCTACAGAAAAAGCAGCCGCGAAGAAGGAGGCGGAGAAGGCTGCTGCAGAAAAAGCAGCGGTAGAAAGAAAAGCTGCGAAAGAGGCTGCACTAAAACGGCAAAGAGAGAAACGAAAGGCCAAAGTAAAAGCAAGAATAGAAGCCGCAAGAAAAGCTAGAGAAAGGCGAAAAGCTAGAAGAACAAAAAAAACTGAAAAACGCAGAAAAGCACGCGAAGCACGCGAAGCACGCGAACGAAGAGCTGCTAGACGGACTGCTGAACGGGTTGCAAAAAGAGATAAACAAAGAGAGCGCATGGCAAGAAGAGCCAGAGCGAGACGAGCGGCGCGTGAGGCTGCCCGCCAGGCTCGCCAAGGATCTACGAGAGATCCTGCAGAAGCATCGTTCCGTCGGAAATGCCAACTTGCTTTAAAGTCAAAAAGAGTCCGCATCAGAAAAGAAAATGGCAAATGGAAGTGCTATCCGGACAAAGAAACTGTGGCCTCCCTGAGACAAAGATGTCGGGAAAAATTAAAAACAAACAGAGCACGGGTCAGAAGGCGCAATGGAGAATGGAGATGCTACCTCCCCCGCAATGACAAGCATGAAAGAGATGCCTTTAAGACCTGCCGTGAGGACTATGGGCGAGCTTCACTACCCAACCTGAACAAGTCATCTTACATGACCTATGTATGCTACTGCATTTCCGGCTATGCCATGAAGGGAAGCCCGAAACGCTGTGAACGAACAAATGGTCCGGAGGATAATTCTCCTGGCGGCGACGGCGGACCGAGCGGCGGCGGTATGGCTGGTAGCGGTAGCGGAAGCGGAAGCGGAAGCGGAAGCGGAAGCAGCGGACGTCATGATGCTTCTCCCTCCAATCCATCCAGCCACGAACACCCTGAAAATGAACCCACCCGCCAGCGTGGCGAACCGACGACTGAAAAGGGCCCCTGCTCCCCTGAAGAGGGATGGACCCTGCCACCAGGGGTCGAATGCGATGAAAAAACGGACGGGGAAGATACAAGTCTAGACGGCGATGATGGAGCGGAAAGCCCCTCTATGCCTGACGGTCCAGCGGCCAACGGCGCCCCTCGCGGAAATCCGGTATCAACAAGCCCTGCTCCACCCCCTAAACCTGATAGCAGAAGTCCCATCTCATGCAAAAAAGGTGGACCAAAACCGCCCGATACATGCGGTACCCATCCTAATTGTAAAGGCGGGAAAGCGTTCTGGGCATGTCAAGGCGACGTATGGCGAGTCGATCACTGTATTTGCCCAAATATTCGACGTTGATCTAAGATGTATTAGTTTCGACTTGATCTGACACCGCTTCCTCCCCAACAGATGTGGAAAGGAAGCGGGACGGCTCTTGATGAGCCTGTGGTTACCGGTTTTGATGGTGGTGCAAACCAAACCTTCAAACAAGGAACACCACAATGTTGAACACTACAGACAAAATCATCGTAAGCGGTGCGGCGGTACCGTTGGGGTTTTAACTTGACGGGGGTTTGCAGTTCCAGGGGAGGAGCTCGTCGAGTTTTGATTGGGGGTGGCCTTTTGCAATCAGCTCAAGGGTGTTGCGTAAATAGTCGAACGGGTTGATATCGTGCATTTTGCAAGTGGCGATCAGTGAAGCAAACAGACCCCAGTTTTTGCCGCCCTCATCATGTCCTGCGAACAGCGAGTTTTTACGGCCAAGGGCAATCGGACGGATGGCGTTTTCAACTGCGTTGCTGTCGATCTCGACGCGGCCATCTAGTTTCATCGCGGTTTCAAGCACCAGACTGCAAATAATGGTGTTTCCGCAGCTTGCATGCTGTGAAGAATATCAGGTGGATTGTAAACATACCCACCAGGACCGGGTGATTTCCAGGGACCGGTCTCCTGACGCCAGAAGCCTTCGCTCAGAGCAATGTAAACTTCTTCGGAAGGATGGTGATGGTCGGGATAAGTCAAAAACGGCCGCATTATTGTTACACCGATGGTGAAATCCTCGCGGATTTCCAAGCCCCTTGGGCCAATGATTTCTGCATTTGCATGACCTTTCTCGAAAGCAGAAGAAATCGGCGTGGATCGTTTGTACCAGGGAAGCCAATCGGAAATTTCCATGACCGCGTTTGCCAACGCACATGCTTCGCCAGGTCGCTTATCCAAATACCCAAAGGCGCACTTCAATACATCACTCAAGGGATTGGCCTGTATGACACCCATGTCAGTGCTTGATTTCGCTTCAAGCAATTTTGCGATTCTACCAGCGGCCTTTTCACCCTGAGAAGAAAGCCCCCGCGTATTGCTCAATAATTCAATGAGTCGCTCTTTGAAATCACGAATTTGGCAATTCATTTAACAAACTAGCTCCTTTCCTTTGCTCCACCTCGTTGCAAGGTTACTGGGCGGTAGATCAACAACAATACTTCCAGATACGTACTAGGTTACACTTGGCATTGCATCCTGACAAATCCCGCTTTATCTGATTTGGTTGCGTCGAGGCAAAGCATCAAGAAGGGAGGCCGGAGTTAACCAGTAGGAAGCAGTTGTGCAGCCTGCAATAAGTTCTCTGCGTATAAAAATGCAAATACAAGTGTCCCATTGTGTTAAATAAACCGATAACTCATTTGAGAAAATCGTCCAGTAGGGCATTGAAAATGGTTGGTTTTTCAAAATGAACAGCATGGGCACAATCAGGGACGACAGCGAGAGCCGCGTTTGGAATTGTTCGCCAGAGTTGTTCGATTTGGGGCCACGAATAGGTCCGGTCATTGTCACCCCACAAAACCAGAGTGGGAGATTCAATATTTGGAAGCCGCTCAACCGCCGACCAGGACTGCATCGCGTCCAGCCCGGCGCAGATGGCTTGAATTGACGCATGTTCGGCAATTGTAGCGCAATGTTCATAAGCCACAGCGGCCGAACGGTGAAGAAACCATGTAGCCGAAATGCGTCTGGTGGTTGCTTTCGGACCGTCGATAAGCGCACGGTGTTTCGATTCTTCGATTGTTTCAAAACGACCCGGTAAGATGCCGACGGCACCTGTCCCGTACAACACCAGTTTTTTAATCCTTGCGGGCGCGGTGGCTACCATCTCCTGAACAATCATACCTCCCATGGAATGGCCAACGAGATCAAATTCGTCAATTCCCTTGGCCGTCAGTTTATCATGAACGAAGTTGGCATAATCCCTAATCCGATCAGGAGCAGTCATGTTGCTGTTTTCGCCAAACCCTGGAAGGTCAATGGTCACGACATTGTAGCGATCGTTGAAAAATTCACGCTGGCTTGACCACTGTGCGCTGCCGCCTATAAAGCCATGCACAAACACCAGCGTTGTCATTTTCGCTTTCCTTGAACGATACGATCAAGGATCATCGCGCAAAACAGGATGGCGAAACCAGCTAGGATTCCCTGACCAACATTCGCATATTGCAACGCCTCCAAGACGTCTTCGCCCAAACCTTTTGCACCAATCAGAGATGCGACGACAACCATGGCAAGCGAGAGCATAATGGTCTGGTTGATGCCGGCACGGATCGACGGACTAGCCAGCGGCAGATCGACCCGGGTCAGCAGATACCACTTGTTGCCACCGAACGCGATGGCAGCTTCACGCACCTGTTCAGGCACACCGCGAAGCCCAAGAACTGTGAGGCGAACCACCGGCGTGCCGCCAAAAATCATCGTGGTGACCACGGCAGCTGGTTTGCCAGTACCGAAGAAGGCAATCACCGGGATCATGAAAACAAACGCCGGCATCGTCTGCATGAAATCCATCACCGGTTGAATAAAGGAGTAAAAACGTGGCCGGCGGGCGCAAAACATGCCCAATGGAATGCCAATAAGAATTGACAAACAGGCCGCCGTGCCGAGCAAAGCAAGTGTCGTCATGGCTTTTTCCCAAAACCCTAAAAGTCCTATATAGGCAAGAAAGCCACTGGAATAAATGGCGGTGCGGGCACCGGCTGACAGCCAGGTCAACAATACAATGAAACTGGCGATTACCATCCATGGGGTTTTCACAAAGATGAGCTCCAGCGCATCAAGTAATAATCTGATACCGTAGGTGATGAAATCGAAAAGTGCATCGCCGTTGGTCACGGCAAAAGTGAAAAATGTTTCGACCGATTTGATGCTGGTCAGTCTGATTTCCGGGTTTGTCGGAAAGTTGCTCAGCAGCGGATAGGTTCCTGGAAAACTGTAATGCAGCATGGCCGCCATGACGATGAAAACCGCAAAGACCGTGCTTAGAACGATATGCTTTACCGGCATACCTGATGGGATAGATGATTCGGACAACCAGTTTGAAAAACGCGCTTCTAAAAATGTGTTGGCGATGACCGATTGTAACGCCTTCGCGACAACCAGTACCACAACCCCTGTCAGTGCGATCCAGATTCCCTGTTCTTCCAGCTGTTGTGCTTCAAGACGGATTCCGCCGACGGCATCTTCGAGTGACTTTACAGTACGTTTATAAACATCGACCTTTTCCGTGTTGTTTTCAACGGCAACAGCGAGTTGTTGTTTGCGAAGCGCAAGAGTTCCTTCAATAGACCCTATGCGGTTGCGAGCCTCGGACCCCAGATCACCGAACATACCAAGCGCAATTTGCACAAAGCCAAATGTTTCAATTATTAAAAAAGCAACGGCCCAGTTCCACAAACTGCGAGCCCCGAACCACACCGGACCAAACAGACCCGCCATTAAATTGAAGGTTGGCGTAAAACGTGAGTTGGCACCAATCAGGTCAAATGCTTTGACATAATAGTTCGCATTGGTACGCACAAAACGGGTTATCTGGTCGCGACGTTCATTTGCTAGCTGTGCATTTTTTTCCGGATCATTTTCAACTAGCGGATTTTCGATTTCCTGGCTCATGACACTTCCGTTCCTTCAATGACTGTGCGCAGAATATCCTGGCGGGTAATCACACCGACATCGATACCACCGTCCTCGACGATAATTGGACTTTCCACGTCAATTGCCAGGTGAATTAGCGTGCTGAGCGCTTCAGACTCATTCACCCGCGGGGCATTCTTAATCAACTCTCCACCACCTGCTTTGTACTTTCCCAGCGGCTGCATAACAGCGTGGGCGCGTACCACTTTCAAGCGTGAAATTCCGGCGACAAAATCTGCCACATAATCGTCCGCCGGGTGCATCACAATATCTTCAGCCGTACCAATCTGAACAACCCGGCCATCGCGCATAATTGCTATACGGTCTCCAACCCGGACAGCTTCATCCAGATCATGAGTAATAAAAATCGTGGTTTTCTTCAGGATCTGAGACAACCGGATAAACTCATCTTGAAGTTGCCGACGAATAAGCGGGTCTAAAGCACTGAACGGCTCGTCCATCAACAATACATCCGGGTCAGCAGCAAGGGCGCGAGCCAGCCCGACACGTTGCTGCATGCCGCCAGACAACTCGTGAGCGAATTTATTACCCCAGGCACCAAGCTCGACAATATCAAGAATTTTCGCTGCTTGACGTCGGCGGTCGGTTTTGCTGATTTGGCGGATTTCGAGCGGCATGGCGACATTATCAAGAACCGAGCGGTGTGGCAGTAGTGCAAAATTCTGAAATACCATCCCAATTTTGTTATTGCGGAATGCTTGCAACTCTTTTGGCCCAAGGGCCATAACGTCAGTTCCTTCAATCAGAATCTGACCTGCAGTTGGTTCAAGCAACCTATTGAAATGGCGCACCAGCGTTGACTTGCCACTGCCGGATAAGCCCATGATACAAAAAATCTCACCCCGATTAACGCTGAGGTTGACATCAGCAACACCCACTACAGCATTGTATTTAGCAAGAACTTCGGCCTTCGACAGTCTCTCATTCTTGATAGCCTGCAATGCCACATCAGCATTCGCACCAAAGATTTTCCAGACATCAGATATCTCAATGACTGTGTCTGACCCGCTATTTGAAATGGTTGAGGACACTGAATATTCCTTGTTGGCTCACAATTCGTCTTGTTTTGCTAGTAATATTGACAACGGCACCAGCCATGATAGCTGGTGCCGTTGCAATTGACACTTTAAAGCGTTTTACAGACCAAGCCAGCCGTCTACACGTTTGGTGTTTTTAGCAATCCATTCCGTTGCAACTTCTGCCGGGTCGCGCCCTTTGCCTGAAATTTCAAAGGCAAAATTGCTAACATCATCGGCTGTCAACGAAAAGCGTTCAAAGAATTCAGCGATTGCTGGCGAACGTTTGTTGAGTGATTTTGACCATGCAATCTGAACGTTTTTCAATGCGTCCTTTGTTGCTACACTGGATTTTTTGTACCAATCTGGTGAAGCCGATGGCTGGATCATTGTGTATTTGGCAGGATCGTATTTTGGCTCGGACACCATAGTAACGTCGAACATGTACCAAATCGCGTGTGGCTTGTAGCAATAGAACGCATAGCCTTCGTTTTTCGCAATAGAATCCTTGACGCGGGCCGTCTTGACGCTTTCTTCTGCCCGGACCGGATCGATAAAATCAAGCAGACCGTAATCACGAACCTTGACTTCATTCACATTGGCTGATGCCCAACCGGGAGCCCCAATCCACATTTCGCCTTTCCCATTGCCATCGCTATCCATTTTCTTAGCAACATCAGGCCGACCCAAGTCTGCAATATCGGTGATATTGTTGGCTTCGGCGAACTTTTTCGAAACACAAAATCCTTGGTTACCCTCGTAAGGGTTTTTGGATAGTTGCACAGTCTTTTTGCCATCGACATACTTTTTGGTAAACGCTTCCTGATTGGGAAGCCAGACATCTGGATGAACGTCAATGTCGCCCTTGCCCTGATCCATGCCCTGAAAAATTGTAGCGTTGTTTCCTGGCACCAATTCAGCTTTGCCGCCTATTCGCGTTTCTACGACGGCTTTAAGCAGGTGAGCGATAGCTTGGGCACCGGTCCATGTAGGCTTTCCTATTTTTACTGATTCTGCACTGAGTGCTGGGGTTGAAGCCAGCCCTAAAGCTGCTGCAACAGCCAGCGACCTGATAACCGTATTCTTCATTGTTTTCTCCCTATATTTTATCATTCTTACCGGAACAATTTCCGGTATTTCAAATATTCAGATATTGTCGTTCAGGATTGTGTCTTCATAGGCAAACAGGGCTGATGAACCGCCTGTGTGAAGAAACAGAACATTGTCTGAAGAATTGAAAAAACCCCGTCGCACCAGACCTATGAGCCCGGCCATTCCCTTACCGGAATAAACCGGATCAAGCAGAATTCCTTCATTGAGGGCAACCATCGATACTGCTTCAAGTGTTGAGGGTGCGGGAATGCCGTAGCCGTCTCCGACGTAACCGTCATCTACAAGAATTTTGCTTGCTGTTATCGTTGGCACCTCAAGCATTTCGAGGGTCTTGTTTGTCAGGTCGTGAACAGCGTCGATTTGCTTTTTGCGTGGTTGCCGCACGCTCACACCCATTACCGGCAAGTTCCAATCAAGCGTATGAAACCCTGCAACCAGTCCGGCCTGCGTTCCGGTGCTGCCAGTTGCCATGACAAGCCACTGGAATTCCATATTGAGCGATTGGCTTTGTTGTGCAATTTCCTGCGCACAAACTGCATAGCCAAGCGCCCCGGTGGCGTTGGAACCACCACCGGGTATAAAATACGGCCGATGACCTTCACCGCGCAATCTCTCGGTCGCAGCTTCGCCTTCCGCATTCATATCAAGATCTGGGGGGCGAAATTCGAGGGTGGCGCCAAAAACCTTGTCGAGGAATACATTGCCAGTTTCTTCATAATCTTCGTTGCGCCCGGGTACTCTCCGTTCCAACAACGCATGACATTTAAGGCCGACACGACAGGCGGCCGCAGCTGTTTGGCGGACATGGTTCGACTGAACGGCACCTTGGGTAACTAGCATATCAGCATTCTGGTTGAGAGCTTCGCCCACCAGAAATTCTAGTTTTCGGGTCTTGTTGCCACCGGTTGCAAGACCGGTGCAGTCGTCCCGCTTGATGAACAGATTTGGACCATCAAGCTGCTCGCTCAGCCGTACCATCGCTTCTATCGGCGTCGGTTGGTGGCAAAGGGGCATGCGTGAAAAACGGTCGAAATCGATCTGCGGCGAATCCTGTTTTTCCGTGGTGGACAGACTCATTAGAATATCATTCCTTTTTTTTGATTACTCACGTTGGCGCAAATTAGTCGTTGCATCAAATGTTATGTTTAAATATTATTATGCAAAAATTGCATAAACAGGAGTAAGCAATGGATTATATCTGGTTTCGTGATCTCGACAATCTGGCTTGTACAGGCAACTTTTCGCGAGCCGCCAAGCTGGGAAATATCAGCCAACCGGCATTTAGTCGCCGGATAAAGGCGATTGAAAACTGGGTTGGTGTCTCGCTAGTCGACCGGTCTCAACAACCAGTTGTATTAACCAGTGCAGGTAAACAGATGCTGGAAGCTGGGCAACAAGCTCTGGCGCGCTTGGAAACAGAGCGCAACCATATCCGCGAAGCCCACTCACTGCCAGACAAATACATCGTGACATTTGGTGCGCAACACTCAATTGGTTGGCGGTTTTATCCAGCCTGGCTGCAGGCATTTGAACACGCTTTTGGGCCGATCATCTCACGTTTGCGTACAGACGATCTGCCGAACTGTCTGAAGGACCTGAAAGCCGGTGAGCTGGATTTTGTCATAGCTTACAATAGTGAATATTCAAACAGTGTCATAACACTTCCCAATTCACAATCGGTCCTAATCGGACAGGATAGGTTGATCCCCGTTTGCAAACCCAGATCAGACGGGTTGCCAATATTTGACTTTGAAAACAAAACGTCACTCAAAATTCCAAGCCTCAGATTTGGTGCCAACGCGCCCATTAGCGAGCATATCGAGCCCTTGCTGGAGGCAAACAATCTCAATAACAGATTAAGTGTCGTGTATGAGAACTCCATGGCAGGTGCGTTGCGCATTAGGGCACGCGAGGGAATAGGCGTTGCCTGGTTACCCAAGAGTCTGGTTGCGCCGGACATTGAGGCAGGTCTGCTTGTGCAAACAGGTGAGGCAATATGGGAAACCAAGCTGGAAATACATCTTTACCGATTGCATGGAAACTTAAATCAGCTCACGCGAAAAATCTGGGCATTTCTGTCAGTGCGTGAATCGGTTCCGCTCGTGACGGAGTTGTAGGCCGACATTCCTGATCGCAAAAGAGCCGAAGAGTACGGCTATAATTGGTTGGCAGGCTTCTTGTTATGGCGAGGACGCGACTGTAGCATTGGATTCTGGATCATCGCGGTTAACGCCGCCTTGGATCATGTCAGCATTTTCCGGTAGCGGACACGCCGACACAGGAATCATCAGAGTTCGCCTTGTTCTGCTCGGGGTCATTTGCCGACTACTTGCGCCACCCCCACTGCACGGAAGCTTTTTCTAGCCCACTCCGGACATTTTCAACCATCACGGTGTAGCGTGGCCAGGATCGTCGTCTCGTCTGGAATGGTGTCTCTTGCCAGATCAAGATCGGCGAACTGTATGCAACCTAAGTGTTACATACAAGTGCTAAAGGTATATTTTATAGGTCATTGAAATATAAGGAAAAATGGTGCCCGGAGGCGGATTTGAACCACCGACACGCGGATTTTCAGTCCGCTGCTCTACCAACTGAGCTATCCGGGCATTTAGATCTTTTGCGTTTTGGAATACCAAGTTTCCATAAACGGCCAAGGTTGCGTTAAGGCTGGAAACCTTGGGGCAATGCATCGTGGCAAGACCCGCCGTTTATAGTCTGTTCAATTCCTCATGTCCAGACTTCATATGTGACTTTACGCAACTATCTTTTGTGCGGCGAGCGTGAACGCAATAAGGGGCCAATCAGGCTGATTGACCCCTTATATATAATTCTTTAAATCGCACTTTGCCCCTTAGCGAACCAAGGTGATGAACTCAACGCGCCGGTTTTCGGCAGCCATGGAATCAGCACTGTTTTTGAGGCGCTCTTCGCCATATCCCACTACCACCAACCGTTTGTCGGCAATTTTGAAATGGCTCTTGAGAAAATCGAGAACAGCCATGGCACGCTGCGACGACAGGCCCATATTATATTTGCTGCTGCCAACCGAATCCGTATGTCCGGCGATCACGAACGTTGCATCTGCCAGCTGACCATCGGTTATTCGTTTGCTTCAATCCCGTGCTCCTGGACCATCAGCAGCAGCTCGACAAAATCGCGATCACCACCGGTGACATCCATATAAAGCGCTTTGATTTTTTCCATGGAAGCTGGGAGTTGCCATTTTACAAAAGGCGTGCCATCACGCAGCGCACCGGGTTTGCGCTCCAGTAAAGCTAGTCCTCATCCATCTTGAGGGCCTTGATGAAGGCTTCTTGCGGGATGTCTACTTTGCCGAACTGGCGCATTTTCTTTTTGCCTGCTTTTTGTTTTTCCAGCAATTTACGTTTTCTCGTGATATCGCCGCCGTAACATTTGGCGGTCACGTCCTTGCCCACCGAGCCGATGGTTTCACGGGCTATTATTTTGCCGCCAATCGCAGCTTGCACCGGGATCTTGAACAAATGGCGCGGGATGAGGTCTTTTAGTTTGGCGCACATGCTACGGCCTCTTGCTTGTGCGCGATCAGCGTGAACGACCATAGATAGGGCGTCGACGGGTTCGGCATTGACGAGAATTGACATTTTAACGAGCTTGCCCTCTTCATAACCGGTGATGTTATAATCGAAGCTGGCATAGCCCCGTGTGATGCTTTTCAAACGATCGTAGAAATCAAATACCACTTCGTTCAAAGGCAGCTCATAGACTACCATGGCACGCGACCCGGCATAGGTCAGATCTTTCTGGCGGCCGCGCCGATCCTGGCACAACTTCAGTACCGCTCCCAGATATTCATCTGGCACCAATATGGTTGCCTCAATCCATGGCTCTTCGATGCGATCAATCTTCATCACATCGGGCATATCGGCCGGATTATGAAGCTCGCTCATGGTGCCATCGATGAGATGAATATGATAGATCACCGAGGGGGCGGTGGTGATGAGATCAATATTAAATTCGCGTTCCAAACGTTCGCGGATAATTTCCAGGTGCAGCAAACCCAAAAACCCGCAGCGAAAACCAAATCCAAGAGCGGCAGATGTTTCCATCTCAAAGTCGAAACTTGCATCATTCAAACGCAGCTTGGCCATCGCTTCGCGCAAATCTTCAAACTCGGCACTATCGACGGGAAACAATCCGCAAAACACCACGGATTGCGCAGGCTCAAAACCGGTCAGTGCTTGCGCACAAGGGGTTTTCTCGTCGGTTACCGTGTCCCCTACGCGGGTGTCGGCCACCTGTTTGATGGCGGCGGTGAAAAAGCCGATTTCACCCGGCCCCAATATATCGGTCATTTCCTGTTTGGGACGAAACACACCAACACGATCAATCAGATAGTTGGCATCCGTTGACATCAGTTTGACCTTCTGGCCCTTTTTTAAGGTGCCATCGATCACTCGCACCAGCACCACAACGCCGAGATAAGTATCATACCAGCTGTCCACCAGCATGGCTTTGAGCGGCGCATCGATATCGCCCTTGGGGGCTGGCAAGCCAGTGACGATCACTTCTAGCACTTCTTCAATGCCGATGCCGGTCTTGGCGGAGATCTCCAGGGCATCAGAGGCATCTAGCCCTATCACATCTTCGATCTGCTGACGGATGCGCTCTGGCTCGGCGGCGGGCAAATCGACCTTGTTGAGCACCGGTATGATCTCATGATCATTTTCCATGGCCTTGTAAACATTAGCCAGTGTCTGCGCTTCAACCCCTTGCGAGGCGTCCACCACCAACAAGGAGCCTTCGACCGCAGCCAGCGAGCGGCTGACCTCATAGGCAAAATCCACATGTCCCGGTGTATCAATCAAATTAAGCTGATAGGTCTCACCATCCAAGGCCTTATAATCAAGACGCACGGTTTGTGCCTTGATGGTGATACCGCGCTCACGCTCAATTTCCATATTATCGAGCACTTGCTCCTTCATATCGCGCGTAGCCAAACCGCCGGTCATCTGAATGAGGCGATCGGCCAAGGTAGACTTTCCATGATCGATATGGGCGACAATGGAAAAATTGCGGATCTTGTCCAGTGGTGTGGGTTGGTTCTTGCTCATCAGGGCCTATTTAAATGTTCTCACGGACTTTTCACAGCGTTATCACACCAAGAAACACCGCAAACCAATATTTGCAGGCTTCGAGTTAAGATGATCAGGTCGCGAGAAAAGGGTCGATTAACCGGTCTGTATGCCATCATGTACTGCGAACAGACCTGTCCTGTCGATAAAAAACACCACATAAATCGCAGAGCAGCTTTCGTAAGAAGATGGGGAAATCAGCTAATCGGCGATTTCACTTCGATTTGTCAAACTTAACGCTCTTCATTAATATTGCCCTGTCGCCTTAGATAAATCTGTACGGGATTGAAAAACCACAATATATTGAACTGGTTTTATAATTTGCGATTGTGTTCATGAAAGTATTCGCTCTCAAAACGAGGCGCTATGCCCTCTGTCTGGCCTTTTTAGGCCTCGCGTTTCCATCCAATGCCATTGCTGGCGGGCTTGATAAGGGTGTCAAAGTCGACAAGCATGGCGGAGCAGATGGGCGCCTGCGTGTACGCGATCCCAATTCTCCCAAAAAATCTGATCGCCAGATGCACCCCTCGTTTGACCGCCCCAACTCGAATACGCGAGATACGCGAGATACGCGAGATACGCGAGATACGCGAGATACGCGAGATACGCGAGATACGCGAGATACGCGAGATACGCGAGA
>JAAETJ010000089.1 GCA_024228495.1 bacterium | reverse complement strand
GGCATTCGCATGAGCGTGAACCATCGCGCCCGTCGCACTGACGATATCGGGGTTACCCTCTATGTGGTCAAAGTGCTCGTGAGTGTTGACCACCTTCGTAATTCTCACATTCAGTCGCTTCGCTTCCTCGAGGCATATTTGAGCGTCCAAAGGGTCGATGAGGATTGCTTCGCCGCTCTGCTCGCAGGCAACGAGATGGCAATAATTCCTGAGCGCATTGCCCATATAGAGCCTTTCGATTTTCACACTTCGGACCCCGTCTATTCGTATTCGATAGATCGAAAATACGCCTTGACGGAACGTCTCGTTAGCGCCTTAATGGACGAAATAAGTCTGATCAGGACATAGAACCATGAAAAACGTCGTCGTTTTGGCCGCAAATAACTGCCTATTGTCCTCAGTTGCCTCTCCAATGGATATGTTCCTGCAGGCAGGCGTGCTATGGAATTTGATGATGGGACAAGAGCCAGCTCCGGAATTTGGTGTCCGTATCGCCACGGCAGACGGTCAGCCCGTTGTTGCTTTGAATAAGATTCCAATCATTCCGTCTTGCTCCATGCAAGAGGCGAATGACGCTGACCTGATTATTGTCCCATCTCAAGGATTCCATTTTGATCCGCTTAGCGCCGACCATTTGGAAAGGGTTGAATGGCTTAAGACCAGGTATGCGGAAGGTGCGAGCCTCGCAAGCGTAT
>JAAETJ010000088.1 GCA_024228495.1 bacterium | reverse complement strand
CGAATAGCAGATGCCTATGTGATGCCTAGTCGCGGTGAGGGGTTCGGTATTGTTTATCTTGAAGCGATGGCATGTGGAATCCCCACGGTTGGCAGCAAATTGGATGGCAGCCGTGATGCACTGCGTAATGGCCAATTGGGCTTGCTAGCCGACCCGACCAATTTGAACGAAGTTCAGGAGGCTATCCTTCAGGCCCTGAACAAACCAAAGGGCATTCCAGAGGGGCTGGATTACTTCAGTGTCGGAGCCTATCGGACCAGGACTCATGACCTGCTGAAGTACCTGTTAGCATCCAGGGAAAAGTACAATGAATAGTGATGTGCAAGCAAACGGAGAGGGAGAAAACGTGAAGCAGGCACCACCAATAGGCCGGCTTCGTACTCGTCTTATCAAAGGCGCAGTTGGGAGCTTCGGACTCCAGGTTGGTTTTGCCGGGCTTGCCTTTCTAAATGCCATAATTCTCGCACGCGTGCTGGGTGCAGAAGGTTACGGCGCATTTTCCAATGCGATGGCCTGGGTGAGCCTGCTAACTATCCCTGCTACCTTTGGTTTTGGCATTCTATTAGTGCGCGACACTGCTATTTATCGCTCGCAGGGAAAATGGGCGTTGCTCAAAGGATTACTGCGCTTCTCTAATCGTATCGTACTCGTGCTTTCCATCGTGCTTGCCCTGTCCGCAGCAGTACTTGCTGGTTTTCTATTTTCTTTGCCAACCCAAACGCTGATGCGCCACACGGTGTGGGTTGCATTGTTACTCCTGCCTTTGTTCGCCATGTACAATCTCCGCCAGGCCACAATGCGCGGGTTGGAACATGTGATTTATGCGCGACTACCGGGCATGATTGTTCGTCCAGGGCTGCTATTTGTGGGCATTGTCAGCCTTTACTATTTCTTGCCTGCCCGGCTTAGCGCTCCTGCGGCAATGATGGCTAATGTAGGTGCGGGCGTCGTAGCCCTCACACTCGGTGTGCTCTTTCTGCACAAATTGTTCCCGATGGAAGCCAAAGAAGCTAGTTCAGAATACACACCCCGCCCCTGGTTGAAAGCTGCCTTCCCGATGATGGTTTATGGTGGTGCACAAATTCTCCTAGGGCAAACCGATATCGTAATGCTCGGGGTCATGCGGAGTGAGCAAGAGGTGGGTTTTTATACAGCAGCAAATCGGCTGGCGTTTCTTCTGGTCTATGTCGTTATGGCAGCAGAGACAATACTCGCACCGACAATTTCTCGACTATATAGCAATAATGAGAGAAAACAGTT
>JAAETJ010000087.1 GCA_024228495.1 bacterium | reverse complement strand
GCTGGTGTGAACGCAAGGGCGTCGGTTATATCGTCGGTCTGGCCAGAAACAAGCGGCTCAACGGTTTAGCAGCTGACTGGATAGAAGCAGCAAAGAAAGGCTTTGAGGCAAGTGGCGACAAGCAACGCGTGTTTGGGGAGTTTACCTATGCTGCGAAAAGTTGGAAATGCGAACGTCGGGTAATCGCGCGTATCGAGCATATGGAAAAAGGCACCAACCCGCGCTACATCGTGACCAATCTCGAAGGCCCAAATTTTGGCGATAATGGGCAGCATCTTTACGAGACGATTTATTGCGCGCGCGGTGACATGGAAAACCGTATCAAGGAACAGCAGCTTGATCTGTTCGCAGATCGCACCTCATGTCACAAATGGTGGCCAAACCAGTTTCGTCTTCTGCTCTCCTCTCTTGCCTATACATTGCTTGAAACGGTGCGGCGCATCGCACTCAAAGACACCGGCATGGCGCAAGCCCAATGCGGCACCATCCGGCTGAGGCTATTGAAGATTGGGGCGGTCATTATTCGCAACACCAGGCGGGTGCGGTTCATGATGTCATCGGCCTGTCCTGATCAAGCGCTGTTTTGCCTGGCCGCCACCCGGCTCAAACCCGGATAAAAGCTCAAGCGCTTGACCTTTGCCGCTTAATGTCGTCGCCACACTCGGTGGGCAATTCCGCTCGCTCGAAATCCTGCTCAATGAGCCTAAATGACGGATAATTGTCGATATCCGAATGTTCTATCGCCAAAATCGACGCACACACAGTCGCACAACGCATAAAACACCTCAGGACAAACCAAAAACCGCAAATACCTATCCTTCATGAAATATTCGGGCTAGATTCGTAATCAGCATCAAAAGTGATTACACCGTACTGATTTTGCTCACTTGACCACCCGCCAGCTTTTGGGTCAGGCACCCCTATGTCGCCTGATCTGGCAATCTTGATAGCATCCACTCTGCTAAGCTCTTTCCT
>JAAETJ010000086.1 GCA_024228495.1 bacterium | reverse complement strand
TTTTTCATGCAAAAAATTTTAGTCCATTACCCTAAGCAAACCAAAGCAAACTATGAAAGCAATTAAAACACAACATGAAATAACAATATTGGGCGAGGTGCCGCAAATTGTTGATTTGCCTAATAATGTTGTTGCTCATTGCTTGCACTATCGGCAGGCGGTAAAGCTGTGTATTGAGCGGGACAGGTCGCAGCGATCAATAGATGATTTTGGGCAACTACTGAAGATGGCAAAGGGTTCGCTGAATACAATCCTGAACTACAACCCAGGCCAACCACTCAAGGCTGATGGGAGCAAGAAAAGAAAGCGTAACCTGGATATTGACCTGATTAATCGCATTCAGCAACAAGCCGGAAATCGAGCAATTACTCAATTTCTAGAGTTAGAGGGTCGGGGCCAACTCAACCACCAGACATCATCCATTAGAAAGGCCGAGCTAATGACTGAACTAGCAGAGATAGAGCGTCAAGAGGCGAATGGATAGAGATAAATGGTCTTGCCCTATGTGGCAAGGGTGGATAACCAAATACACCACCAAGGAAGCGGTACAGGAAAGGATTAAAGAAGTACCAGAACAATATCAACAAAGGGTTAAGGATCATGTCAACACAGTCTGGAAGATTAAAAGCCACCAACAACGAAAGAAAGACCGTAAGCGTTAAGCCGTTTCTGCATATTGATATATCTAATCTGGATATGTTTCGCAAGCGCAGGGCTATGGAGATTGCATTGGAGGCCATGTTGCAGCTTAAGGATGGTGGGCGATCCATTGACGACATGGACGGAACACTGGCGCACAGCGTCGCTCAGTTCATCATTTCCCAGATGGAAGGGCGGTAGCCCGATGTCCAGAATAAGAACCATTAAGCCGGAGTTTTTTAACTCCTACGATGTCGCATGTTTAACGCCACTTTCACGCCTCTTTTACGCGTACTTATGGACGGAATCAGACCGCGCGGGCTTGTTGGATTGGAAGCCAAACAACTTCAGGATGCGTTTTTTCCCCACTGATGGATACGATATAAACGAGATAGCAGGCGAGTTAATAAAGCAGGGTTTAGTGATAATTCACGACATAGACGGGGATAAAATATGCGAGATTCCAGGCTTCACCAAACACCAAGTTATTAATAATCGGGAGTCTGATAGCCTTTTAGCCTCACGCGTGGATGACGCGTGTAAACGCGTGAAAGCGGAAGGAAGGAAGGAAGGGAAGGAAGGGAAGGGAAAGGAAGGCGCGTCAAAGACACGAAAGACATCTATCCCAAATGATTTTGAAATATCAGAACGGGTGAGGGAGTGGGCAAAAGAGAAAGGGCATACCCGCATTGAAGAACACCTGGAAGCATTCAAACTTCAATGCCAGTCAAAAAACTACCAGTACACAGATTGGGATTCAGCGTTCATGGGTGCTGTTCGGAAAAACTGGGCCAGCCTGGATGTTAAACAAAACAGCAGACCCCGGAGGCCGTTAAGCAATGATTGAAGCTGAACAACAGGTAATCGGGGCTGTCCTGAAAAAACCGTCTTTGATGCAAGAGATATTTTTATCCCCTGCTGACTTTTCAACCGAGCCACACCAGGAAGTATGGGGATGCTTGCTTGACCACTTAAGTCAATCTAGGGCAATCGAAATGCTAACCGTGGCGGATACCCTGGAGCAATCCACAGGCCGGAGTGATTGGGTCGGGGTATTGGCTGGCGCAATGGCTGGATGTGTATCGCCGGGAAACGGGAAAGAGTATGCCAAGCTGGTTCAGGACGGGGCCAAGACTAGGAAGCTGCAAGAGATAGCGGCGGCACTGGAAACAACCAAGCGCGGCGAGTGGCGGGATAAGATGGATTATGCCATGCGGGAACTGATGGAACTAGGCAAAGAAAACCGGCGCTGGGAGTGTGGCATTAAGGACGCCTTAACGATGGCGGTGGATGAGATAGAGACCGCGTTTCAAAGCGAGGGCATGATAGGCCTGCCAAACGGGTTAAAGGATCTTGACCACACACTAGGCGGATTCCACAAATCTGATTTGTACATTGTCGGCGCACGTCCAGCAATGGGAAAGACCGCCTTAATGCTTCATTTTGCACAGGCCCCAGATATTCCGGTGGGGATTATCTCTGCCGAACAACCGCGCAATCAGATGGCAAAACGGCTTATTTCCGCCACAGGAAAAGTACACGCCAACAGATTAAGAAATGCTGACCTTGAGGATCACGAATGGCCGCGCATTACTTCAGCGGTAAGCCAGCTAGCAAATAAACATATCCGCATCTTAGACCAGCCAGCGCCATCAATTTACGACGTGATACGCCAGGGTAGGGCGTGGGCTTATAACGGCGTACAGGCCATCTATGTCGATTATATCCAGAGAATTAAAGCGGGAAATAGATCAGCGCCGAAGCATGAGCAGGTGGGGGAGGTTGTCATGGGTTTGAAAGAACTAGCCCGTGAGCTGGACATCCCAATCATTGCGCTGGCCCAGGTCAACCGCGAAGTAGAAAAGCGCGAAGATAAAAGACCGCGCATGTCGGATCTAAAGGACAGCGGCACGATAGAGCAAGAGGCCGACAACGTTATGACGCTCTACCGGGATGAGGTTTACAACGAGGACTCACCAGAAAGAGGCATCGCAGAGATTGACGTGGTAAAGAACCGCCACGGTCCGACTGGATTTGTAAAGGTCGCATGGCAGGGCGCGTTCATCAAGTTTGATGATTTAACGCACAACGTAATTGATATGCAGGGGTATAACTAATGAATAAAAAACAATTACTAGAAACATCAGTAGGCCGGGAATTAAAAAAACATATCAAGCTGGCATTTGATCGTGAGTATTGGCCTGAAGCAATGTTACATCTGGCAATCATTGCCAGTGTGGTGTCTGACCACCTTTCATTGCGCCGCGCACCCTCAAGGGGAACAGAGGTTAATGCCTGGACAAGTTACATAGCAGGCCAGAACAGAAAAATAGATGCTGATAACTGGTTGCAGAGTGATGAGTGCAGAGAGTTAGCCACCAAACTGGGCCTTTCATACGGTTATTTGCTTTCACTGATTGCGAAGGCCAAGCAGCA
>JAAETJ010000085.1 GCA_024228495.1 bacterium | reverse complement strand
CAAGCACGCCGTGTCGGAAGGAACCAAGGCCGTCACCAAGTACACCAGCTCCAAATAAGCTTCCAGCTTTTTTGTCGAGCTACCCGGAAACCCAACGGCCCTCTTCAGGGCCACCAAATCTGAAAAGAATTTCTCTACTGCTATAGTTAAAGCTTGTGTATTGATTGTCGTGCAAACCAGTCTAAAGTAAAAGCGGTTTTGCTTCACAACCGCAAGAACTGCGCCATAACGTGATAATTGGACAAGAATTTATGAACGAAATGATTGGCAATCTGTGTTTTCTACCTTTTCTTACAGAATTCGCCTGCGTGGTTGGACAAGCTCAAATTCTGCTAGCAATTGCACGTTTTGTCAACAGATTTGCGTTTCCTTTGCTCATTCACGAATTTCGAACCCGGACCGAACGCCAAAAATGCAAAATTACTGACATTTGTCCAATCAGGGCCCAGCAAATTGTTGAGCTCCATCCAATCACCGGGCGACGCGGGAATCCGTCTGATGGGCAGGCGTTTTAGTGTGTAAACAGTAAAATATCTGCATTTTTGGAAGAATTTGGCAGGAAAAGACAGTGAAACGATGGCCCGTACCAAGCAAACTGCCCGCAAATCGACCGGAGGAAAGGCTCCTCGAAAGCAGCTGGCCACCAAGGCTGCACGGAAGTCGGCTCCCGCTACCGGAGGAGTGAAAAAGCCCCACAGATACCGACCCGGAACCGTGGCGCTGAGAGAGATCCGTCGCTACCAGAAGAGCACGGAGCTTCTGATCCGCAAGCTCCCATTCCAGCGGTTGGTCCGTGAGATCGCCCAGGACTTCAAGACGGACCTTCGGTTCCAGAGCTCCGCCGTTATGGCCCTCCAGGAAGCCAGTGAGGCCTACCTCGTCGGACTCTTCGAAGACACCAACCTGTGCGCCATCCACGCCAAGCGTGTTACCATCATGCCTAAGGACATCCAGCTCGCCCGGAGAATCCGCGGCGAACGTGCATAAGCTCCAGCTTGCTGTCGAGCTACCCGGAAACCCAACGGCCCTCTTCAGGGCCACCAAATTCGGAAAGAATTTAATGTTCTGCAGAATTATACGGTCATTTTTATTTTGGAATTGTGAAATTTGATAACTTCTATCGTAATAGAGCTCAGTCCGAAGTTTGAACATATGATCGCATGTGTCCCACAAATGTCGACCGATTTTGAATTGAATGAACGTCGAACGCTATATTTTTAGTGTATGCAGTAGAATCTGTTTCGCGTCACCCTGGCCTTCCTATATAAGCAGCGCAAAAATCAATTTTGTCACACTTTTGTCGAAATTCTCAATTTTTTCCCGTTTTCTGAAAAATCATGTCTGGCCGTGGAAAGGGAGGAAAAGGTCTCGGAAAGGGAGGAGCCAAGCGTCACAGGAAAGTCCTGCGTGATAACATCCAGGGAATCACCAAGCCCGCCATCCGCAGATTGGCTCGCCGAGGAGGTGTGAAGAGAATCTCCGGATTGATCTACGAGGAGACCCGTGGCGTCCTCAAAGTTTTCTTGGAGAACGTCATCCGT
>JAAETJ010000084.1 GCA_024228495.1 bacterium | reverse complement strand
TGGGCTATCTCAACGAAGATGACATCATTGTTATGAATGCAGATCATCGGTTGGCGAAGGCAAAGGAACGGGCGTTGCAGCTTGTTGCCAGCGGTGCGCGTGCGCCTGAGGTAGAAAAAGTTTACGCCGCAGGTCGTGATGTGTTCTATGCGCTCAAGTTGGGTATCCAGGGATTCCTCTGGGGCAAATATGCGAGTGAACATGATGCCCTGATCAGCGAGAAGCTGGCCTATGTGCTTTGTGGTGGCGATTTGAGCGCGGGTGCCTGGGTTGATCCGTGGTATATCCTCGATTTGGAACGGGAAGCGTTTCTGTCGCTGCTTGGTACGCAAAAGACCCGTGACCGTATGATGCAGATGCTGCAAACTGGGAAACCATTGCGGAACTAATTGTCAATTGTCAATTGTCAATTGCTAATTGACAATTATCCAGGAGATTTGATCATGAGAGAAGCTGTAATTGTGGCGGCAAGCAGAACGGCCGTTGGGAAATCAAAGCGGGGGATTACCCGTAATACGCGCTCAGATGAGATGGCTGCGGCCGTCATTATGGAGTTGATGCGGCAGGCTGAAGGGCTTGATCCGAAGCTGATTGATGACGTGATTATGGGCTGTGCGATGCCAGAAGGCGCACAAGGGCTTAACTTTGCCCGTTCGATTGCCCTGCGTGCTGGCTTGCCCGTTGAAGTACCCGGGATGACCGTTAACCGCTTTTGTTCTAGCGGAATTCAAACAATTGCGATGGCGGC
>JAAETJ010000083.1 GCA_024228495.1 bacterium | reverse complement strand
CGTCAGGGATTGGCGATTTTCGGTACCGAGCGCAACAAAGGGCGTCTGCGCAACCAGACGGCCCATCGTTATCTTGTTAAGGTGATCCAGAATAGCCAAGCGGAGATAGATCTTCGTGGGCAAGAAGAAAGTTTGCGGGAATATGCCGAGATTGAGCGTCAGGGGTGGCTTCAGGAGTTGGAAGCAGAGTACAAAATTCTGGAAACGGAGTGTGACGAAAGCACGCTGGAAAATGATTTGGCCATTCGCCTCAGTGACAGCGCCGTATTTGGCGGCTTGTCCCTGCAGAGGGCCTTTTGGGAAAACAAGTTAAAGCTCATTCTTGAAAGGAGCCGTGAAAAATTTTCCGTTGTCTGCCGCCATGTCCGGCGGTTGTTTGAGGCAACATGGGAAAACCGATTCGCGCTGATCGCTAAATTGGTTGCCTGGGAGCATCAATTAACCAGTTGAACCTCACAAGCCAAACAGTCCTCTCCAGGGCTACCAGTGCTTAGCGGGGTGCCAACTCACCATACGAAACAAGTATGAAGAGGGCTCAATGTTGAATCAAGGAAAAAGAATCAGACAACCAAGCGTGTTTGGGAGATTTCTTTT
>JAAETJ010000082.1 GCA_024228495.1 bacterium | reverse complement strand
TTGCTATTCCTCCCTCGCAGTGGACGGTGTTTAGTCACTGCTCCTCGTCACAGATGGGGGCGCTACTGCTAGAGTGGGCCGCTCACGTACGACTCGCGGCGTTTCGTAAACATCGGCGTGGACCGAAAAAACCACGGGTCAAACCCGTCTATGACGCCAAACGTCCGCATGTCTCCACCGCTAAGCTGATCGCCGCGCGCTGTGCCTGATGGGGACACCTTTAAAGGGCTGATCAATAGGGGTAAACACAAACTACCATGCGTTTTCTCAACCCCAAAACTGACTTTGCTTTTAAGCGTATCTTTGGCTCCGAACAAAGTAAAGACATATTGCTGAGCTTTCTCAACGCCATTTTAGGACTGAAGTCGCCCTATCGCGTCGCCAAGCTAAGCATTATCGATCCTTATCTAGCGCCCAAAATCCAAGGTATGAAAGACACTTACTTGGATGTACGCGCCAAAGACGAACAAGGCAAATCCTACATCATTGAAATGCAAGTGCTCAACGTGGCCGGATTTGAAAAGCGAGTGTTATACAACGCTTGCAAAGCTTATGCAGGACAAATCCAACGTGGTGAAGACTATCAACTGCTGACCGATGTCATCGCCATCACCATCACCGATTTTGTCATGTTTGAAGAACTACCCGATCTGATCACTAAGTTTCGCTTACGGGACAAAACCGGTCAGGTCTACAGCGATGATTTGGAGCTGGTGTTTGCTGA
>JAAETJ010000081.1 GCA_024228495.1 bacterium | reverse complement strand
TCACTCACTCACTCGCTCCCCGGACATGCGAAGAGACGATCCGGGACTCAGGGGGCAGTGCCAAATATCTCGCGATAGATGGTAGTTGGTTGCCCTGGATCCCCGGTTCAGGCCCGGAAAGGAAAACTCAAATCGCGCACAGGCAAGATAATTGGCTGTTAAACAGGGGATCGAGCTGCACCCTCCAGTGATCTGCTTGCTTGAAGAATCGCCTAAATCCCGAAAAACAGCGTGAAAAGTTAATGCTGTTCATTCTTTTTATACACAGTTCGCCTATTTTGGTTTCCAAACATGTATTGCATATTTAGGTATTAGCTAGATGAAAGGCCTATGGTTAGGGCTTCTCAAGGGGTGATGTGACGTTTATACAACGCAAACATCGTGAATCAGGCAAAATCGTGTCACGATGGTTGCATCCCCGTCCAAGCTTTACTAACAATGGGTTTCAACAACAGCGAGTCGGTGATGCACTCAAGGTTACTTGCTCAAATGTTGCTTCTTTAGAGACCAGCTCGGTCTTATGTACTGACCAGGTATGGTCGATCAGTTAGGATCATTCGATCCTCAAGTATCCAGTACAGTTTCTGTAAAATGTATCCCTAGTAGTAGGTCGCATCGCTTTATGCACCAGATGCTATCTCTTGGGGATTTGTTGTTGCCCTGGTTTCGCATGTTTGCGGCAAGGGTTTTTGACGACCCTTGTAATGCCCTTTAAACGACATAAGGCAATTCAGGGTTTTACAATAAACGAGCAGATCATTCGTATGGCTTACTGCTCCCTCGGAATCACAACTCGATTGATTAGAGTGGAGAAAAAATATGACTATTGGGGGACTCAAGAAGACATCCAGCCCGTTGGCTCTTGTAGCAGCAGCTGGTTTTCTAATGGGCGGAATGGCTCTGACACCAGCAGTAGCTGCCGATCTTGGCGGTGACTGTTGTGCAGACCTCGAAGAGCGCGTTGCTGAACTGGAAGCAACAACAGCTCGCAAAGGAAATCGTAAGGTTTCACTGACAGTTTCAGGCTGGGTCGCTCGCGATTTTGGCTGGATCGACGATCATGATGGCTACGATGAATTCTATTCTAGTGGCCATGGTCCATCAGGATCACGCGTTCAGTTCGCTGGTAGCGCTGCTTTGACCAGCTCCTGGACTGCAGGTTATGTGCTTCGTTTTCGGATTACAGAAGATCGTAACAGCGGGACGCTTACAAATGCTGGTTCCAGTCAGGGTGGTGGATTTATCCACCCAACAAAGGTTGATAAAAACTTTATCTACCTCAAAAATTCCAGAGTTGGTACTTTTGTTCTGGGGCATGCTTATGCTCCAACCGATGGTGTTGCCGAGATTTCTCTTGGTGGACGCGGTGTCACTGGTTCATCTGAAGCAAATCTCTGGAATGCAACTCCATTGAATGGTTTCAATCTGGAACAGGGCGCTCATGAAGCGATTGCATGGGTATCACCAACACTTCGTGGTTTTACCTTCTCTGTCGCCTGGGCAGATCTCGATGATCATGTCACCGCAGTTGGTGGTGGTGTGGATGCATGGGATATGGCTCTTCGTTATGCCGGTGAATTTGGTCCAATCCGCATCGCTGCTGGTATTGGTTATACCGTAAATGATAACTCAACAAACGCAGCTGGCGCGGACGTCGATGGTTCTAACGTTATGGGTTCGGTTGCTCTGATGCACACCGCCACCGGCCTTAATATAGCGTTTGCAGCTGGTACTGAAATCGATGGTGGTCTGCTTTCTACTGTAACAGATATGTATGACAAGCAGTTTTGGCACGTTCAGGGTGGTGTAAACCGCGACTTTACTGGAGTTGGTAACACAAGCATCTATGCTGAATTTGGTGAGTATGACTTTGATGGCGGAAATGCAGCTGGAACTGCTGCTGCAGTTGGCATTGCAAGTGCCGATACCACAATGTGGGGCTTAGGTGTTGTCCAACACTTCGATAGTGCTGCTACCGAACTCTATATTGCCTTTCGTCATTGGGAAGATGATGGAACAGCCAATGGCGACGTAGACCAGATCATGGGTGGTGCTCGCATCAAGTTCTAGTCGAACTTGATCGAACAAGAAAATCAAAAACCGCCTCTCTTTAAAAAAGGGAGGCGGTTTTTCTTTGCAGTTTTAGCCGTGCTTCCATCTATCCACCACTTGCTTCCTGGACAAGCAATGAGCCGATCCTGGGCTCAGGAGGCAGTGCCGATTACTTCGCGACAAGATTAGCTGGTTGCTTTGTATCCCGGGGCAAGCCCAGAAAATGATAAATGGACGGTCCTGGTATATAGCATGGGAGACATGGGAAGATTAAGCGTACCCGCCATTCACCAGTTGCAATTGCGAGCGCATGATTTAAAAACGGTTGGGTTACCAAGGGTTTTTCGCACGAGGCAGATATGTCCAGTTCAACAGCAGATATATATATTCGCGATAACGAAGGAGCGCTATTGGCGTCCTTTGTGAAGTCCGTTCGTTCTGCGATTGAGGACGCGAATTTCGACAATGTACGTCTCTTGTCCCAAGGGTTGCATGATAGTGATCTTGCTGATCTTATAGAACATCTCTCCACAAATGAGCGTTTCGCCTTCGTTGAAGCGATCGGCTCGCAGCTCAATCCTGCGACACTTGTTGAAGTCGAGGAAGCGGTGCGCGATGAACTTGTGGTGCAATTACCTAATGAGCAGATCGCCGAAGCTGTTGAAGAGCTGGATACGGACGACGCCGTTTATCTTTTGGAAGATCTGGATGTTGGTGAACGTCAGAAAATCCTTGACCAGGTTCCCCATGATGTGCGTAGCGCTGTTGTTCGTGGTCTGCAATATCCCGACGATTCCGCCGGTCGTCGTATGCGTCAGAATTTTGTGCATGTACCAACATTCTGGACTGTCGAGCAAACCATAGATCACTTGCGGGATGCTTCAAATCTACCTGATCATTTTTCGGAAGTTTTCGTCACGACACCTTCACTACATCTCAAGGGTACTGTAAGCCTTGATGATTTGCTGCGCTCCTCACTAGATACAGCAATCAAGGAGTTGATGGACGATGAGCGCCACTTGATCAATGTGGAATTGGATCAGGAAGAGCTGGCGCGCCAATTCGAGCGCTATAATCTGCTATCGGCCCCGGTTGTTGACGACGATAGTCGCCTTGTGGGAGTTGTCACAGTGGACGATATAGTCGAGGTGATGGCCGAAGAAGCGCAAGAAGATATTTTTCTGTTGGCTGGTGTCGGGGACGAATCCCTTGCTGATACGGTCTTGCGTACTGCTCTGGGTCGTTTTTCATGGTTGTTCATCAATCTCATCACAGCGCTCATCGCCTCTTATGTTATCAGTTTGTTTGATGCGACCATCGAGCAGATGGTGGCGCTGGCCGTATTGATGCCGATTGTTGCCTCAATGGGGGGGAATGCAGGAACGCAAACCATGACGGTGACTGTACGGGCCCTTGCAACTCGTGATTTGGGCGCCGCCAATGCTGGTCGCGTGATCACGCGTGAAACTCTTGTTGGTTTGCTCAATGGGATCGCGTTTGCAATATTGATGGCGCTAGTGGCCTATTTTTGGTTTGGAAGCAGCCGTTTGTCTGGCGTGCTCGCCGCGGCGATGATCGTCAATATGTTCGTTGCTGGCATATCGGGCATCTTGATCCCGCTGGTTCTCGAATATCGCAAAGTGGATCCAGCCCTTGCATCAAGTGTATTCGTCACAACGGTCACAGATATTGTTGGCTTCTTTGCCTTTCTTGGCCTCGCCGCTATTTATCTCATATAAAACGTCATTGTGGGATCTGGGGACTAGTCTACAGTACCGTCTGCGAAGGTATTGTTCCTTCCATTCTACCTAGGAAGTTGGCGTCAGCTTGTTCGTCAGGTTCTCAAATTCACGCTTCAAGTCCTTGTTGCGAAACACATTATCGAACCCGGGGGCTTCCAGTTTGCGGATCGCTTCAAAGCTGGTGCTGGCATCCTTGATCAAGGACCGTAGCTGAAAACTCGCTTCGACCGTAAGGTAGGTATTGTCGGCGATGTGTAGATCCTTGAGTGTACGCTGGCGTGCTTTGGACATTTGATCGCGCTGCGTCAACAGATAGTTGCGATAGGTCTTGGCGACTTTTTCAGAAAAAGTCTGCGATTTGAGATTGGCTCGCAGTGTCTTACGCTGATCACTGCGATTGTGAGTGCGCAGCAGCTGAAAGGTTTCGCGTCGGGCTTGTCTGATGTCTTTGATTATGGCGCCAAGACGGGGCAGATAAATCGCGTCAATTTTATCGAGTACCAACTCTTGTGCATGTACAAGGAGAGCAAACAGGGACGCATGCATGGCGAAATAGCGCCGAGCGGCGGTTAGGTTTTCACCGTTTCGATCCATCAAAAAACTAAGTCGGTCATCAATCGCCCGTGCGGCTTCAAATGCAGCAACGAGTTTGACCAGATCGCCGCCGATGACGCTGCCGAGCAGAATATCGAGCTGAGCTTCCTTGATCTCCACGCCACTTTTTTTCAACCCGTCGGATATTTTCTTTTTTATCTTGATGATCTGCTGCTTGTTGCCAGCGATCCTTGTGTTGATATCGGCGATTTTCTCATCGATAGAAGCAACGGTATCGACGACATAGCCGGGAAGAAAACCGTCAGTTGGAGCATCGAGCTGTTTCTCACGCAAGACGGCGATTTGATCTTCCATTTTTTTTATATTGGTGCGGTTGTTGCGCAGTTTTTTTTGCAGGTCAACAATGGGAACCTCGGTAACAATTTCCAGAGCCGAATCTAATAGTTTGTTGACCTTTAGTTGGCGGTCTTCTTTGGTCTCGATCCATGGAGGGGTAATAATGGAGTATTCATGTTTGCTGGGGAGCTTGCGCGCATCTTGACGGATAGTTGCGGTATCTTTCAATATCTCGTCAATGGCCGAGAGCAAGCGTTTCGAGCGCTCATACTCTAACTCATCGGTTCTTGGATCGGATTGTTCGCTCGCAACTGTTTTACGTTTGTCATCTGGCGCGGCAATAACTGGCGCGGAAAGGAAAGTGAGCAATACTGCGGTGACGAAGTTATGGGAAATGGATTTGTAAAATGACAGCATTTCGCTCTGGGCTCCGATTCTTTTGCGTGATCTGCGCAGCTTTTGCGATCTTATTGTCTCTAATATGACGAATAGGGCGATGATGGCCTCAATAAGCCAATATAACCTATTTGTAATGTATCATTCTTCCAAATGACTTGGGGTTTCACTATGGGAAGCAGGAGGAAGAAGCAAAAGGTCACATCTAAACATTAGACATTGCGAATATTGAAACTTATCGATATATGTCATTTCGGATCATTTGAATTTTTGATTTTATTGATCCTGGTTGCTGGTTTCCCAATGGATACTGCCTAAATCATTTTCTATCTGTGTGAGAAGTGGCTCGGGAAATCTGAACAGATGGGATAAGTGGACATTTGGCCTGGTACCGGCATGATTGCCGACAACAGGAGAACCGCTATGACGAGACGTCCACACAAAATTCACACACTTGCTTTCAAATCGGAAGTAGCTCTTGAAGCGATCAAGGGTGAGAAGATCCTGAGTGAGTTGGTGCAGCAGTTTGAGGTGCATACCAACCAGATCAAGCTATGGCGTGATCAGGTGACCATTCTTTTTGTAGAAGCCTTTTCCCGTCCATCCCTTAATTTCAAAAAGAACCTGAGCGCTAGCCGGTACCGATAAAATGAGCAAAGTAAAAAAAGCATCAAAATGCGTATAAATCGCCCCACTATGAATCGACAACTTCTTTCTGAAAATGGCTATTTCTGTCTCTCAAACATCTTTCTTAGGTTTTATTTTTCAGATCTTTGTCAAGACTAACTATTGTACCTTGATTTTTACCAACTCTTTGCCATTGGGGTCGTTGACGTGAACGGCGCAGGCAATGCAGGGATCGAAACTGTGAATGGTTCTTTGAATCTCCAGCGGCTGTTTTGGATTATGTAAGGTATGGTGATCTTCAAGGGCGGCTTCATAGGCACCAGGAAGGTTGTTGTGATCTCTGGGCCCTGCATTCCATGTGCTTGGCACCACCGCCTGATAATTATCGATAAGCCCGTCCTTGATGACGACCCAGTGAGCTAGTGCTCCGCGCGGAGCTTCGGTGAAACCAACCCCCTTTGCAACCGATGGCCAGGTAGAAGGGTCCCACTTGCTATCATCATGCACCTGCACAGTCCCGGCTTTAATATTGGCGAGAAGGGTGTCGAGCCAGCCGTCCATCTGATCTCCGATGATTTTGGTTTCGAGCGTTCTTGCGGCTGTGCGTCCCAGTGTTGAGAACAATGCTGTTATGGGCACATCAAGCTTCTTGAGGGCGTATCCTGCAAGCTCGACAGTCGGCTCATGCCCCTTGCCGTAAAGCATGAGAACGCGAGCCAGCGGCCCGACTTCCATGGGTTTGCCACGCCAGCGCGGGGCTTTCAGCCAAGAATATCCCTTGTCCACATCGAGTTGGTCAAAGGGCGGTTTGGGTCCATCATAATTGAATGTTGTTTCGCCGTCATAGGGGTGCAGTCCTGTCTTTTTACCCTTGCTGCAATTATACCAGCTATGGGAGACAAATTCCTGTATCTGCTCGGGGTCATTGATGTCGAGAGGATGGATTTTCGAAATGTCCCGGTTGAGAATGACACCTGAGGGGATCATCCATTTGGCGGGGTCGCCTGTACCATCCATGGGAAAATCGCCATAGCACATGAAGTTGCCGAGGCCTTCGCCGCGCTTGAACCAGTCCTTGTAAAAGCTTGCAATGGCCAGCGTATCTGGGACGTAAACGTCATCGACGAATTTGCGCATGCGCTTGATGATATTACGCACCTCTTGCAGGTTGACGATATTGACCGCTGTTGCCGCCGAACCTCCTGTGGTTGCGGTAGGGTCCGTGCTGATAGGGGATGGCACGCCGCCGACAATGAAATTGGGGTGCGGGTTTTTGCCGCCAAAAATAGTGTGGATCTGCACTACATTGCGCTGCCATTCAAGAGCTTCGAGATAGTGGGCAAGGGCCATTAGATTAGCTTCTGGTGGCAGCTTGTACTCTTTATGACCCCAAAAACCTTGCGCAAAGATGCCCAACTGCCCTGCTTCAACGAATTTTTTAACTTTTGTCTGCACGTCCTTGAAGTAGCCGGGGCTCGATTTAGCATGCCCCGATATGGATTGCTGCAACGCCGACGTCGCCTTTGGATCCGCCGAGAGGGCCGATACCACATCAACCCAGTCAAGAGCATGTAGATGATAGAAATGCATGACATGGTCATGCACATACTGCGCGCCAATCATCAGGTTACGAATAAGCTGAGCATTCGGGGGGATCTTGTAGCCAAGCGCATTTTCAACGGCCCGCACTGAGGCTATGCCATGCACCAGAGTGCATACACCGCAAATGCGCTGCGCAAAACCCCAAGCGTCACGCGGATCGCGGCCCTTGAGGATAAGCTCAATACCGCGCACCATGGTGCCCGATGAAAAAGCCGATGTGATAGCACCTTTTTCATTGGTATCGGCTTCAATGCGAAGATGTCCCTCAATCCGCGTAATCGGATCGACAACCACTCGTTTGGACATATTCTTCTCTCCTTGTTGTTCCTTGTCTCGAATAAAAGGGAGGGCGTCTTAAGTCACCAGATTATTCGCCACCAGTTCCAGCAAACTGTCTGTTTCCTGGTTCCAGTTGATGTGCTTGGCACCCATGGTGAGGGTAATACGACATTGTCCGCAGGCCGTCACCAAGCGCTTTGCACCGGTTTCTTCAAACTGTTTTTTCTTCAGATCGAACACCTTGTGGCGCAATTTGTCGGCGCGTGTGTTGGAGACAACGCCGCCACCGCCGCCGCAACACCAGCCAAAAGAACCGCTATCTTCCATTTCGATAAGATCAAGACCGAGCGCTTCCATGATTTGCCTTGGCGCCTTGGTGACGCCGCCACGGCGCACCAGTTGACAGGGGTCATGAAAACTTGCTGTCTCATCCACATGATCGAGTTTGATTTTGCCGGTTGATACGAGGTCGTCCAGAAACTCGGTCATGTGAACGACATTGACCGGAACCGGCCCGCCATACCATCGAGCGGCCTCCCAGCGCGCCGCACCATAGGCATGGCCGCATTCGGGAAGCACGAGCGTCTTCGCACCAATCCTTTGCGCAGTTTCGATGAGCTTCATGGTGAGCTTTTTCTGCAAGGCGAGATCACCGTTGATAAAGCCAATATTAGAGGCCTCGAACCCATCAGAGCATAGTGTCCAGTCGGCATCAATCGAGTTAAGAATTTTCGCCATGTCGGCCACAGCCTTGGTGTGGTCACCAAGTTCGGCGGGGGCAAGGGTGACCAGTATATTGGCTTTTTCCTTGTCGACATTTATCGGCACATCATATTCCTGGCTGATCTCCTCAATGATCTCGGCGAAATCTTCGGCAGGCGTTGCTGGAGATCCCCAGGCCACAGTTGTGCGGTCCATTAGTGCCAGTCGTTCTGGAATAAGTCCCGCCTCGAACATGCCGTGTCGCGCTTCCTTGACCAGCTCAGCAATATCGATACCCATGGGACAGATCAGGGTGCAGCGCCCGCACAAGGTGCAACTGTCATAAATCAGTTCCTGCCAGTATTTCAGCTCTTTCAAGGTCACGGCCGGCACCAGGTTGAAAAAACGATAAACCGGTGCAAACGGCCCCATATGACGGTCATAGGCCTGCTGAAACGGTCGTATCTTGCCGATCGGTGTATATTTGGGATTGCCGGTTGTCACATAGAACTGACAGGCTTGGGCACATAGGCCACACTTGACGCAGCTTTCCATATAGGTCGCCGCAGTCAAACCGAAATCATTGACGAAGGTATGCATAGCATTGATGATGCGTTGATCATCGGAAAGATCGCCCTGTTGATCTGCTTTTTTAGCTGTTAAACTCATATCTGCGCCCCCCTGTGTTTCATGCGTGCGCCTGTGGCACCTCTTGATACGACGAACAGAAAGGCATGCATGAGTTTGCCGAACGGAAACCAGATGAGCAGCAGGGCAATGCTCAAAAGGTGAATGGCGAGCAGTGTCTCATAGCGTGCTCCAAGATGACTGACCGCCAGTAATCCTGTGAGCACCGGAGCCAGCGTCACGAACCAACTGAAATAATCATTGAAGGTGGAGATTAGCCGCTGCACCGGGTTCGTCAGACGGTGAATGAGCGCAGCGATAAGAGAGGCGGCGGTCACAACACCAACAGCATTGACCAGATTACTTGGCAGACTAGCCCAGGAAAGGCCGGTCAAATCCTTGATAAAGGCAATATGCGGTGCGAACAAAAACACCACCACAAACAGACCGATATGATAGACGTGACCATTAATCGTTGAAAACAAAGCCTGCCTGATAAAACTCTTGTGCGGCCACATGCGTCTCCAAATGCCCTCAAACCATCCCTTGACTTCGCCTTCAGGCAACACACCTTTTCGCGCCCTTGAAGGGATTGAGATAAAAGGTAGTGCCAGAATGCCGATTATGCGCCACAATACGCCTGCAACAAAAATTACCATGGCGGATTGCAAGGCGGGACCGCGTGCAAATTCAAGAAGTTCCATAATCTAGTTCTCCTTTTTACTGTTTTGTCCAGCCTTGTCTTTCTCATGATCGACAAGGTTCTTCATATATTCGCCCTGATGTTTTCGGGCTAGCCAGGCCGAGCCGCCACCAAGCGCTGCCCCGGCGACAGCGGCCCCTGCAAGCGCTGATCCCATGTTGCCAAGCCCGGTTGAAAGCGGCTTGTAAAAACCGCCCATATCCCAGAAATTTGGTTCCGAGCAGCCAAGACAGCCATGTCCCGACTGAATGGGAAAGGAGACGCCACCATTCCATTTCATAGTGGCGCAGCTATTATAGGCAACCGGCCCCTTGCAACCGAGTTCATAAAGACACCAGCCCTTACGGGCACCCTCATCATCAAAGCTTTTTGCGAACAGGCCGCGATCATAAAACGGTCGCCGGTAACAACGATCATGAATGGTTTCGCCGTAAAAGGAGAGAGGTCTTGCCAGATGATCCAGTTCTGGGATTTTGCCGAACGACAGGACATAGGAAAGCGTTCCCGACATCACTTCCGGGATGGGGGGGCAGCCCGGAAGATTGATAAGCGGCTTGTCCTTGACAAGATCGCTGATAGGTACTGCACCTGTCGGATTCGGGTCGGCGTGGGGTAGGCCGCCATAGGCAGCGCAGGTTCCAACGGCAACCACGGCAAAAGCATCATTCACGGTCTCTTCCAGGATCTGGAGATTGGTCATACCGGCAATCATTGAATAGATACCGCCGTCTTTTATCGGCACCGAGCCATCGACGATGACAATATATTTGCCCTTGTTTTCCTTCATGGCATTGCGACGGGCTTCTTCGGCTGCATGTCCTGAAACGGCCTGCAAAGTATGGTGATAGTCGAGCGAGATAAAGTCGAAGATCAGGTCTTCAAGAGTTGGGCGCATGGATCGGGTCAGGCTTTCTGTACATCCGGTGCATTCCTGAAACGAAAGCCAGATCACCGACTGGCGACGAGCCCTGGCAAGGTTTGCAGCCATCACGTTAGCCATTGTTGGCGGTAAGGCCATGAGTGAAGCCGTCATCGCCGCATATTTCAAAAAGGCTCGCCGTGATACACCGCGCCGTTGCAGCATATCGCTCAATGTCTCAGGCTGACGCCCTGTTGTCAGGTTTTTTTTACCGGAGCTGTTCGTGGTCATGAGAATTCCCATCCTCTCTTTTTTCTTCGGTCTTAAAAACGGTTCGCAAGCGCTCCAATGATGATTTTACGTCGCTCTTGTGAGTTTTCAGTATTTCCGGAATTATGGTAACGGCGACTTGGTCGGAGATGACCTTATCTCCAGTGTCTTTGTGCCTTAACCACCAAACACCTGAATAAGCAGTTTCCCAAATCTGTGTTTCACCCATGATGTTCACTATTGCCGACACTTCACCGCGTCCCAATAAGTCTTCGAGCTGTTTTTTGTCTTGATCCAGCAGGGGAAGTCCACGCAGATCGATAGCACCTTCCTTGCCATTTAAGGCCAAATCTCCAAGCAAGACTGTGATTTCGTGCATCAGCACGTGAACGAAAGGGGCGTTGTGGGTAAATTCTTTTGTACAGTTCATGTTTCCCACCTTTCGATCAATGAAAGAATCTCACACTCGGCATACTCCATGGCATTGGCGACCCTTTTTGAAGGAGCATCACCCCAACAAGTACTCTCGGGTTGAATGGCGACGAGTGCCCGCCGCTCGGGTCTGATGCCTGTGAGCAAAGCTGTATCCATCAGATCAGCCAGAGCGACTTCGTGAGCGGTGCGCTTGCGGCCTGCCAGTTGCGCATCCATCTGCGCGTTTTCAAAGGTGACAACAGTGCCTGGCGGGCGATCAATTTGTGCAGCATCAACGGCGATAAAGCCGCTGGTATTGTTCATTTCGGGTAACAGGGAGAGCCCAAGGGTTCCCCCTTCAAGACAATCAATATCATTACGGTCTGCAAACCGGTGTTGCAGCGCGTTGACAATATGAACCCCCACACCATCATCGCTAAGTAGCGTGTTGCCTAATCCCAAGATAAGTATTTTCTGTGTAGAGGCCATGGCGCAAGTCCCCACGAGGCTCGCCCCGAACTGGTTTCTTCTCACCCGATTTGCTTAGAAATCAAAGTTGGAGCTCAGCGATCAACAAGCTAATGCTAGCATTTTTTTTTACCACGGTTCATGATTTATATCAAGTAATCATAGGTACAGATTGTCGTTGAAATTGAAATCGCTCATAGCCCCAAGCGAGCCTCGGCGTCGCAGCGAAATCCTGCATAGGGAACTCGTCGGGCATGAACTGCCGATCATGCGAAGTAGTCAGGCGATCTTCAAAACTCTTGCCAAAGTTATTCAGATTATTTGCCAGCTACTCCCGCTCACCGGGGCTCTCTTTGAGCCGTGGTAATTTCATGCGCACTTTCATTGTACCGCAAAAGAACATTGTGTGTGCAATATTGGCAGAATGAGGAATGACCGCTATTGCTCACATTGTCACCGTATGATTGTGATTCAGCGGAAGTCGGAAGAGTACAGGCGGGTTGCTTGAATACTCTTTCACCATCCTTATTTCAAACTCTCCAGATGCTGTTACAGTCTATCCAAACCAGATGTCAAGGATGCGATTTTCTTGATCCAATTCGATATTGACACGATCAGGCCTAAAGTCCTCTGTCAATGCATCTCCCTTATGATAGCAGCGACAAGGGCGTCCGATGATTTCTCGAAGTAGGACTGGCGTTTTCGCGACAGAGGATATTTGTGCCCACGGCCAAGGGATTTGACCATCTTCGAGAAGTTTTTCCATAGATTTAATGGCTGTCGGGGAGGGTGTTTTTATATCCGCACAGTCCCATAACTTAAAACCTAAAGTCCCTACAAAACCTCCCTTGAGTTTTTCCCAATCCTCTTCAGTAACTTCGTAAGCATTCACACTGCCCGTTGGGGCACCGCAAACCGAAGTTATAAACCTGCAATGCGTGCGTTTTTCGGCGTTTAAGACCTTGGCGCCTATGCTTTCCAATTCCTTCTGCATATCATCCAGCGATACACCTGTACCGTCTTCACATTGGCGCGTTCCATCATCGTTCCAAATCCAAACAGTATTTGACATTGTTACCTCACGAATAGAAATGATATAATACCAAATCCCTTCTTCTTTTAAGCTGTAGATTGAGAGAAGAAGGGAAACATAAAAACTAACTTTCAACATTGGCGGTTATCGTAATCCATTGAATGATTGGTTCGTTTCCTCCTTTCAAGTAAACAAGCTTTACGATTTTTTCAGCTTCAATCGTCATTGTGCTGTAAGTGTTAGTGAACGACGCAGTTTTTTGCGCGATAAGGTCTCTGTTATTATTGTAGGCGAATATCTCGCACGGCTCGGCAAAATTGCCGATACGGAATTCAACTTTATCGCGTGGCAGAGGCAAAACGACTTCCAATCCGCTTCTATCAAATCTAAGGCCGCGGCCGTTTTGTGATTGATTTACAGAACTGGGAAAGCCGCTGGCAATGTTTTTATCGATAAAATGGAAATTGGCGCGCTCAAATTCAGGCCCTAAAACAGTGCCGTTAGCATCGAATCTGAAATCAGCTGTTATGGCGATCGTTATCATTTAATTCTACTCAATTACTGAGATTCATGTTGGGATTTAATAGAAATACCTAAGAGACGGTCGTAACTTTGACTCTTTGTTTATCGCTGTCGGTAAGGACTTCTATCTCTTCATGAATACCGGCATAATTGTGTTCAACATAATGAAAATCGACATCACTCAACACCTTAATGCAGTTCCCCGGTTGAGCATGCAGACTAATAAGTAGTTGGTAAACAGGTGGGTTGGTTTTCATATCACCAGTGTGTACGCCAATAGCATCATGACAGGGGGTTGGTGCTGTTATTTTACCAATAACATGGAGGCTGGGTGTTGCCCCCGGTTGGGTATTTTTCCATGCAACGAGTTTTTTTAGGCTTCCAACAGTCATAGCAATATCCTTTTGAACAACGAGTTTGTTTTATAATGTGTTTGCAGAATTTTTATGGAAAGGCACAGTTGTATAATATTAAAATATCCTATTATAAATATATTTGCTTATTATCGTAGTTTAATTATCAAAATATAGCACAATTATATTGCATGGGAAGCGAATAATTAAATATATAACGATCTATAATATGAATTTTATTGTCTTAGAATAGCTCAAAACTTCCGTCTTCAGATGAAAATAGCTTTGGCCAACAATAAAATTCATTGACAAAATAAGGCGTTGTCACTTTACAACTATAGATGAATTCCAAAATTTGAAGATAATACTTCGCTTCTACCGCCCCCCGTCGCAACATTGAAAATACAAGGAGCAATTGGCGACGTCATCGCAAGAAAATTCCAGAAGGGTTGACGGCCGACTTCGACCCGATACCCGGCTAAAATCCGGTCAGAAACAACACTGCCATACATCCTCAAATAGGGAAGACAAGAGTATCAGGGCAAGGCTGGTATGTTTTGCTGCAAGCACACACCATCTGCCGGCCGCCGCTCGGTCTGCCCTTTATTTAAAGGACAGTCAGTTTATAGACCCAATATTGGGTCGAAGTCGGGCGTCAGCCCGGCGGGGGGCGACACTGTCAATAACTTGATTTATAGCCATTATCGAGGGTACGGGCGTAAATTCCACCCCTTACTTTGGTGTTGGTAGGGGCATTGTAATGGACGAAATCCGGGGAGAGAACGAGAAAACCGTCTTTTGTCCGATAGAAAAAAGTAAAAAAGCTACTCAAAAAGGCAAGGAGTACAGGCTTTGACCATCACCGAAAATGTAAGAGTCATTTTTCCATTGGAACCCCGGAGGAACCCCAAGAATATATCCAGAATGTGGAAAATACTCTAACACATTGAAAATAATGGTGATCCCGGCAGGATTCGAACCTGCGACCTTGAGCTTAGAAGGCTCCTGCTCTATCCAACTGAGCTACGGGACCAAATGAATAATTGACGAAGATGTTATCTTTCAGAAATGAAGCAGCATCAACAATCACATTAATCTATCGTGTTTGATTGAATTTAATGGCCTTCATTGCCAGAAAAGGCAATAATTATCCAGATGAATATCAACCGAATTGGAAATAAACCCCCTTCTTTGTGATAATCTCATTTTCGGTTCTCCGCCAGCGCTCAGGGAGTGGCCTTGCTGGCGAGCAGAATCTATAAGTTTATTGAAGAGCAGTGTGCGAACGGTTTTCCATATGAAAAGCAGTTTAACGATTAATGAGAGAGTGAGCCCATGCGTTGGAAAGGTCGTCGCAAAAGTGACAATGTTGAAGATCGGCGCGGTCAAGGCGGCAGTGGCAGGCTTCGTTTTCCGTTCCCCGGTGCCAGAGGCACACGCCGCGGTGGCGGCATGGGCATTATGGGGATCATAATTGTCGTTGGTATAATGATCTTTTTTCCTGAATTTGGTAAAATGATTTTTGGCGGTGGCGGAGGTGGTAGCGGCTTTCCAGGTCTTGAGCTCCCTCGCATGCCCGATGGCGCCGCGAACAGACGTATTCCGCCCGATCAGGGGCGAACAAGACGTAATAGCGGTTTACCCCGTGGAGGCATGGAAGATCGTCATGGATCCAGAAGCGATAAAGAAAAGATCAGCGATGAAATGCGCGGATTTTTGTCTGTCGTCCTTGCAGATACCGAAGATGTGTGGACGAAAATTTTTGATCAAATGGGACGTACCTATCGAGAACCCAAAATGGTGATTTTTTCAGGTTCAACAACAACAGCATGTGGTGTTGGTATGCGTCAGATGGGGCCATTTTACTGCCCTAACGACAAAAAAGTCTATATCGACACAGCTTTTTACAAGGAGCTTTCTCGGAAATTCGGCGCTTCTGGTGATTTTGCACAAGCATATGTTATTGCACATGAAATAGGTCATCATGTTCAGACATTACTCGGCATTACCGACAAGGTCCAGAAGTACAAAATGCGCCATGGGCAAAAAAGTACCAAATCGAATGCCATACAGGTGCGCATGGAGTTACAGGCCGATTGTTTAGCCGGCGTCTGGGCCAGAAGAGCTGATCGTGCCAAGAATATTCTCGAACGCGGTGATCTCGAAGAAGCCCTTAATGCGGCCAATGCTATTGGTGATGACAAGATCCAAAAACGCACAACCGGATATGTCGTGCCAGATAGCTTTACGCATGGTTCTTCAAAGCAGCGAGTGACCTGGTTCAAAAGGGGATTTGAGCATGGTGATATCTCGACTTGTGATACTTTCAATTCGTAGAGCCTATGCAGGGTGACTATGTGTCAGATCTTTGATGCAGGGTTTTTTCGATGATCGAAAATACTGATCAGATCCCAGGACTAGAGCGGTTTGCGTTCACTCGGGATCAGAATCAGCTGAGCTGTTTTGGTTCGGTTTCAAGTGAAGAAATGCAGGATATATCTGGATATTTTCAAGTTTCTTTGCGTCGAAAACGGAGCAAAACCGCCAGCTGAAATGATTCTGAGTGAACGCAAACCGCTCTAGATGCCAACTGCAACCAATCCCGGTCGCAGCATGAAAAAGGCCAGCATCCACTTATAGAACCCGATCAGACTGTTCAAACAAACCGAGCCACTTCTATCAATGGTGAATGGTATTTTGCTGTTCAAACTGGAATATTTTAGGGAGGAAATATCATGAAGGTAAATGTAGGTTCGTTTGATCGTAAGTTGCGTATCGTCGTTGGTCTCGTGTTACTGTCGATGACACCGCTCATTAGTGGCATGATGGCCAGTATGTTGGGGATGACGCTTGGATCGCCTCTGGGCAATATTGCCTGGATCGGCGTTATTCCACTTTTCACAGCGTTGGTTGGTTGGTGCCCGCTTTACTCGATTATCGGTATCAAGACCTGTAAAGCATAGATTTGTTCGGATAAATCAAAATAAAAGCGCTCATCAGATCATGATGAGTGCTTTTATTATTTGTTTTCAGAAGGATAGTAGTACTATCTTTCTGCTGTTGTTATTTTTAGCTTACCACCATGTTGGAAATTTGTTTCCTGGCAATCAATGTTGGCATTTGACATCTTTTTGCAGTGGCCAACCGCAACACTCATTCTTTCAAATGGGCCAGCAATCAAAGAGTAAAGTGGAAGGTCGGTGGTCCCCTTGTCTACAAAGTGAGCTTTGAGACCTTTCAGTAGTGCTGGATTGCTCTTCTTCAGATTTCTCCAGTGGCGCTCTAGCGAATCTATTGAACGGGCTGATGCCAGATCAATTCCATAGCTTTTTGTCTGTGGACCCGCTGAAAGTTGCATGACATTGTCATCCACAGTTAGCGGCAGGACGTTAATGGTGACCTTTTTGGATGGTTTGCCATTCGAGGATAGCGAGTTGATATTTTTCGCACTGTTTCTCAAATCAAATTCTGTGGATTGACTTGGAAGAGCTGCGGTATTAGGACCGAGCGCTTCTTCCAGATTTGAAAGCTTGCGAGATAATTTTTTCTCGCGGCTCGTCAATTCCTTAACATGAGCACGAAGGACGGCAACTTCTTGCTGCACAGGTGTCGCGACAGGAGAGTTGGCGAGATTTCTCTGCGCAACCATTGTACTGTTCGAACGCTGACTGCCAGTTCCTGTTGCCAGAAAACCGATATAGCCCATGGCGATGAAACCTGCCATTGACCAAACTGCAACCAAACCATTCTTTTGAATGAAGCTCTTTTTTTTCACTTGGGGCATAATAAGTCTGTTAAACCGTCTTTGTTAGTCTAAAAGGCCATGTCGAGGGCCTAGAAGAACGCCTTATATACCTATATCAAGACTTGCAACAAGCATAAATCTCAACGCAATGGTTACCAAGATAAGGCTATATGGTTTTTTTTGTTTTAATATGTCAAAAGAAACGAAATCTGTCTGTTTTCGCAAAAGTCGTAACTTTTGAAATACAGATAGACTGATAACTCGTTATTTTGGTGTATCATTCACGGCGCCAGATGCAGTTTTATTTATTAACATTGAAGGAATGGACGCTTATGGGAGCCGATTTGTTGACCATTACACTGGCCGCTGGCATGGGGACGCGCATGTGCTCCTCTGTTCCCAAGGTTCTGCACCCCATTGGTGGACGTTCAATGTTGGCCCATGTTCTGTCGCTGGCAAATGAGCTTGGCAACAAGCAGAACGTCGTCGTGCTTGGACCCGAACTGGAAGATCAAGGTGATCGTGTCATTCCTGACAATATCGTCGCGCAAACCGTCATCCAAAACGAACGCTTTGGCACCGCACATGCGGTCCTGGCAGCTATCGACCCGATATCGAAACATGAAGGCAATATCCTCATCTTGTATGGAGACACGCCGCTCCTGAAGCTAGATACCTTGCGCAAACTGACCACGCGGCTTGATGAAGGCGCTGACATCGTCGTGCTTGGTTTTAATGCAGTTGACCCGACCGGCTATGGCCGGCTATTACAAAATCCTGATGGTGCTCTTGTTGCCATTCGCGAGCACAAGGACGCCAGTGATAGTGAGCGAGCCGTCACATTGTGTAATTCTGGGGTATTTGGCTTTAAAGCTAATAAATTGCCTGACCTGCTGGCGCGTATCAACAATGATAATGCCAATGGTGAATATTATCTCACTGATACTGTGGAACTCGCCAAATCAGACGGTCTTGAGGTGGCAATTGTCATTTGCGATGAACTTGAAGTGCTGGGCGTCAACTCGCGAGAGCACTTGTCTTTAGCTGAAAAGATCTTCCAACGTAAGCGGCGGCGCGAGATTATGGATGGTGGTGCCACGCTGTTGGATCCAGACAGTGTCTATTTTAGTTATGATACGATAATCGGCCAGGACGTGCTAATCGAACCAAATGTGTTTTTTGGCCCTGGAGTTACAGTTGCTGATCAGGTTCATATAAAGGCCTTTTGCCATCTTGAAGAGACGACAATTGGTCGTGGTGCCGCGATTGGTCCCTATGCGCGATTGCGCCCTGCTGCGGTGATTGGCGAAAATGCCAAGGTCGGGAATTTTGTCGAGATCAAAAAATCAACGGTCGAAGAGGGCGCCAAAGTTTCTCATCTCACCTATATTGGGGATGCCCGCATTGGCACAAACGCCAATATTGGCGCAGGCACCATCACGTGCAATTATGATGGCTTCAACAAACATTTCACCGATATTGGTGAAAACGCCTTTATTGGCTCCAATAGCGCACTGGTGGCACCCGTCAAGATTGGCGACGGGGCGTTTGTTGGCTCAGGGAGTGTCGTGACACGCAATGTGGCAGAGAATTCGCTGGCGGTATCACGCGCCAAGCAGCGTCAAATCGACGATTGGGCCGTTAAATTCAGGCGCATGAACGCCAGTGTGAAAGCCAAAAAGCAAGAGAACTCGCAAATTTGATATTCACTCACGCCGTCCATAGTTAACGTAATAGCTTGAAACTTTAAGTGAGCTGTCAAAACAGGTGGATAACGACATATCTAGGTTCGAACGCCGATTTTGCACGGCTTTTGCATTTAGAGAGTTTAACATATCATTGAATTCAAACAGGAGACTTCCCTATGTGCGGTATTGTGGGGATATTGGGGACACAGCCCGTTGCGGATGACCTAGTCGACGCGCTTAAAAGACTGGAATATCGAGGCTATGATTCGGCTGGTATTTCCACCGTTGAAAACGGCGTGCTTGGACGACTTCGCGCCAAGGGCAAACTCAAAAAATTGCAAAAGCGGCTGAATGAGGCGCCTCTTAAAGGTTATGCAGGCATAGGCCACACGCGCTGGGCCACCCATGGTGCTCCCAATGAAACCAATGCACATCCTCATATGACCGATAAGGTTGCGGTGGTTCACAATGGCATTATTGAAAATTTTAAAGCACTCAGGGACGAGCTCGAAAGGGAGGGGGCGTGTTTCGAATCTGATACCGATACCGAGGTCATTGTTCATTTGATCAGCGAAGAGCTTGCCATGGGACGAGCACCAGAACAGGCCGTGCACGGTGTTTTGACGCGACTCGAAGGTGCCTTCGCTATTGCAGTCATTTTTGGAGGCTATGATGATTTGATGATTGGCGCGCGTCGCGGCAGTCCTCTTGCTATAGGCTATGGGAAAGACCAGATGTATCTGGGTTCAGATGCTATTGCCCTCGCGCCCTTTACTGATCGCGTCTCTTACATGGAGGACGGCGACTGGGTGATCTTGACGCGATCAAGCGCCACCATTCTTGATGAAGCGGGACAAGAAGTCGAGCGCAAGATAACCAAATCCTTCGCCTCGGCGATGCTGGTTGACAAAGGCAATCACCGGCATTTCATGGCTAAGGAAATTCATCAGCAACCGGAAGTTATTGCCCATACGCTTGGCCACTATGTTGATCTATCCAAAAATATCGTGAAAATTCCAGATTTCGATATCGATTTCAATACGCTGCCACGCATTACCATCTCAGCTTGTGGCACCGCGTATTATGCAGGTTTGGTGGCGAAGTACTGGTTCGAGCGTTACGCACGTTTGCCAATAGAAATTGATGTGGCATCTGAAATGCGCTATCGAGAAGCCCCTATGGAGCCAGGAGGGCTGGCTTTGTTCATTTCGCAATCTGGTGAAACCGCTGATACTCTGGCGACATTGCGCTATAGCCGCGAGCAAAAGCAGCATGTGGCGTCTGTCGTCAATGTTAAAGAATCAACCATTGCCCGCGAATCAGATGCCATATTACCAACTCTGGCCGGACCTGAGATCGGGGTTGCTTCAACCAAAGCTTTTACCTGTCAACTGACCGTTCTTGCCTGCCTTGCCATCAAAGCAGGGCGTGAGCGGGGTCATATTTCAAAGGATGAAGAAAAAGATCTTGTAACGCAGCTAGTTGAGCTACCTCGCCATATTTCCTCTATTCTAAAAAACGAGCACTTGTTTGAAAAAATCGCTCAAAATCTCGCACACAAGCGCGACGTGCTTTATCTGGGCCGGGGCAGTAGCTTCCCTATTGCTCTTGAAGGGGCGCTCAAGCTGAAAGAGATTTCCTATATTCATGCAGAGGGTTACGCAGCTGGAGAGCTGAAACATGGACCTATCGCGTTGATCGATGAAGACGTTCCCGTCGTGGTGGTTGCGCCAAAGGATGATCTGTTTGAAAAAACCGTGTCCAATATGGAAGAAGTTGCCGCGCGGGGCGGGCAGATTATACTGCTGACCGATGACAAGGACGCGGCAGATGCGTTTAGCACCGCTTCAAGCTTCGTTGTGCCCAAGGCGCACAGTTTCACCAATCCGTTGCTATTTGCTGTTCCTGTGCAGCTGCTTGCCTATCATACCGCCGTTTTCATGGGAACGGACGTCGATCAACCGCGAAATCTGGCAAAATCTGTGACTGTTGAATAACCCCAAATCGAAACTAACGGCATATTTAACGCGTAAAATGCAGCCATCGCCTGGTTTTGTCGCTGTTTTGCCCCAATCCTTTGTTTGACCAGTGAAAGGGTCTTCGCGTATCATTGTTCTTGTTGGACAGGCCTGCTGATATAAATAACAGGATGGCAAAGCGATGCTTATGGGAACTGGAAATAGATATTTGCAAATATTCGCTTTTTTTATAGCGGGATTGTTCGTGTTGGTGCCAGCTCCGTCAATGGCAGATGCAGCCCTTTTGCAAAAAGCCGACAAGCAGATCACAGCCAAAAAATTCAAAGCCGCGGTTCGTACCATCACCAAAGCCATGAACGCCGGTGATCTAACTGATGGCCAGATGGCTCAAGCCCTTTACAAACGTGGCCTCGCGTATAATGGCACCAAGCGTTATAGCGCTGCCATTGCCGACCTGACGGGTGCTATATGGCTTGGCAAGCTTGATGGTACCTCTCAAAAAAAAGCCTATCGGCAACGTGCCATTGCTTATGAAAGCACGGGGCACAAAAAACGGGCGCGCAGTGATTTCGCCAGATTTGGTCGCGGCGCAGTGGTAGCTGTGCAGAGCACCGCAGGACCGCCAGCAATCATAGAAAAAGCCCCTCCCATTCCAGTGTTCAATACTGTAGTACGTAGTAATAAAAAGAGATCGAAGCCTGTGCGAACGATAGTTACCGCCAAACCTGAGATTAACAAGAAAGCGGTCGTACCAGCTTTTCGAACGACAATCGTTGCGGAATAGCTACTTTGACGATTGGGTTGAAAACCGTGTTGCTCAAGTCATCAATTGGCTTTGATGAATATTTGCCTCTCTCGCTAACTTCGAACTCAACAAGCTCGATAATTCACGCTATATGGGTGTCAATCACAGTCTTGATTGTAGGTGACAACAAGAATATATGGAACGGCAATGAACGATAAAAACTCATCGCATAAAGACGAACCGCGAGGCTTGCACAAGCTGGCACCAACAGATTTGCCGGTCAAGAAAGTCGGGTTCATTGCCAAGCTACGCAATTATTTTTTCACCGGTCTCATCGTAGTAGGACCGGTCAGCATTACGATCTATATTATTTGGTCCTTGATCAGCTTTGTTGATGGTTGGGTAAAACCGCTACTACCTAAAATCTGGCAACCAGAAACCTATGATATTACCGTCCCCGGTATTGGTGTGGCTTTCTCGATCATTATATTGATCATTGTAGGAGCCTTTGTCGCCAATCTGTTTGGCCGCACGATTATCAGTTTTGGGGAACAGATGGTTGGGCGCATGCCGGTTGTGCGTGGCGTCTATGGGGCGCTCAAGCAAATATTTGAAACGGTACTATCGCAGAGCCAGACCAGTTTTCAAAAAGTCGGCATCATTGAATATCCAAGGCGCGGGCTCTATTCCATTGTCTTTATCTCAACAGATACGACTGGAGAAATCTATGAAAAATGCAACACCTCCGAAGGGGGGATGTTGAGTATTTTCCTGCCAACGACGCCAAACCCAACCTCAGGTTATCTTTTATTTGTACCGCGCGAGGACGTGACAATCCTTGAGATGAAGGTCGAGGATGCGGCTAAAATGGTTATATCGGCAGGGCTTGTCGTACCAGACTATCAAATCGGACTCAAAGAACTGGTGGACGAAGCCGAAAAACTGCAACCTGAGACAGTTCCAAATACTAGAAACCTATCCTGAGTGTAGCAGCTTTGCCGCCGCATCGCGCTCAAACAGATAGAGAAGGGTTTTCAATGCTTTGCCACGTTTTGATGTGAGGGTTGGATCTCGCGCCAATATGAGTTGAGCATCATCGCGGGCCGCGGCCAGAATTTCGCTATGCTCTGGCAATCTGGCAATCGAAAATTCAGGCACGCCGCTTTGTTTTGTGCCCAACAGCTCGCCACCACCACGTAATCGCAAATCTTCCTCGGCGATATGAAAACCATCTTCGGAATCTCGAATGACGGTGAGGCGCGCTTTGCCGATTTTAGATAGCGGACCTTGATAAAGCAAAATACACGATGACTGTTTGTCGCCGCGCCCCACACGTCCCCGCAATTGATGCAATTGCGACAATCCAAAACGTTCCGCGTGTTCAATCACCATGATAGTAGCATTTGGGACATTGACGCCTACTTCAATGACCGTGGTCGCAACCAGAATGCCAATGTCACCATCAGAGAAGCTTTTCATGATGGCATCTTTTTCTTCGCCCTTCATGCGCCCGTGAACAAGGCCGACCTTGTCCCCAAAATGCCCTTTGAGCCAGGCATGGCGTTGATCAGCTGCGGCCAAATCCAGTTTTTCAGATTCTTCGACCAGAGGGCAGACCCAGTAGACCTGTGTGGCAGACGCCAGAGCGCGCTGCAAGCCGTGTAACAGCTCATCAATACGATCCACCGGTAATACTCTCGTAGTGACAGGCTTTCGTCCGGCTGGCTTGTCGTTAAGCTGGGATGTTTCCATGTCGCCGTAATTCGTCAGGAGCAGGGTGCGCGGGATTGGTGTTGCCGTCATGACCAGCACATCGGTGTCAGCACTCTTACCCTTGCCTTGCAGCTTCATGCGTTGTTGCACGCCAAACCGATGTTGTTCGTCGATGATGGCGATGCCAAGATCCGCAAACTCCACATCGTCCTGAAACAGGGCATGGGTGCCGATCAGCATATCCAGATCACCGGCTTTGAGCTCTTGTAGTAATGCCTCGCGTATTTTTCCTTTTTCGCGTCCAGTCAATAAGGCAACTTTAACCCCGGCCTTTTCCGCCATTTCACTAAAATCATGAAAATGCTGGCGGGCCAGCACTTCGGTTGGCGCCATCAGTACTGCTTGTGTACCAGCTTCAACGGCAGCGGCCATAGCGAGCATCGCCACAACAGTTTTGCCCGATCCCACATCACCTTGCAACAGACGCAGCATACGGTCCGGACTTGCCATATCCTCATAAATTTCTTCAAGGGAGGCTTGTTGCGATCCTGTCAGCTCAAAAGGTAATAGAGACAGGATTTTATCACGCAAACCATTACCCATTTTCAGCGCGCGTCCCGTACCTTTGATTTCACTATTGCGCATCAAGGCAAGGGCAAGCTGACTGGCCAGGAGCTCATCATAAGCGAGACGTTTTCTGGCCTGCGCAATCGGCAATAAATCGAGCAATTCTTGTGGCTGGTGAACGGCGCGCAAAGCTTCGGCAAAGCCGGGCCATTTTTGCTGTCTCAGCCATTCACTGTCCTGCCATTCTTCAAGTGCCGGGATTAGCTCAATGGCATTATTGACGGCGCGGCGCATTATCTTGCCGCTGACGCCAGCGGTCAGAGGATAAACAGGTTCGATCAATTGCAGGGTTTTGAACTCTTTTTCGCTCACCATATGATCTGGATGGGACATTTGCAGTTTGGCGCCATAGCGTTCAACACGCCCGGACAGAATACGTTTTTCGCCAAGCGGTAGCATACGCTCCAGATAGTCTTTCTGGCCACGAAAAAAAATCAGTTCCATCTCTCCGGTATCATCTGCACAAAATACGCGGTATGGATTTTTTTTATTGCCAGGAGGAGGGGGAGCATGTCCCGTCACTGTCACCTCGATGGTGGCGAGACCGCCAGGTCTGGCGGCAGAAATTGTTGGTCGGTGGCGGCGATCATTAATGCCCGTAGGAAAATGCCATAAAAGATCAATCACTCGTGGATCACTGCGTTCAACAGTGTTATTAACGAGCTTGGTCAGTTTCTCGGAAAGTTTCGGGCCGATCCCATCAAGGCTTTGCGCTTTGGCAAAAAGAGCATGGAGTTGAATGGGCCGCATGATCAATACCACATTGGTGCGAGGCTTTTGGTGTCTGAGCGATTCGCTTTTGATTAGTTTGTGAGCGAAATTGGGTTCTCGCGGCGAAAAAGGCAAGCCTTTGGGTGTATATGATGGTTTATTAGGCCTCTCAAAAAGCGATAATTGACGGGCATGAAAATGTGTCGGCATGAAATCACTCGATTATGAACAAACAAAGAACTATTGGATACAGTCATGCACTCAAATGATGACACAGATGTGACAAAAGATGAGCTGTTGATAAAACGGCAACGGGCGCTTTATCGCGCGAAACATCGTGGTACGCGGGAAATGGATTTTTTGCTTGGCCATTACGCAAAGGCCAAAGTCCTCACTATGGATGCCGGTGCGTTGATCGCATTCGAACAGTTGATGGAGATGCCTGATCCGGTATTGGCTGGGGCGTTGGTGGACGGGATTGGGGAGTTTGACGAGCAAAGCCAGACACTGATCAATCGCATCAGAAGATTTCACAAAATTATCAAATAATGGAACATGGCGTGGGTGAGTATCAAAAAAAGCTGGAATTGGTGGCGTCAAATGCCCCTCGTTTGCTGGTATCAGGGGTCACTGAGGGACTTGATGCCTTGCTACTTGGTGATGTCGCGAGAACCCGCTTTGTGCAGGGGAATGGTCTCGCACAGCCTGTTTTGCATATGGCAAGGGATGACAAACGGCTTGAAGCGCTCTCATCCAGCTTGCGGTTTTTTGCCCCAGATGTGAAGCGCGTTGTTCTGCCGGCTTGGGACTGTGTGCCTTATGACCGGGTATCCCCCAACACCGAAATAGCCGGACGGCGGATCATGGCTCTGGCACGGATGATTGCCGTTCCCAAGTGGAAAGCCCCGGTTGTGATCTTGACGACCATGAATAGTGCTCAGCAAAAAATTCCCTCAAAGAACTTCATTCGCTCCTCCATTCTCAAATTGATACCGGGGCGCGTCATCCCCATGAACAAGATTGCGGCGCATCTCGAAAAAAGTGGATATTTGCGCGTCGGCACCGTGATGGATCATGGTGATTATGCCATGCGCGGTGATATCATCGATCTGTTTCCCCCGGGGCGCTCCAGGCCCGTGCGGCTTGACTATTTTGGTGATGATCTGGAGACCATCCGCAGCTTTGAAACAGAAACGCAGCGCTCGGGTGCCCAGCTCTCCAAGCTGTTATTGATGCCGGTCAACGAGTGTGCGTTTGCTAAGGAAGCGCGATCAAGCTTTCGTCAGCGCTACACGGCCTTGTTTGGTGCGGTTACGAGTGCCGACCCGCTTTATGAAGCGATCAGCAATGGTGTAAGGTTTGAGGGTATGGAACACTGGCTACCCCTGTTTCACGAAGACCCTTTGGAAACCGTGTTTGATTATCTGCCAAACGCTCAGCTCAGCTTTGATCATCTGTTTGAAGAAGCGCGCACCAACCGACTTGAACAGATTGAAGATCATTATGACAGCCGCCTTCATTCGCTTGAATTAAAAACTTTTGGTGGTGCCCCCTACAAACCATTACCACCTGATCTGCTCTATTTGAGCAAGGAGCAATGGGAGGACAAGATAGCACCTCATGGCGCACGTCTTTTAACATCGTTTGAACTGCCGTCTGTCAGCGAGGGTATTCCCGTTGTCTCTCTGCAAGGCAAACTGGGGCGCAGTTTTGCAGTTGAACGAGCCAGCGGAAGTGTCAATATTTATGAAAGCGTCGTCACTCATATCAAGGCCCTGCACAATGCCAAAAAGCAGGTTGTTATTGCCAGTTGGAGTGCGGGCGCACGTGAGCGTTTAAACCACCTATTGACCAATCACGGTCTGACGCGAACCCAAATGATCACGGGCTGGGATGAGGCACGCAATATGGGCGTTGGGGTCACGGGCTTTACGGTGCTTGGTCTGGAACAGGGTTTTTCAACACCTGAGTTCGTCATCATTGCCGAGCAGGATATTCTTGGTGATCGCCTGATTCGCAAGGTGAAAAGTCGTTCCAGGGCAGCTGATGTTTTAACGGGTGTCAATGACATTTCGCTCGGTGATGCCGTCGTACATGCCGACCATGGTATAGGCCGATTTCAGGGGCTTCGCACGATAGATGCTGATGGGGCACCCCATGACTGCATGGAATTGCATTATCATGGCGGCGACCGTCTTTATTTGCCGGTGGAAAATATTGAACTGTTGAGCCGATATGGCGGGCATGAAAGCGTTGTGCTCGACAAGCTTGGCGGTGCCGCATGGCAGGCCCGTAAGGCAAAACTCAAACAGCGCATCAAGGACATCGCTGAAAAACTCATCAAATTGGCAGCAATACGTGAGTTGAAAACAGCACCGATAATGAGCGTGCCCCAAAGCGAGTATGAAGAATTCACAGCGCGCTTCAAGTTCGAACCAACCGAGGATCAGCAAGAAAGCATCAAGCAGGTTCTTGAGGATCTCGAAAAAGGTCGCCCCATGGATCGGCTGGTGTGCGGCGATGTAGGCTTTGGCAAAACCGAAGTCGCCTTGCGTGCTGCGTTCGTTGCGGCGATGAACGGTCATCAAGTAGCGCTTGTCGTGCCAACCACATTGTTGGCGCGACAGCATTTCAAGACCTTTAGGGAGCGTTTTGAGGGCTATCCGGTCCGCGTTGAGCAAGCCTCGCGTCTGGTAGGCTCCAAGGAGCTTAAACTGGTGAAAGAAGGCCTTGCCAAAGGCTTCGTAGATATTGTTATTGGCACTCATGCCTTGTTGGCAAAAAGCCTGAAAATAGCCAGCCTGGGCCTGTTGATCATTGATGAAGAACAACATTTTGGCGTCCAGCATAAAGAACGTATCAAGAATATGCGTCAGGATGTGCATGTGCTGACGCTCACAGCGACGCCCATCCCGCGCACCTTGCAAATGTCGCTTTCAGGGGTGCGCGGCTTGTCCTTGATTACCACACCGCCCGTCGACCGTATGGCTGTGCGCAGCTTTGTGACGCCGTTTGATGCGATGATCCTGCGTGAAGCCTTGTTACGCGAACGCTTTCGCGGTGGCCAGTGTTTTTACGTTGTGCCGCGCATTAAAGACCTCCCGGATATTGAAGAATTTTTGCACGAACAGGTGCCAGAGCTGAAAGTGGCGATCGCTCATGGGCAAATGGCGCCGGGACGGCTCGAAGATATTATGACTGCCTTCTATGACCGGCAATATGACGTGCTACTGTCAACAACGATTGTCGAGTCTGGTCTTGATGTGCCGACGGCCAATACACTGATTATCCATCGCGCAGATCAGTTCGGGTTGGCGCAGCTTTATCAATTACGCGGACGGGTAGGACGCTCAAAAACCAGAGCCTATGCCTATTTCACAACTGAACCTGACAAAAAGCTCACAGATGGCGCACAAAAGCGCCTGAAGGTACTGCAGTCCCTTGATACGTTGGGCGCAGGCTTTGCGCTGGCCAGTCATGATCTGGATATCAGAGGGGCTGGCAATCTGCTCGGTGAAGAACAGTCGGGTCATATCAAGGAAGTCGGGTTTGCGCTCTATCAATCTATGCTCGAAGAAGCCGTTGCCATGTTACGAGGAGGCGGTGAGGTAGATGAGATGGAAGATCAATGGTCACCGCAAATTTCTATTGGCACCTCAGTGCTGATACCCGAACCCTATGTGTCTGACCTACAAGTCCGCATGGGGCTGTATCGCCGCTTGTCAACATTGAGCGATCCAACCGAAGTCGATGGCTTCGCGGCGGAGCTATCAGACCGTTTCGGGTCTTTACCGAGCGAAGTTGAACATTTGCTGGAGATCGTCAAGATCAAGGTGTCGTGCCGTGTCGCTGGCGTTGCATCGGTGAATGCGGGTCCAAGAGGTGCGGTTGTTGCTTTTCATAAAGATACACCGCCAAACCCTGATGGTATTTTGAATTTTATGCGCCAAAAGCCATCAGTCGTAAAAATACAGCCAGATCAGAAAATGATCTATAAGGCCGATTGGGAAAATAGTGAAAAACGCTTAAAGGGAGCCGCGCGCCTCGTTCGGAAATTGGCTGAGATTGCGCAAAAAACCAATGCGCTCGCTGGGTAAGCGATCAGGATGCAACCTTTTGCAATTCTTCGACTGGTTTGCCGCCGAGCAGAACTGAATTGTCCGGCCCCGCAAAAGCGATCAGCCCCGTATCCAGCCAGCCATCGTCAAAGCGTTTTTTGAGAGAAATCCATTCCATAGATGTTTTTAACGACGAAACATCTGGGAATATACGTCCTTTGACATGTAGGCGATCATTGATGATTTGCGCTCCGGCCAAACAAAGTTGCTGGTGCGTAGCTGATGCCAGACAGATGCGGCCATCTTCAAACAAACCCGCTGGATCAAAACCTTGATATTTAACCGGTACAGACCCAAGGCCGCCAAGGTTCCATAAATCATACAGGTCCAGTGATGGCAGAACGTCCGGGTTACATGTTGGTAAATGGCTGTCTCGTCGCACGGTGGCAAGTTTCTGGGGTACGGGAAGGTCATTCCGTAGCAAATAATCTATGACCTGTTCGGGTGCTGCAAAATAGCTAAAACTATTGGCACGCATCTGCTCTTGCAGAACGCCGAAATCAAACGGCTGATGCAGGGTCATGCAGCTTCCGGACATTAGCCAGGGATAAAAATGGGCCGCTAACCCTGGAATCGACGATAGCGGATAGGCGCTCAAAATATGATCATTTGCGGAAAGTTGCAGCTCCAGCACGTGCAGTAAGCCGCTAGACAGAATTTGTCCGCTATTGTGCGGAACGGGCGTAACAGGGTCAATATATGTGACAAGGCCAAGATCGCTCAGGGCGCTATCAAACGGGGGAGCGATGTAGGGCGCATGGTCGAAATTCTCGTTTGGATCAAATAGTGGTGTGATATCGCTGACGCCTTCCGCAATATCGTAGCCCACGCCCATGACGAACCGCACATGCATATGAGCAAATGCCAATTCGCGCATATTTTCCGAATAATTGACACCATTGAGCTGCCCGCAACTAATCAATGCCTTGGGTTTGAGGCGCTGAAAGGAATGCGATATATCATCGTTTGACCAGGATAGGGGTAGCAAACAAGGAACCAGACCCGCGCGCATCAAGCCAAGAACAAGAATCGGCGTTTCGCAAAAGTTTGGCATTTGCAACGCCACATAATCACCGCGCGTCAGTCCAACAGCGCTCAATCTTGTAGCCAGCCTGTTGACAGCGACCTCAAGTGCTTTGTAGGTATAGGTGCGCAAAGGCAGATTGTCTGACCGCCCTTCAAGACTGTTGCGGTTTGTGGGATCAATCAAGGCGACTTTGTCAGAAAAGACCGCCGCATAATGAGCGAGTAACCGCTCCAGTGTGTCTGGTCGGTTCGCAGGGTCATCGCCTAAACTGGATCCAAGTTCTGTATTGGTCATCTGCCGCTATTCCACCCAAAAGCGAATCGTCAAAAATTCCTGTCTATTTTGTATCAGGTTGTTGCCAGATCGTGTCAAGCCGCAATCCATAAAGAGAAGTGTTTGCGGGATGTTTTAAATGTGACCAGATGGCCAGCCATTGGCCGGGCGTGTGATATAGCGGGATCACATAATTGCCGGACAGTAAAACACGATCAAGCGCGCGGACACTGGAGACAAAATCTTTTCGTGATTTGGCCATCAGCAGGGCCGTGATCATCGCATCTGCGGCAGGATTTTTGACCCCGGCAAAATTGTAACTGCCTTCGCTATCTGCCGCTTTGGCGCTCCAGCGAAAGGACTGCTCGTTACCGGGGGATAAGGAAGCACGCCATTCATTGTCTGTCATGTCAAAATCAAATGTATTTTTACGTTGTTGAAATTGAGCGCTATCGACAACCCGCACTTTTGCCTTGATCCCGATTAGTTTCAGGGCTGAGACATAATTCAGTAGCAAGCGCACCTGATCTTCACTGGTGGTCAAAATTTCAAAGGTGAATGGCTTGCCGCTCGATTTGTTGATGAGTTCTGCACCCTTCAAGACATAGCCAGCCTTGATCAACAATCGCAGGGCCCTGCGCCGCGCATTTCGGTTTCTTCCATATCCATCGCTAACAGGGGGTTCGTAGCCTTTTGCTTGTATGGCCTTTGTGACGGCATCTGGATATTTTGACAGCAATGATTGTTCATACTCATCGACCGGTTTATCGCCGCTTGAGAGTTCTGAACGATCAAAAAAACTGCGGGTTCTGGTATATAAATTATGATAGAGATTGCGATTGATCCATTCAAAATCAAATATCAATGTCAAGGCTTCGCGGACACTTCGATCAGCGAAAACGGGGCGTCTCGTGTTGAATACGAGGGCGTTCATGCCAGACGGGATCGCCAGTTTAATGGTCTGTCGTTTGACCAGACCCTTTTTCATCGCCGGGAAATTATAGTCCTTGGCCCAACGATTTGGGTCTCGCTCCAGACGGATATGATGCACGCCTTTTTTAAAGTCCTCGAACAGGACATTTGCGTCACGATAAAAAATATGTACAAAATGATCGAGATTATACCTCCCCTTGTTGACGGCCAGGTCACGGCCCCAATAATTGGGGTTACGCTTAAAGGAGATGCTGGAGCCGGCATCAATTTTATCAACAAGATACGGACCGCTACCCGTGGGAGCCTTCAGGGTGTTTATTTCAAAGCTATCTTTGGAATAGATGTGCTTGGGCAATATTGGCATCAAGCCCATGATCAAGGGCATCTCTCGATCACCTTCGGGCTTGAACGTGAATTTGACAGTATCGCTGCCGATCTTTTCAACCTTGGTGACCTTGGAATAATAGAACCGATGGTTGGGCCGTCCCATGTCTCGCAACAGAGCATGAGAATGGATAATATCCTCAATTGTGACGGCCTTTCCATCCGAAAAACGGGCATTTTTGTTGATTTTGAACGCAACCCAACTTCGATCCTCTGGCGTGTCAATCGTTTCGGCCAATAGCCCGTAAAGTGAAAACGGTTCGTCGTATGCGCGTGTCATCAAGCTTTCAAAAATATAATTTCGCAGGTTGGGCGCCGGGCGCCCGCGCACTATAAACGGGTTAAGGCTGTCAAATCCGCCAATCGCACCATAAACCAACCGACCGCCCTTGGGGGCATCCGGGTTCACAAAGCCAAACTGCTTGAAATTGGCTTTGTGCTTTAAGTTACCGTGCATGGAGATACCATGGGCGGGGGCCCCATGCGCCTTTTGCGCGGTAAAGCCAGCTTGCCAAGATAACAACGTGGCGATAAGAGTGAGGGATGGAAAGGGTTTCATAGGCCGTTATCTTTTTCTTTTCAATTGATCGTAATTGGGCTAAATACATCGCGATTATCATGTCGGTTGATTCTAGGACTATCAACAATAGACATTATCGAGTATTCTTTTGGCAACATTTCGGCATCGGTTGACGCGCGAAATTGCCATAGCTGCGAGTTTTTGTTGATAGCTTGTTCAAATGAGGGGGCTTTGCCACGTCTTCGCCTTATTTGGATGCGCCTGAATTCATTTATATTTTCAACGTGCCACCTTGAAGGGTGGGGGTTTGTTTAATTGGACGAGATGGTTCGTATAATATCAAGAGACAAAGAATTAAACCCGACAGGTTTTCGGGGGGAAATGAAAGGTTGAATTTAATGATCATGACTCTAACTGACGCAATACGCCTTGTACGAGGCCGCAAAGGCTTCGCACTCGTAATCACAGCAATAGTGGCGCTAAGTGCGTTTGGCGCGCCAGCCTTTGCACAAGATGCCTCCAAAAAGAAGAAAGAATCATCTGAGGCATTTAATCCCTGGATAAAGCTTTGTTCCGTAAAAACAAAAAAATTGCCCAAAGTATGCGTCACACGCATCGATGGTTTGGGTGGTTCCAATCTGGTGCCGTATGCGCCAATTGCTCTCGAGCAGATTGACGGAATTGGCGATTCTTTGATTGTCACCTTCCCTCATGTCTGGCTTGTCCCAGTCGAGTTTAAAGATCCCAAAACGAAGAAGCCTCTGAAATCAGTTCGTTTTATTGGTGCCAGATGGGCCATCAAGATGGGTGTTTTTATCAAAATCGATAAGAATAAAATTCATAAGTTTAGCTATGTTTATTGTGACCAGGCGAGCTGTGTTGCTCAAACGAAGGCTACCAAAGAACTCATGGCTGAGTTAAAAAAGGGCAAGAAAATCATTGTCGTCGCCATGAACTCTAAAAAGCAGATGCCGCGCGCTTTTCCTCTCAAAGGGTTTGGTAAGGCCCTTGCTGGAAAACCTTCCGATGGCAAAAGCTGGCAAAAACGTATTGCTGGCGTTCGTAAGCAGCAGATATTGCTTGTACAAAAATTCCAAAAAGCTGAAATGGCAGCTATTAAAAAGAGAAAAGAAGCGCAAAAGAAAAAATAGATGGCAAGATTTCATAACCTGAATAGAGCCCCGACTTGACCCGATCTGAAACGGGGCTTTTTTGTCTGGTTTTAATTGGCAGAGTTTTTGCCTTACGTCCATTTGCGGTTTGACCACATCCATTGTTCAGGGAACTCGGTGATCCATTCCTCAAACTGGCTCTGCATGGCCGCTGTAATGGCTCTTATATCGGCTTCCTTATCGTCGCTAAAAGGGACTTGTAGTTCCCTCATTTCGACTTTGAAACGTGATTTCGTCCCAACCCGTATGCAGCGCCCGACCCATATGCGGCATCCAAGACGCCTGGCCAGCATGGCAGCAAATACCGACGAAGAGGCCCGATGCCCAAAAAAAGGCACTTCGACACCGCGCCGGTCGTAAAGGTCGGCAAGCATGCCAACGCGTCCGCCATTGCGCAAGAGGCTGCCAATCTGTCTTGCAGTATTGTGACCAGTATAGCGATTGATCCGGCTCGCTCCGCGTGAAAACATGCCCGCTGGATAAAGGAGCTCACGTTGCTTGCGTAGAAAAGCATCAACATAAGGATTTGAGACCAGTCTATAGACTGCAGCCGACTTGATATCGGCGACCACCAGTGGCCAAGTTGCCAATTCCCAATTACCCGTATGCAGTGAACAGCAGATAAGCGGCCCCATCTTGTCGCGATAACGCTCCAGTATATGGCCATTGAGAACTTCAATGCGGTCGGGTTGCTTCAAAATACGATCCAGCTGCATGGTCTCGACCATGACCCGACCAAGATTGGACCAAGCTTCCAGAGCTATCAGTTCGCGTTCTTCATCCGTTTTCTCGGGAAAGGCCTTGGCAATATTGTTTAGAGCGCGCTGATGACGACGTTTTCCCATCGGTGCTAGTTTGCGCCAGATCGCGGCGGAAATAGGCACTGCCGTATCGAGAGGAAGCAATCTGACCGTACCTATTACCAACCTCAAGGCAAGATATTCGGCGCCATAGCGTAGTTGGGTGAGTAGGGCCATCAATACCTCGATCATTATACGGAACGCGAACAGACAGGTTCAACATTTCCAATATGGAATCCAATGTCAATCAAATAGCTTAAAAGGATGACGAGTTAACGTGAAAGCATTGATGGCGGGAGATTGCTTTGCGGCGCAATGCCTTCGCGCATGACGGCCTTGCGTAGTGGCGGAATGAGTTTAAGCAGTTGCACGCCAATCGTTCTGGTTGC
>JAAETJ010000080.1 GCA_024228495.1 bacterium | reverse complement strand
CCCAGGCCGGAGCAAACGGAAAGGTGGCCGGTTGGGGGGCAACCGACCCCTATGGCACAGTGTTGCCAACCAATTTAATGGAGGTTAGTCTGCCGGTTATTTCAAATACTGCCTGTAATGAAGCCTTTCGCGATTTATTCAGTCTCGGCAATAATGTGGACATCATTAGCGACAATATGTTTTGCGCCGGCTATGTGGAGGGCGGTAAAGATTCCTGTGTTGGCGACAGCGGCGGGCCATTTATTATTGATGGAAAACTTGCGGGGCTGGTCAGTTGGGGGCCTGATGCTTGCGCCCTCCCTGATGCCTATGGCGTCTACACCCGCGTGTCGAACTATACCGCCTGGCTCAATTCCATTATTCAAACCGATGTCCCCGCCGATTTCAGCAATGGCTGGTACTATGGCGGCAGCTTGTACGACATGATCACGCAATTGGACCTGAACTGGCATCCATCCAATGCGCCGATACAAAATCTCGGCGTGTCAATGTCGATTGGTTTTATCGAATAAATGGAACTTGGTGGGAATTACATCATACTGAAAGGAGGTTTCTTCGCCAATCAGATCTAGACAATAACCACAGTCACACCGTTTCTCTGCCTCTGGCAAATCGTGTTCTACTCTGACCCGAGGAAGATCACGGGGAGGGTGAGTACGACCTCCAGTCTTTCTTGTATGCGAAGAGATTTTGGTTTCAGCAACGGGCTCTACTTCACCAAGGTCACTATTGTCGTCACCGAAAAGCAACATCTGCTGGTCATCAATACGTTCAGATTTTCGGTTAAAACGATGATAAAGAAGGTAGTTGACCTTTTCTTGAAGAAGCTGATTCTG
>JAAETJ010000079.1 GCA_024228495.1 bacterium | reverse complement strand
TAACGTTCTGCTACCGGGTCAGAAAACTCAAATTCATTACCCTTTTCCTCCGGCTGATCTTCAAACCCAATACTGAAGGTTTTGATTTTGCCAACACCAGCCTCGGCTAATAATGCGACCAACAGGCTGGAATCAAGCCCGCCAGAGAGCAGTACACCAACCGGCACATCTGCAATATTTATACGTCGCTTGACCGCCTCAAGCAAAGCATCATGAATTAATTCATTCCATTGTTGCGGAGTATTTGCCTCGCTGGGTCTTTGTGCCTTGAGTAACCAATATTGACTTTCAGTCACCTTGCCATCGACCCTGGCTATCATTTGGTAGCCTGGCCGACACTTGCGAATACCTTTAAGCAAAGTTCGCGGTGCAGGTATAACCGCATGCAGGCTGAGCTGATGATGTAGGCCAACCGGGTCGCGACTAGTATCGCATTCACCCGTGGCCAGCAACGCCTGCGGGTTGGATGCAAAATAAAATGCGCTACTGGTTTGTGCATAATATAGCGGCTTGATGCCCATGCGATCGCGTGCCATAAACAGTGCCTGGGTTTGCCTGTCCCAAATTGCAAAGGCAAACATGCCATCTAGCTTCTGCGTACATTTCTCACCCCAATGTGCGTAGGCATTGATGATTACCTCGGTGTCGCTGTGCGAGCGAAACCGATAGCCTTTTTCAATTAATTGCTCGCGTAGCTCGGGATAATTGTAAAT
>JAAETJ010000078.1 GCA_024228495.1 bacterium | reverse complement strand
TTGGTTATCTTGGCCAGCGATTTATTGTCTATCTGGCATTGGTACATGAGCAGAGCCATGCGAAACTCAAGGCGTTCATGGACGCAAGGGGTGGTTATATCTTGCACCTGGACGGGACGTGCGAAGGGGACAGCCCCCATCTCATGAGTTCAATCGACGCGTTGTCCAGGATCGTGCTGAACAATATCAAAATCCCTACGGAAAACGCCGGCCAACTCATCCCCTTTTTACGCCAGATCAAGCAATCCTATGGTAATCCCATCGCGCTGGTACACGACATGGGGGTTGCTATACTCAGTGCCGTCAAGGAAGTCTTTCCGGGCCTACCGGATTACATTTGTCATTTTCACTTTCTCAAAGACATCGGCAAAGATCTGTTCGGCCACGATTACAGCACGATACGCAGACACCTGAAGACGCACCGGATCCGAAGCGATTTGCGCAAGACCGCGAAGGGGCTGAAAAAGGCGATCGACAGTAACCCGGACTCACTGCAATGTCTTCACCGCTACTTGGAAAGCAAGACGTTACTCGAACCGCAAACGCTGCTGACACCGCTGGTGAAGGCTTATCTTATGATCTGTTGGATCTTGGAGGCTCGGAATGAATCCAACGGTTTTGGCTTTCCATTCGATAGACCGCATTTCGACTTTTATCTGCGTCTACAGGAAGCCTACCCAGACCTGCTGGAACTAAAAAAGGAAATGGCTGCGGACGCTTCTTTGCTGCACCTGGCGCCGATAAGCAAGACACTGGCGGATAGGGCGCTTGCCAGTACCGTGCTGAGGATGCAAGTGAAGGTTAGGATATTTGACCAATTGAGGGAGGCGATGAGAATTGCACAACCCGATAGCCAAGCTGGATTGAATGATGAGGGTGATGCGGATATCAAGACCATTCAAGCGCACGTCACCGCTTTTCGCCATTCGAAAGAGAT
>JAAETJ010000077.1 GCA_024228495.1 bacterium | reverse complement strand
CTTCTTCGCACCACGCCGACGCTTGTTAGCGACCCGCCCCGCCTTGGCGCGCGAACGCGCTTTCTTATCCATTCCCGAAGGCTTGATATTCGGTGGCCCCGAAAGGCCTTTGAGGCGACGGTTCTCCTCGCGCAATGCGGCAATTTCGCCATCGCGCGCCACACCCTGCTCAAGCAGATCCAAAATCAGTGCCTTCAGAGCGGCAATATCCAGTGCGTCAATATCAAGGGGCGATTCGGCCATAAGCCTATTGATTCATAACTCGAGCAAAAAGGGAATCACAGGCGAAAAAAAAATTGCCCGCCTTTTTGCCCCGGTTACATGAACCGGACTTTGAATACGCCATGATTGATGGCACGATTATTTCCGTCCACCAGAAGGCGACCGGCGCTAAAGGGGGACTCAAAATCAGGCCATCGGGCGTTCAAAGGGCGGTCTGACGAGCAAAATTGTTGCCCTTGTTGATGCCCTGGGTAATCTGGTACGCTTCGTTCTACAGCCGGGCCAGCGTAATGACATCACCGGCGTGAAGCCTCTCATCGAAGGGGTCAGCTTTGAGGCCTTATTGGCTGATAAGGCTTTTGATGCCGATTGGTTGCGAAAGGAACTCGACGAACGCGGCGCTATGGCGGTAATCCCGCCACGCAGCAATCGAAGAATCCAGTACACCTATGACAAAGTCATGTATCAATGGCGACATCTGGTCGAAAACTATTTCGCCAAAATCAAAGAATTCCGAGGAATCGCAACGAGATACGACAAAACCGATACAAGCTTCAAAGCAAACATAAACCTTGCAGCAGCGATCATATCAATGCGCTAATTGTCCACAGGCCTTAGACCGTTTCTTGTTTACACGGAAACATTTGACCGGTTATTCACGTTTGCTGACTAGGCATGGATTTCGCCGTGGTCTGGTTGACCACAAGAAAACCATAACGCTGTCCAGAAAGCGTGAATAACCGGCCTTCGGT
>JAAETJ010000076.1 GCA_024228495.1 bacterium | reverse complement strand
ATGGCTATGCTGGTTTTAATGGTGTATTCGGTAAAGGCAGAGCTTCAGAGGTTGCCTGCATGGCTCATGCAAGACGCAAGTTTGTTGATGTTCAACAATCCCAAGGCTCGGCAATTGCCGAGGAGGCAATACTGCGTATAGCCAAACTCTACGGTGTTGAGAATGAAGCGCGAGGTTGTTCCCCAATAGAGCGGGTCGCTATTCGTCAGGAAAAGGCCAAACCGGTATTCGATGATCTGGAAGCTTGGCTGCATGCGCAATTGCCCAAAATCTCCGGCAAGTCGCCCTTGGCCAAGGCCATCCGTTATGCACTCACCCGAATGCCAAAGACCCGTCCTTATCTCAACAATGGTTTTTTGGAATTGGACAACAATACTTGTGAGCGAGCAGTCAAGCCGGTAGCTCTTGGCAGAAAAAACTATCTTTTCATGGGCTCCGAGGGCGGAGGAAAGGCCGCTGCCATCGCCTATACTCTGATCGAAACAGCCAAGCTCAATAACGTTGATCCGCAAGCTTGGCTCACATGGGTTCTTGCTCAGATCGCAGATCACAAAATCAACCGCATTGACGAGTTGTT
>JAAETJ010000075.1 GCA_024228495.1 bacterium | reverse complement strand
TCCTGATTCATAATGCCATCTGATTATCTCAAAACTATCCAACTGAGACAAAGCCGCTCATCTTTGTTTCAACCTTTTCCTAATTTGCTTATTACTCAAATCTGTTGTTGTCTTTCTATTCTGGCAGGAAGTATTTAATTTCAAACGGATTGGTAAATGGATATGGTTGAATTCTATTATTGACTGTGATACAAATAAGAATAAGATGATCATCATCATCGGCCGATAAGATCATGTGACAGGGTATCAAGATGCCTGGGGTCTGATTGAAAACATCCTTCGGGTGGCCTTTGCCGTGCTTGATCAAGCGAGTCATTTTCTTTCATATTGCAGAGCATTACCGGAAATCGTTTTGACAGTGAGGCAGTGATGGCAGACCTCCAAATTGCACCACCATTACTAAAAACCAAACTCCATATTCCCCACCGGCGACCTGATACAGTTCCTAGGTCACTGCTTATCAAACAACTGAATGAACACATACAGCGCAAACTCACATTAATTGCTGCACCAGCAGGGTACGGTAAAACGAGCCTGGCCTCCGAGTGGATACACACCCTTCAATCTGAGACCGCTAAGGCCACATCCAATAATCAGATCACCTGGCTCTCTCTTGAAGAAGCTGACAGTGAACCCATCCGCTTCCTTTCATATGTAATCGCCGCGTTGCAACAGGGTGCGCCTGAAATCGGGGTTGGCGCGCTTAGCTTATTTGAGATGGCGCAGGCTCCCCCCATAAACACCGTTCTGAACGAACTGATCAATGACATTGCTGGGCTGGACTATCACATTATGTTGGTGCTGGATGATTATCATGTGATCAGCCACCCGGAAATACACGAGGCCTTGCTTTACCTGGTAGAACATCAACCGCATCAAATGCACCTGGTCATGACATCGCGTGAAGACCCGCCTCTACCACTGTCTCGACTCAGAGCGCGTGGTGAGATGGCTGAAATTCGTATGCATGATTTGCGTTTTTCGTTGGATGAAACGACGCAGTTTTTCTCTCATGCTATGAACCTGGACCTGGAATCAGAGATGATTAGCGTGCTGGAGGCGCGGACTGAAGGGTGGATCGCCGGATTACAATTGGCAGGATTTGTGTTGAAAAACCTGCCAGATCATCACGCTTTTATAGATACGTTCAGCGGCAGTCATCGTTATGTGTTGGATTACCTTACCGATGAAGTTCTCCAGAGCCAAGATGAAGAAGTGCGCCAGTTTCTCGTGCAAACGGCCGTTTTAAAGCAATTTAATACCGAACTCTGCCAGGCGGTCACCGGCAACCCAAACAGTCAATTCATCCTTGAGCAATTGGAGCAAACAAACGTGTTCATTGTTCCCCTAGATCATGAGCGTGTCTGGTACCGTTATCACCACTTGTTTGCTGATTCGCTTCTGACAGAGTTGAGCAAGACAGAAGCATCTGAGCTAGTCAAAAAGGCCGCTGCTTGGCATGAAGCCAACGACTTGATCTTTGAAGCAGTGACTTATGCCCTTGACAGTGCCGATCCTGAATTTATGGCCGACATGATTGACGTCGCCTTGCAGCAAGAGACGATTTGGTCGAGTGGTAATCTGGTGCTGTATTTATCGTGGCTTGAAAAACTCCACGATCACGTCTTTAAAAATCGCCCCCGTTTGAGCTTGAATGCCGCATTTGTTTTGTACCTATCAGGCCGTTTTGATGATGCCATACAGCTCATCGCCCTGGCTGAGACCAATCTGGACGCACAACCCGCCTCACCGGAAGTCGAGACCCTGCTCGCTTTAGTTGCGTTGTATCGCGGATCAATAGCCGCTGTTCATGGTGATGTAGGGCAGGCTATTGAGCTGATCACGTTTGCCCAGTCACGTTTACCTCGCACCGATCACATAGCACATGCCCGCGCGCATTTTAGCCTTGGCCTTGCCTATGAACTTTCAGGGCAGGCTGATGATGCGGCAAAGAACTTTCTGCGTGCCAGTGATAAAGCGCAATCAGCAGGTGTGCTGCACCTCGCAGTTCACGCCGGTTGTTCGGCAGCCCAGGTATTAATCGCCCAGGGGCGATTGCATCGTGCCGAGCAAGCCTGCCGTACAGCCATTGATCTAGCAGAAGGTCAGCGATTCCCGCCATTGGGGTTAGCGTTATCAATTCTTGGCGGTATTGCGCTGGAGAGAAATGATCTCACG
>JAAETJ010000074.1 GCA_024228495.1 bacterium | reverse complement strand
GTCCCCGTCTCGGTAACAACCTGAATGGGGGCGGCGAACAACTTATCCCAGTATTTATCAATCTGCTTGATCATTTTCCGGTAAGCGGTGTTTTTCGCCGCCAAATCGTTGATTTCTCCACAGTGGCGAAACCGGGTGACACGCTCTTTGATAGTTGCGATATCCGGATCACCGTCATCATTCAATCCATGGTTGCTCTCGGGTTGCGCAATTCTCATTGCTTCTCTCAATTGTTCAAATATGCCGATTTTCTCCTGCATCCGCAGGACGGTACTGGCGAGCGCCAGGTCTGCCAAGGTCTTGCTGAACGGCATCAATGGTAATAACGAGGCGTTATCGAGCATTTTTAGTTTTAACCCTTGCAGCTCGGGGTAGGCCTCCCGCAGGCGCAGGTATAAATCGAGATGCGGCCGGTCGAATGGAAAGCCAAAACCGTGAGATTCATATCTGGCCTCCAATACCCAGCAGACGATGAGATAGGCCGTCACCAAGGGGAACAGTGGAGTTTTGGGTACGTGCAATGGTTTGCTTTCCAAGTAGTTGCAGAGACAATCCATGGTATCCGGATCTGCATCGATAGCCTTCTTGAGATCTTTTGCGGTCTTGCGCAAATCGTTGCGGATAGCATGGGTTTTCAGGTGCCGGCTTATGGTGGTGTAATCGTGGCCAAAGAGATCCTTGCCGATATCCTTGAGAAAGTGAAAATGACAGATGTAATCCGGTATTTTTGGAAAGACCTCACGGATGGCGTTCAAAATCGCAGCCCCCATGTCGTGCACTAAGGCTACCGGATCACCGTACGCTTGTTTGATTTTCTTCAGAAAGGGGATCAGTTGACCGGCGTTTTCCGAGGGGAGTTTGACGTTGTCCAGCACGATCTTGGAAAGTTCATCAATGGAGGTCATAAGGTGGGGACTGTCGCCCTCGCAAGTCCCATCCAGATGCAATATGTAGCCGCCCCGTGAACCCATGAACTGTTTGAGTTGAGTTTGGCTCTGCTCATGGGTCAATGCCAGGTAGACGATAAAGCGCCGTCCAAGATGGTCAATTTCCCGCAGGGAGATGTCAATGTTTCTTTCACCGAGCTCATGTCGGATCTCTTTCCCATTGCGGCAGCGCAAAAACAGTGCCTCTCCGACATACACCAAAACATCGTAGGCATACCGGGCGCCGGGGGATACCAGTTGGTGTAGCTCCTCGGAAAGGAAGATCGGCTTTTTTGGACAGTAAGGACAGTAACGTTGGGTCTCATGGGCGATTAAATGCCCAATTAAGAGCGTAGCCACTTCACGAGTGATGGTTTTCAATACCAGGGTGGGGCGGTGGCAACACGGACATCTGGTTTGTTCGGGGGCAAATGCCAGGCGTAGCTTTTCTGGAAACAGTGCGCCAGGCAATAGATTGTTCTGTAGTTTTTGCAAATGTGCGTTCAGGTGGCGGATGATGGAAAAACCATGTTTTTTTTTAACAGGTCATGATGCGCGAGCAGTTTCCGTATAGCTTCCACATCCGCATCTATCCCTTTTCGTTTGAGTCTGGATGCAATCCGTTCCAAGGAGCTATTTGGGTGATTGATCAGGTCAACCAAGATCATCACCGACTCCATATCGGATGGCATCCGGTGCGCTTGAGTGGCCACCCTGTCCAAGCGGGTTTGCCTTTGCTGTTTGCGGCTCTCCTGATCGGCGGCAAACCAGATCCATCGTCCCATCAGCCGTTCCCGATAAAGCCCCGGATGGGTACGGAAGTGGGAGAGAAAAGAGCGAGGTTGCAGCCCCAGTAGCTCGCCAAGTTCGGAACCACTCAAGCCTTGTTCCGAGTGGGTAACCAGATGGACAACGGTCTGTTTTAGATTACCGTGTTTCGAGAAGAACACGCCCCGATATTGCCAAAGACCGTGTTTATTGAATTTGGGGATCTCCGGCAATGTGTAATAGCGACCGTTGTGATTGTAGCTGGTGTAAGCCCCCCATTCTTTGAGTCGCCGCCGAGCAGTGGGCATTGAGCAAGATAACCACGTCATCAACAGTGCAACGGTCACGATATTTTCTTTTTTAAAGGATTTGATAACTGTAGAGATATCCATAGCGCCTCATGATCATGTATATGTTTATATTAGGTTGTAATAACATATACTTAATCATTTTCGGCAAAAAATAAAGCCCCGGAGGGGCTATTGAAGTGCTATACAGGCTTTGTTAGGAATTAGATGGCGCCTTGCTGGCGGCCATATACTTGCTCATAGCAACTACTTGATCTTGTACGATAATGTAATCAGTCAGTTACACAATCCAACCGAATTTTGCGGCCATAGGAGTATGTACCTCATCCCTTGCGAGATACCGAACCGGTGCTTTGGCTTGATGATTTGGTTTCCGCTGAAGAAGCTGAGGTCATGACGGTGCCGCAGCTTAACCTGAAGCACATTCATTAGTGTTAGTAAGAGGCGTTCAACAGACGTCTCTTTCAATAAGAGCAAGCGTTACCGTCTTGGCCGGTATCGTCTGTGCAAAATAGTGTTTTTTGAAGTTCTTCAAGGTCATATAGCTGGTGCAAAACGTTAT
>JAAETJ010000073.1 GCA_024228495.1 bacterium | reverse complement strand
CATTTTGCCCCAATCGGTTTGATCAATAAGTGAAACGGGGCCCGGGCAGTAGAGGATCGAAAACCGTTACTCATCGCTAACCTGAGGGAACCGGGCTCGTTTTTCCAAATCATCTAGGTCGATGATATTTCTCATATACATCTGGCTGGCACTAAATATAGGTTGATGATCCCAGACAGGTGCTTTGCCTAGTTTATGGGCTTCTGCTACGAGGCGACGGCGCTTTTGGCTGGCAATCACATCGCGAGTGATCGCATCTGAATCCCACCGAGATGCAGCCTCTCTACGAAAGTTTGCGGTCAGTTCGTGATATTTTTCATCTTCTGTCAAATTGATGCGCTCTTCTGGATCTTCCTTTAAGTTAAATAGCTGATCCGGATCTGGTTTGCTGCAGATATACTTGTAGTCCCCACGGCGAATCATAAACATCGGTGCTACAACACCTTCTCCCATGTACTCTCCAATGACCTCGTCGTGTGCAGCCTCATCTGTCGACCCGGCTCCTTTCAGGTGCGGCATCAAACTACGACCGTCGATGGGCACGGCATACTCATGCGGCTTTCCATCATTTGCCAGTTCGACAAAAGTCGGTAGCAAATCCATAATCGAAACTGACTGACTGACGCGATGAGGCTCAAAGTATCCGGGGGCGTAAACTATCATTGGCACGCGAGCCGACCACTCAAAATAGCTCATTTTGTACCACAGGCCCCGCTCACCCAGCATGTCGCCGTGGTCAGCGGTGAATACTACGATCGTATTGTTTGCAAAACCGGTTTCTTTCAAGGTCTGCATAAGCTTGCCAACCTGGTCGTCAACATAGCTAACCGCACCGTAATATGCCCGACGAGCATCACGAATCTGTTGATTTGTCATTTGATCACGATCTTTTTGATAGACATGCAGCAGCCGCCGGGAGTGTGGATCTTGCTCATCGTCAGCTAGTTCAAAGCTGGGCATATCAATATCGATGCCCTCATAACGATCCCAGTATTCGCCACTAATGGCGTAAGGATCATGGGGATGCGTCATGGAGACTGTGAGGCAGAAAGGTCGGGTATCGTCTCCACGAACATGGTCGTACAGATAGCGTTGTGCGTGAAACACAACTTCATCGTCGAAGTCGAGCTGATTGGTGCGCACGGTTTTACCCGCCTGGGTAACCGAAGACATGTTGTGGTACCAACTGGGGCGCTTGTCGAAGTTTTCCCAGTCTGGAAACCAACCGTAATCTGCTGGGTATATATCGGTAGTCAGGCGCTCCTCAAAACCATGCAATTGATCAGGCCCGCAGAAATGCATCTTGCCGGAAAGCGCTGTGCGGTAGCCGTTGTGGCGAAGATAATGGGCATAGGTTGGAATATCGGCGGAAAAATCTGCGGCATTATCATAAGCGCCAATCTTGCTGGGTAGCTGGCCACTCATAAATACGTAGCGACTGGGCGCGCAAAGTGGGCTGTTGCAGTAGGCAGAATTAAAAACCACAGCACCCGCGGCCAGTTTATCCAGATGAGGTGTTATTGCCGTCTTTCCACCATAGGTTGAAAGTACCGGGGCTGCAAACTGATCAGCCATGATAACGAGAATATTGGGTTGTTGTTTTTGAGTCATT
>JAAETJ010000072.1 GCA_024228495.1 bacterium | reverse complement strand
TGGGCAAACACCCGAGACGAGTGTCTGGTCTCCCGCCTCGGTGTGTTGGCTTTGTAGCGAAGGCTTGCCGCTCATGCCGCTGCCTCCTGCTCTTTCTCCTGGCTGTCGAATGCCAGCAGGAATACGGCTGCTTTTGAGGCCTGACTGGCGGCGCGGAATATGGCGCGCTTGTCTTCTTTCAATATTTTCAACCAACTGGCCAAATAATCGGCATGGCGAACGGTTGGAGCAATACTCAGGGCAGCACATGTGAAAGCTGCGGTCATCTCAGCAATCAATTCTTCACGCGCATAGGATTTGGTTTTGAAGCGACCGGATTGATCGCGGTCGAGTCGTTTGGCGTGGCCTGTCCAGTGGCCCAATTCGTGAAAGAATGTGCGATAATAGTCGATCTGCTCAAAGAAAGCCGGTTGTGGTGGCAGTTGAACGAAGTCGCGCAAGGGTTCGTAAAAGGCACGATCTCCACCATGGCGAATATCGGCACCGCTGTCCTTTGCCAGCCGCTCAGCGCGGGGAATGATTTCGCGTTCCGCTAAAGGCTGACTTTTGCCAATAGTACCGGTTGGCAGGTCTTCGCACAGATTCTCGCACTGCTCAATGTTGAATACGCGATAGCGTTTTAGAAACGGAATGGTCTGTGGGTCACGGCCTTCGCTTCTCGCCTGCTCACGTTCCTTTTGCGGCGTGAAGCGATCAGCATAACAAACCACTTGGCCTTTTTCGCCCTTGCGTACCGAACCGCCAAGAGATTTGGCCTGTTTGAAAGTCAGCCAGTTTTGTGAGGTAAAACCATGATCAAAGACCGCTCCCCACAGGATCAAAACATTGATGCCGGAATAGCGGCGTTGGGTGGTGGCATTGACCGGCAGGCCAACAGCACAAGCCGCATGACTGCTATCCCAGGGCTGCACCCACGGGAATTTGCCTTGTTCCATGTGGGCAATAATCTTGTTGGTGATCTCCTGATAAAGGTCTTGGCGTGGTGTTCTCGTTTGCTTTTGTCGATTGATCGTTGTCATGTCGGTTCCTTGTCTCTACTTCCCGCCATCCACCCCGGAAGCGGGGTGGGCGGTGAACAACAAGGGGAAGGCCCGCTGTGGCGGGCTGCATCCAGCGCCCGGGAGAACCTTAGCGAACATAGAAAAAATGGACCGAAAGGAGGGACGACTGGAGGACCGGTGATGATGAGGAAAGATCACAGGCGCAAATTATTGACTATTCCAAACCGCAGGCGTCGCCGGTTGCAGCCCGCCACAGCGGGACTACACCCGAGAGCCGCACACACCGCGCCCGGTGTGGTTAAACAAAGCCGCGAATGAAATGAGCGTCCTTACAGGTAAACGCAGTGTACCCGGCGCAAGGGATCAAAACCGGATGGCCGGGACAATCAGGACTAAAAGGGTTGATTGGCGTGGTTCATGCGAGCCCGGTCCACCATCAGGTGGATGTGCAATATAAATAGGTTTAAGGACTATTACCAATTAGCTGAAGGAGGTTCTCACGCTCAGTGATATCTGGCGTTTTAGTCATCCACTCATACAACAACTGTTGGGTAGAAATTGGAACCACTCCAATTTGAAGAAGTCGCTCGAGCGCAGATTTCCCCTGTATTGTATTTCTTGCTGGGGCAACATCGGATACAAGATGGACATCAAAACCATCAACATAGGCGTCCAGCGCAGTGGCAGAAACGGTGCTATCCAGCCAAAATCCACATATAAAAAGCCGCTCGCGCTTTTCTGTTTTTATGGCTTCAACCAGATTGGTATTTGACCATGGTGCACAATCTGCAGAAAAATCATAGATTCGTTTTCGTGATTTTTCGCAAGGACGTGAAAGCCAGTCACTACGAATATCTTTGGCCTCAGATACCGCAAAAAATCGTGGCACACCAACTATGTTCGAAGCATCATCCAGCATAGCGAATTGCTTCCTGACCATCGCCGAGTGTACTGCGTCTAAAAGATTACAACGAGCTTTCAATGGGTCTACAATTAACAAGCAAGAGTTGCTTGGGTTCGCGAGCGCCGTCATC
>JAAETJ010000071.1 GCA_024228495.1 bacterium | reverse complement strand
TGCAAATCTCGCTGGCTCATCTCCTCATAATTGATGATAAATTGGGACGGCTGCAACCAGCCAATTTCAGAGGGACATTCATACGTCCAGCCCACCATCCAACGCCAATCGCCGCGGCTGGGGTAATCGGTGCGCTGCCCCTGCCGAATGCCAAAGTGCAGGTGCGGGGACAGCTCGCCATACTTGATGCTGCTGCCGTTTTCGTCGGAATCGCCAATATAGGCGATGAGTTCCCCTTTGGCGACGGAGCCGATTCCCCTGTGCCAACGGCTGGGGCTAAGGTGACCGTACAGCGAGTAGGTGTTGGTTTGGGGATGGTCGATGATGATGAGCAGACCGTACCCGCCTTTTTTGCCAGAAAAGCTGATATTGCCGTCAGCGATGGCGTAAACGGCCGTTCCCGGCTCCGCCCCCATATCCTCCGCCGCATGACGCTTATTCTCAAAAACGTCAGCATCGCTCAACGACTCAAACGGCCCGTGAACCGTGTAATCATCCAGCGGAAATTGGACGAGTGCGTCCGCGCTAATCAGCCCATTGAGTTGCCCGCGTGGCGCAGGCGACACAGGCGGACAATCTGCCAGCTCTTGGCGGCAGCCAGCCAAAAGGAGGAAACAAATCAATAAAACAATCTGCAATCGTTGGTTCATCATCCACCTCCGCGCCACCCCGTCAACAAATGCTTAGGCTTAAACACCGCGCCTGACAGCAAATTATCCGAGCGGAAAAAACGAGCCGCTAAACTGATAAATAGATAAGTCGTTCCCGCCAGCCCCGCCAAACCAAGTAAATTTTGCCACAACGGAACCATCCCCAACGCCAGCCGCGTCACCATTGCGCTGGGCGCGCTCAGGGGGAACAGACTCAATGCAAGTGTGAACCAATGATTTGGTTCTGAGGCAAACATTTCACCAAACATCGTAGGCAGAAGTGGGAGTATCAAAAGGAACATCATTTGCCCCGCTTCGCTCGCCGAGTTCGCCAACGCGCCCACCGCCGCCATAATCGAGGCATACAGCAGGTAGCCCAGCATCAGATAAAGCACAACCCACACGACAAAACCAGGTGGAAAGGTGAAGGCGGCCATATTCATCATCTCTGCCCCCCTGTCGATGATAAACAAACCACCAACCATCCAAATCCCCATCTGAATTAGTACCACCACGCTAATCGCCGCAATTTTGCCTACCATCAATTGGCGCGGCGGTACACTCAGAAGCAACACCTCCACCGTGCGATTTTCCTTTTCAGCAACCACGCTACGCATGAGATAACTGCTCCCGATGAGGAGTATGAAGTAAAAAATGTAGGGTATCACTCTGGAAACCATCTCAGCCAGCGCACGATTGTCTCTGTTTATTTCTGGCGGCGGATTGAGGGCGTGCCACTTCACGGTAGCAGAGGGAACGGGATTGCCCAAGACAGTCAATAGACTTTCGTCCTCGACCAGATTGGCATCAATTAGGTATTGCAGCATCCATTCATTCTGACTATCGAAGGCGACACCCATCTCTTCACCGTTTTTGCGGATCATGAAGTTCATATCGTAAATCATCATCTCGCCGCCTGTCACATAATCGGCCGGGATGTGGACATATTGCTCAATCTCTTCCGCTTCCAGCGCGGCACGGGCGCTGGTAACATCGTCAAACGGGATGAACATATCTGCGGGGATGTCGGTCGGCCATTTATGGATGATATCCGCATCATCCACCAGACCGATTTGGAGAACATTCTGTCTGCTGTCCGTCTCTGCAGACTCGTCGTTGACTGTTTGAGTGGCGCTGGCGGGGCGATTGTTAAGGACGATGGCATAAGCATTCATCCCAATGAGCAAGGCAGGTAAAATCAGAGATAATGCCCAAAATATTGGCTGGCTCAAAATTGCGCCGAGGTCGTGTTTGATAACTAACCATATTGTTCGCATCGTTAAATCCTCCTACTTCGTTCCGCGTAAATTCGCCAATATACCTTTCATGTTGAGTGGTTGCCCATAGCGGAGCATGCCCAATCGGAAAATTTTTGTGGCTGCCCACAACATGAAGATGGTGGTGGCGACGAGCAGCACCCAACTGATTCCCATCTGCCAAAATGGCACGCTGCTGACTCCCCAGCGCAAAGAAATCATCATGAAAGCGGTGGTGGGAAAGAGGGTGAAAAAGACGACAATAGGCGCGCCGGGATTTTCAAAGATGAAAATCACAAGGAACAACGGCAGGCCAAAAAGCAGCGTCAAAATACCGACAAATTGTTGCGCTTGCTGTGAATTGGAGACGGCGCTGCCAATAGCAATCATAATCGCCGAAATCAGGGCGTAGGCAGGGAAGAAGAAGAGTGCCATCACGCCGATATACCCCCAAGGGACAACGAGATGTTGTATACCGGAGGCGTAGGGGCGGGCGATGAGCAGTCCAATCACCAAAATGGTGGTGTGGATGGCGAGCTGGGTCAGGGTAGCGGCGAATAAGCCCAACGCTTTGCCGCCAATGAATTGCCCCGGCGACAATGTGGTCAGCATAAGTTCCATCGTGCGATTTTCTTTTTCGTCGGCGACGACGTCAATCATGGTGCCGGAAGCAAACAAGGTAGAGATAAAGAAGATGATGCTGACAATGAAGGGGAGGACGATGTTGATGTTTCCCTCTTTGCTGAATTGACGGTCGTTGACGATGTCGTGGACGGTGATGTTGGCGCCTTCGATGAGACGGTGGCCTATTTCATCGGGATAGGCGGCAAGGAGATTGAGGCGAATGAAGTGGTGGAAATCGCGCCAATGGTCGCCGTCGGGAGGGTGTTCCAGGTAGTAGAGTTCGGTTTCCATGGAGGCGGGATAGTTGGCGGGCAGGATGAAGAGGGCTTGAATTTCTTCTTGCTGCAACGCGGCGAGGGCGGCTTCTTTGTCGTCGTATGCTTGGAGTGGAATATAATCCTCGTCGTCGGGATAGAGAGTAAGGTCAAAGGATTGGGTCTGGTCAATGTAGCCAATGGGCAAGTCGCTTTTGTCGCCTTCTTTAACGAAGGCAATAATGCCGACCAGGGCAGCAATGCCCAAGGGGACGGCGAGGGCGATGATGAGGAAGGTGCGGGTGAAGACGGTACGGCCGTATTCATGCCGCGCCACAAGCCAAAAATTACGCATGATACGTCCCTCCATTAGCGACAACATTGACAAAAATGTCGTCCAGCGACGGCTCGGCCAGTTCAAAACGCTCAATTCGTACATTGTCGCGGGCGGCCAGCGCCCGAAACACTGCTTGCGGGTCGGCGCCGATTTCTAATGTCATGTGCCATTCGCCATTATGGTTACGCGCTTCCAGAATGCCGGGGATGTCGCTAAAGTTCCCTTCGCCTTCTAGTGTGACTGCGTTACCGGCAAAGTTGCGTTTGATTTCATCGACGAGGCCGTAGAGGACGGAACGGCCGTTATCAATCAACACAATCCGATTACACAACGCCTCCACCTGATACATCTGGTGCGTAGACATAATAATCGTCTTGCCCGCGTCCCGCTGTTCCTCAAAAATCTGCTTCACGAGGCGCGTGTTAATTGGGTC
>JAAETJ010000070.1 GCA_024228495.1 bacterium | reverse complement strand
GGGCCCGCATCTCCACTTTGAGATTTTGGTTGGCCATAAGGCCAGTGATCCAATGTTCTTTTTGCCGCGCGAGACAAAAGTTGTCATAACACACAAGGTATTGTTGCGGGCTGGCATCGGCGGCAAGTGAAATCGACTTGCGTGGAAAGGTTGAGTAGCTGAAAGTCCTTAGCGCCGTGCTCGAAAAAAAGCCCGCAGACGCTCACCGCATTCATCAGCCAATACACCTGCTTCCACCTCGATTATATGATTAAACCCTTGATCAGCGGTTAGCAGATTAACAATGCTGCCGGCAGCGCCGCGCTTTGGGTCCAGGGCGCCGAACACCAGTCGCTTCACCCTGGCATGCATCATTGCGCCGGCGCACATGGGACAGGGCTCCAAGGTGACATAGAGGGTGGTGTCTGGCAGGCGATAGTTTTCAACACGCGCGGCCGCATCCCGCAGTGCTACGACCTCGGCATGGGCCGTCGGGTCATGCCGGCCTATAGGCTGGTTCCATCCCGCTCCTATGACCTCATCCTGATACGCAACGATGGCGCCGATAGGAACCTCTCCCTCCTCCTCAGCGAACTTTGCGCATGCTATTGCCTGGCGCATGAACCACTCGTCCGACTTAACAGTCACCTAGGAGCCTATCCGAGAATAGAAGCCGTAGCGAGGGAAAGATTTATTGATCATTTGAGGCGAATAGTGGTCACTGTATAACGAGAATGAACGGAAAATCTGACCAAAAGGGTTTTTTCCGCAGTAGGTTCTCTATTATCGGAGAGGCTCCTAGTCTCTATTCCCACTCGATTGTAAACAAGCATGAAAAGTCCTTTATTTTCAATGCC
>JAAETJ010000069.1 GCA_024228495.1 bacterium | reverse complement strand
TATTAAAACACTGGTTGCAATCGGTTGGGGCTGACAAAGATATGGTCAGCGATATTCGTTCACTGTTGAAAGATATCGAACGAACACAAAAGGCGTTGAAAAAAAGGATTATGGCATTGTGATCGCAAAGAAAGCGCCCTCAAGGAAAGATGGTAAATCGAGCTTCTCGGCATTAGGGAATTACATTACTGGTTCCAATAATGAAGAAGAAAGGCTAATATATTGCCACTCGACAAATTGTATAAGCGACGATATGGATATTGTTATGAAAGAGATCGAAGCGACACAGGCGCTTAACTCACGAACCGCCAGTGATTCCACCTATCACCTAATCGCCTCTTTTAGGGAAGGGGAGCGACCTAGTCGAGAGCAACTAGACGATATTGAGCAGACATTGTGCGATGCCATCGGCTTGGGTGATCATCAACGCCTTGCCGCTGTTCACGATAATACCGACCACCTCCATATTCACATGGCCATTAATAAGGTGCATCCCTCGACCCATCGGATGGTGACCCCTTATCGAGATTTTTATCATCTTCAGGCCGCGTGTCGTGAGCTGGAGCAGCGGTACGGTTTGGAAGTAGATCGTGGCGATCCAGAAGCTGAACGGATTTCGACCCAAGCTCAAGACTTGGAGGCGCACCAGGGCGTCGAGTCTTTTCAAAGTTGGGCAAAGGGGGAACCACTAGAACGATTGCAAGCTGCCCTGGATCGACCGGGGGCTACTTGGGCCTCGGTTCACAGAGCGCTCTCTGAGTATGGGGTAGAGTTGGCTCCCCGTGCTGCGGGGCTGGTATTGAGAGATTTGGATGATCATCGTTATTCCATTAAGGCCTCAGATTTAGGGAAGTCATTTTCCAAGGGCGCACTGATTGAAAAACTGGGTGCTTTTGAGAAGGGGGTCGAGGCGAACCCAAATGCCGAATTGCGATACCAGCCCAAGCCGTTTTCGTTGGAATCAAAACCACGCCGGGATTTGTGGGAGCAGTATAAACGTGGGGAAGCTGTTTTAACCCAAGATCGAAAGGTGGCATTAAGTCAGCTGTCCGTTGATTCACGAAAGAAATTCAAAACACTGACTGAACAGTTTAAGGCTCGTCGTCAAGTGATCAAGGAGCGAAGGGATCTTAAAGCGCCTAAAAAAAGGGCTGAATATTCGGTACTGCGGATGGAGCGGGTTCAAGCACAAGAGGCATTAAAGCGACAAATCGCAGGGCTTCGAGCCGAGATTATCCGCCAATACCCTAAGCAGAATTGGCAGCAATTTTTGTCCCAAGAGGCGACTGGTGGAAATACAGTGGCCATCGATGCATTACGCCGCTCCAAAAAACCGCGTACTGATCACGCCAAGGCTTCGTATATTTCTGGTCTGGAAGATTCCGCCAAAACCGCGCTCTACCAATTCGAGTATCACGTACACCGCAATGGAGATGTAACTTATTTCATGGGCGGTAAGAGTGTGACGGATGAGGGCAAGCGTATCCGTCTGGGTGAATCCTTTGATGATCGGAGTGTCGAGACGGCACTGAAGATGGCGCGTAATCAGTTTGGCAAGTGCCTCAAACTGAATGGCAGTGAAGAATTTCAGCAGCAAGCAGCGGCTTTAGCTGGACGGTTGGGACTGGATGTGAACTTTACCGATACAACACTTGAGGCGGTGAAATCAGCGGAAGCTAAAGTACAGCCGCGTCGAGATCCCGTGCAAGCCTTTATCGATCAACGCAACGCTACGGCAGAGCGAGTAGAGGATTTACTGCCTCATAAGCGTTACCAAGAAAGCGATGGTGGTACTGCGGTATATAGAGGATTACGGTCTACCAAAGGTGGGCCAAGTGTGGCCTTGCTGGAAAAAGATGGGACGTTGTTAGTGCGGCCTGTGGACGAAAAACAGGCGGCTGATTTGAAGAAGTGCCGCATAGGAACGTCACTCGATGTGACACAAAAGGATATTAGGACCCACGACAAGGAGAGGGATTAAATGTCTACTGAAAATGGTTCAAAGGCGCTTGGCGCTGCTGGGGGGCAAAAGAAGTCGGGCTTGGGTGGCACCGCGATACTGGTTCTGTTCTCGCTGTGTATTTTGGCGTCACTGTCATCGGGTACACAGTATCTTGCTTGGCAATATAACTACGCCACTGTTTTGGGAAGCCCTCTTACGGGAACCCTCTATTACCCCTGGCAGGGCGTACAGTGGGCACTTGATTGGCATGAGAGTGATCCGGCTTTATATGAAAAAGCGGGCATTATCATGGCGTCCATTGGTGGGATGGTGTTTGCGCTTTTTGGGGTGATCTATTTTACGGTACGCCGTAAAGCCAAACCCCATGAGTCTTTACATGGTACGGCTCGATGGGCCACAAAAGATGAGATTATCGACAGTGGTCTACTGCCACAAAAAGGCGAGTCTTCCGGTGTTTTTGTGGGTGGCTGGGTGGATGGTAATCATCTTCACTATCTGCGCCATTATGGCCCAGAGCATATTTCTGTTTTCGCGCCCACGCGTTCGGGTAAGGGTGTGGCCTTGGTGGTTCCCACCTTACTTTCCTGGCCCCACTCATTAGTCGCTTATGACATTAAGGGTGAAGCCTGGGCGCTCACTTCGGGTTGGCGACAAAAGTATGCTCACAATAAGGTGCTGCGCTTTGATCCCACCGATACAAGCGGGATGGGTGCCCACTTTAACCCGATGGCCGAGATACGGATTGGCCAGCCCGAAGAGGTTGGGGATGCTCAAAATCTGGCGTCGATTATTGCAGATCCTGAAGGGAAGGGATTGACCGATCACTGGATGAAAACGGGCCATGCTTTCTTGGTGGGTTCGATACTTCATGTGCTGTACAAGGCAAAGGCCGAGGGCAAAATAGTAGCCTCACTGCCTGATCTTTCACTATTTCTGTCTGATCCCAACAGAACCCTTGAGGACTCGATACAGGCCATGATGCATTTTCAGCATCTGCCTAGTGGTGTTCATGTGACTGTGGCACAGTCGGCCAGGGACATGCTTAACCGAGAAGAGCGAGAGCGATCCGCTGTACATTCGACCTGTGTCTCTTTCTTGACGTTGTTTAGAGATCCAATCGTCGCGCTCAACTCTTCAGAGTCCCATTTTGCTATTGATGACCTGATGAACCATGATCAACCGGTCTCCCTGTATATCGTTATAAAACCCTCTGACAAAGATCGGTTACGCCCCTTAGTGCGTATTGTATTAACCCAGATTATTCGGCGACTCATGGAGCGCATGGAGTTTGAAGATGGGGCGACAAAGCAGCACTACAAACACCGTTTACTGTTGCTGCTGGATGAGCTGGCCAGTCTGGGTAAGTTGGCTGTACTAGAAGATTCGTTGGCCTATATGGCGGGCTATGGCATCAAGGCCTATATGATTTTTCAGGATATCACCCAGCTTCATAAAGCGTATACCAAAGATGAGTCTATTATTTCAGCCAGCCATATTCGTACAGCTTTTGCTCCAAATAAGATGGAAACAGCCGAGTTACTTTCTCGGATGACGGGTAAAACCACCGTCATCAAGAAATCAACTTCTCAGTCGGGCTCTCGTTATAGTGCGTCTCTTAATCGGATCTCGGAGACAGTGCAGGAAGTTGAGCGGCCATTGTTAACCGCTGATGAGTGCATGAGATTGCCAGCCGCTAAAAAGAATGCTGATGGGACAAAGATTTTAGAACCTGGGGATATGCTCATTATGGCTGCGGGATTCAACGCCATTTATGGCAAGCAACCTCTGTATTTTCTAGATCCTGTTCTTTCAGAAAGATCAAAAATACCATCGCCGATATCATCAGACCGGATAACGCGAGAAGAGATTGATAAGCCTGTTACTCGTGTTCAGAGTAAGGAACGAATTAGCGCCTTGTTCGCAGAAGTCGAATGAACCGGTGGCCAAAAATAGCGGTGTGGAGCGTATGTCTCTTTGGTCTGCTTATGGGTGTGGGTAAATTGTCTGGGCTGCATTTGAATATGACCGCGAGCTACCCATTGGGTGTTTGGATCGAGACCGGCCCTTATCAAATGGGGCGCACAGACCGGCCTTATGTGTTGGCCTGTGCGCCCCAAAAGCCTCTTAAATCCACTTTTGTGGAGAGAGGTTATTTGAGCTGGGGAATTGATTGTGAAGGTACGGCGGCTTTGCTGAAAAGGGTTTGGGGCAGGGCAGGTGATGCGTGGACTGTCTCTAAAGAGGGTGTCTATATCAATGACACTCTAGTGCCAAATACTCAGCCTCTTAAAGCGGATAGTGCCGGGCGGGCTATGCCCACCCCGAAAGTGGGCATGATCCCAACGGGCCACGTCTTACTGCTTTCCGAATACCACCCAAGTTCACTGGATGGGCGCTATTTTGGAACGACCCTCATCACGGATTTGATTGCAGAGGTTATCCCCCTATGGACGGAATCGTATTAGTACACCCAGACGATAAGCCTTGGTCGAAACTGTTTGTCCTGGGTGGGTTGTTGGTCGTTACGGGTTTAACCTCCTATCTGGCGTGGCACGGTGAGACAAAACTTATTGCGGCCGTACTTTTTTTACCCGCCTTATGGGCCGTAGCGCCTAACCGGCTGGCGGCTTGGTTTGTCGTATTAACCTACTACCTGGTTGCAGCGCGAGACATACCTGCAGGGGCCGCTATTTTCTTCGGTGAAGGCTCAGTGCTGGGATGGCCGTTACTCATTGGCGCTTCTCTGATTTTGTCGATCCCTTATGCTCTTTTATGGAAACAGAGCCCCGGCTTCTGGCGTTTTAGCTTTGCTCTTCTCCTCGTCGCTTTGCCACCGATTGGCATTGTGGGGTGGACAAGTCCTTTGACGGTCGCAGGCCTGCTGTTTCCAGGGATGGGGTGGATTGGGTTGGCGGCAGCATTGCTCCTGCTGGGTCTGATTGGCCGTTTTCCAACGGTGGCCATAGGAGCCTTTCTAGCCGCGTTGTTGATGCCC
>JAAETJ010000068.1 GCA_024228495.1 bacterium | reverse complement strand
ATGTACGCCCATCACTCAACTGATCATGCATGAAGTCCATGGACCAGATCTTGTTAGTAGCTTCTGGCACAGCCAGTGGTATCGGCTTCTCCCGCTGCAGTCTTCGCCGGGGCTTTATCCGCAGGTTCAGTTCTAGTTCACTGTAAATCCGGCGAATACGCTTGTGGTTCCAGCCAAAGCCTTTAACGTTGCGCAGATAGTCCCGGCACAGACCGAACTCCCAGTCCTTCTGATTATGTGTGAGTCGGACCAGCCAGTCGGCAATCTCCGCATTCTCATCGGACAGCTTTGGCTGATATCGATAGCAGGTCTCGCTGACCCCAAAGGCCATGCAGACCAGGCGAATACTGGCGCAGTATGTTGATGATGCTTTCTTGGCCATCTCCTTGCGCCGAGATGGCCTCACCACTTTTTTGTCAGTGCTTCCTGAACTATTTCAGCCTTGAGGCGCTCCTCGGCATACATCTTCTTCAGACGCCGGTTCTCGTCCTCCAGCTCCTTCATTCGCCACAGGAGCAGAAGATGAGAAGAAAACGCAGAAATCATTCATCCAATTTCAAGGCCAAGGTGGCGCTAGCAGCCTTGAAGGGGGACCGTACCCTAGCAGAATTGGCTGAACAATTTGCCGTCACCCCAATCAGATCACGGAGTGGAGACGCCAATTGCTGGGTAAAGCTGAACAGATATTTGGTCGGGGTGAGAAGCTGGCTGAGGAGAGTGAGCATAAGATTAAGGAGTTGCATGCCAAGATTGGCCAGTTGACAATGGAACGAGAATTTATAGAACAAGGACTGGAAAGAATTCACGAATTACATAAATAATCAATTTGTTAAGGATGTTTTATCGTGTGGTTTGGTAGGTATTTCAAAAGATATTGCTATTGATAATGCGTTTTATCTATGCTAGAAGATGCGGTATCGTATAAATGCATGGAGTTTT
>JAAETJ010000067.1 GCA_024228495.1 bacterium | reverse complement strand
GCCATAAAACACATGGCAATCAACATTTTGAGGGGATCAAAAGCAAAAGGAAGCATGCGGTCAAAACGACACGAAGCTGCATGGGATGAAGATTTCCTGTGCAACCTGGTCACAACATGAAAATATCATGCGATTCCCCTGGATCATCCAATGTCCTCGAAATTCCCCGACACCCTGATTTTCACATTAATCACTCATCTTGACCTGAGCAAGTCGCGTGTAGAGACGCTTGCCGGTCTGATTGTTCTTCTTGTCAATGTTCGAAGTGTTAATCTGACCCATGTTGCGGCTCAGTTTTCCGCCACTGCCAAGGTGGCGTCCATCTACCGCCGCTTACAACGTTTTTTCCAGTTTGCCCGGCTTGATGAGGACTGGCTTGCACGCGCTGTCATCAAGCTTTTGAAGATCAATGCGCCGTGGATTTTATGTCTGGACCGAACCAACTGGAAGATCGGGAAAAGCAATGTCAACATTCTTATGCTGGCGGTGGTGCCAAGGCGGGTGCGTTTGCCCTTGATGTGGACCATGCTGGGCAAACAGGGTTCTTCCAACGCCACTGAACGCATTGCGGCGATGCAGCGCTACCTGGATATTTTTGGTTCCGGATCGATCAAATATATTCTCGCTGATCGAGAGTTTATTGGCCCGCAGTGGATTGGTTTTCTGTTACAAAACAATGTATTGTGTTCAATTCAGGTCAAAGGAAAAATGTACGTCACGCTTGACAATGGCCGTACCTATTTGCTCGAAAACCTGCTGAAAAATCGTTGTATGTGGGCGTATTCAAGAAAGCATGCGGGACGTTTCACCACCGTGCCCGGCACCGTGGGTACGCCATTGCGCTTTGCCTGCAAAGGTCTCAAAGGCGGCGAACTTCTCATCAGCGTTACCAACAGTGAAAAACCTCTTGAGGCATTGCGTATTTACAAAAGACGCTGGTTCATCGAATGCATGTTTGCCGACAGCAAAACACGTGGTCTGGATATGGAGGATACTGGTATAGCAGAACACCTTATTTTGATTCAGTCCCGAATTTTTCTCGCTCACGGCTATTCGGGCTTACGCCCGGCCTGCGCCAGGGCGGCGCACCGGCGCCAGTCGCTTTTCGCTCCTGATTGCATGATCATTTTTAAGGTGTTCTGCTATAGTTGGAAGGGCGTAGACTTAAAAAATACCGAGAGCACTTCTTGTTTGTTCCGGGTCATTTGACCGGCTTTTCGAGCTTGCTGGCGCGGTGGGTTTTCTGCCGTGGTTTTTTTGACCACAAAGAAAGTCCGACAAAGCCCGCCGGGCGCGAAAATCCAGTATTTGCTACCTCAATTCACCAATGAAATGGAGAGTATTACTCCAAGAACGGACATGATTTACTTGTTTTGACAAGGTAGAGGTCGATCCAACCCTGCTGTTTCCACAAGACTTTCCGATGGAAAATTCGAACCCTTTTTTTACGAAATTGGGGTTGTCGCTGTTGGGATAGAGACGGGAGAATCGAACGGAGCTAGTTGACCCCAAGCGGACATCGGCTCAAAAGAAAAGCGGCCCCGAAGGACCGCCCCGAAATCTGCTTTAAGTTGTCTTAGATAGCCTTGCGCCTTCTCCTCCACCCCAGGAAGCCCAAAACAGCAAGACCGGTGCCAAAGAGGGGGAATGCTGCGGGAACCGGGACAACTGTTTGAGTGTTGATGGCACCAAACACATCAATTGCCAGATCATCGTGGCCGTTAGTTGGGTTTGGAAGGCCAGCCACCTTGATCGTGTGAGCAATATTTGACAGACCGCTAATAACAATCTGAATCCAACCAGCATTAACCGTGTTGTAAGTGCCGACTGAGACGTTGTCTACGATAAAATCAGCTAGGCCGTCATTGCCGTCTGCCTGGAATTGCACGAGCAGCGTGTTCGATGCCACTGAGAACGTGGTTGCAATAGAGTTAGGTTGGCACACGGATGCACAAATTCCGGATACTGCACCTCCCGCCCACGCGGGGCTTGGACTGCCGTAAGCGCCGCCATTAACTACGGTAACACCGGCCCCTTCCCCTTCAATAGTTTCCAGCCAAGTGGAGCGGCTACCAAACTCATATGTTCCTACTGAAATTGTCACAGCTTGTGCTGCAGAAGATGCAAACGTTAATATTGCCAAAATGACGAATGCGATTGACGACCGGTTGTAGGGAGTATCCATGAAAATCTCCGATTCTTAATTCGCCGCATCTGTTAAACAGACTTTGCTATCAATCTCATCCATTTGTCAAGTGCGCCGAGCCCATGATAGTCAACATGTCAATCCAGATACCAGTCTTGAAATGGGCCTATACCGGCTTCAGCCGATGTTTGTAATAGTCTAGCGCCCGATGTTACTTAGATAATCATTCAATCGATGGCCCATTATCGACGAGGGGTAGATTGTCGGCATTCGCTGAGTGCGTTCGGACGGCAGCTTGTGGCACTAAACGTTTGTGGAGCTGTTGTCGCTGACTGAACAGTTTTTCATATCTGCAACGGTAAGTTTTGACCCCAAGCAGCCATTTAGATCAAGCATTACAGGGCGGCCGTCCTATTGTCGTCGATTCTATTCTGTACTCCCTCCCTGGGTCCAATCATCTCCTTCAAAAATGAGGCCAATTCCTCTGGTTTGTACCCAAATGGCCCTGAACCTTCCGTTCGAAAGACAAGATCACCTTTTACATCGATCACGCATATTCGAATTGGTACCGCAGAATATGCTTTGTTAACCGCATTCTT
>JAAETJ010000066.1 GCA_024228495.1 bacterium | reverse complement strand
TCGCCAGTCGCCAGACACCGTCCTTCCTGTATAAAAATTTCTGATCACGCCCAAGGTTCTGCTCTTCCAACCAGCCATATAAAGTCTTTCGCAAGGATTCCAATTTCCTTCGATTACCAAATCTCACTCTCAAAGAGGTCAAAACTGCTTGAAGATCGGAAGCCGATAATTGAGACACGAACCTTGACATGTTCACAAGAGAGGCGACGTAAATCGATGAAAAATAAATTGACAATATAAAGGATACGTAGCTAGCCGCAGGTTAGGGGACACGCAGTGGGGCGGGACATACAACCCAGCGGCCTCTACTATTGGTTGAAACCTATACGCACATCAAATTTATTTGAGGCTAGGGCCACAAATACTACTTGATGTTTGCTCCATCTGTTTCTAGACACTGCGACCAAGACTGTGTTTGGGCCAATTTACTGGGAGACAAATGATATATACAGTAACCAAAGCCCCAAACCACCCCCAAACACAGACTTGGAAGCTTACAGGACCCGGTACAAATGTTGAGACATTTTGTTTACAGCTATGAGGCGTTGAGACACTGACAAATCCAAATATCGCTTATAAGCGTCCGATTTCCAGTCCCCTTGAGCCTGAATAAGCTCACCCGGCACCCCTGCGGCCAAGGCGAAGGTCGCACCGCCGCGACGGAGGGAATGACCGGAATATTTGCTTGAATCCAGGCCACAGCCTCGAAGCAGAGCGGCTAATTTCCGGTCGAAGAAGGAACGGGTTAGGGGTGCGGGAGGGTTGAATGCCTCCAAAAACGCTGGAGCGCGAGGAGACGACAGTGGTGAGGCAGCCAGGGCGCAACCCACAGCCACCACGGGGCACAGCTGGTGGCCTTGAGACAGCCTTGGGATGGCAACTCGGAAAACCCGTTCTTTCGCCCGGATTGTTTTCGAGAATCGGACATCGCAGTCGATTCCTCCATTTATCACAGAAAAATCCCCACGGCAGAGGGATCGCGTGGGATCGAAGGTCCGCGTGGGGGACGTCAAATTCGCCTTCCGCAGAAATGCCCACCAGCCCAGGAGAATCGCTGCCCACAACTGGACTGCCACAGGGTTCCGAAAGTCTATCTGGCGGCGGATTTGACACAATATTTCGGGGGTAATAGGTAACTTCTGGTTTGGAGCTACGCCGAGGAGACTCTTGGCCCCACGCATTGTCATTTGGACCCAATAATTTTGCAGATAATTGGTCTGGCCCTGAGCTTTTGACAAGTGGGAAAATATTGTCATGTATTGTTGAATGGAGGTGAAGCTCAGGGTTTGAGATAGATGAGTGATGTACAGACACAGACCCATCACTGATAGGGGGAAAGCGGGACGTTGCATTTCCACGCAGAATCGAAGGTACCGTCGGAGGTAGGACAGGTACGTGGTTTTCGTGGAGTCTGCCAGGGAGTGGGCCAGAAGAGTTTTCCACTGCACAGCCAGTCGAGCGTAGTCTGAAAAACAGAGTCAGTAGACTTTTCTCCGACATGTGCAACGACAAATTTTCAAAATTCGCAGAGTTCATGGGAAAAATGAGCCGAAATTTTTGGGGTTCATGAAGGCGAGACACAGCATCGGCCACCACGTTGTCCGTTCCGGGAATATAACGGGCCACGACATGAAAATTGCATCTGGCCGAGTGCCAAAATAGTTCACGGAGGCATCCCATAACCACCGGATCTTTGCTGGTCCCCTTATTGACAAGTGCCGCCGCGGTCTGGTTGTCAGTTTCCCAGATAACTTTACAGTTTCGCCAAGCAAGTTTCCAGCGGTGGGCGGCAAACAACAAGGCAAGAACTTCCTTATAGTTGATTGGCAGATGAAGTGCTGCCGGGAGATCACAATCCCACGAGCCATAGACCCAATCATTCCCAAATCGGGCACCAAAGGCGGAAATACATGCGTCAGTTTGCAGCCCCATCACAGGGAGCTGGATGAAGAAGGCCTTCCCATTAAAGTGACGCAAAAAATCCTTCCACCACCACAAGTCGGCGCGGAGCTCACTTGAGAGTCTCATTCTGGCCGATTGATACGGTAACGCATTGGAGCAATCAATAATTCGGCGCAGGAAAGTTCGGCCCCCACGGACCACCTGACACGCCCAGTTCAATTTTCCAATTAATCGCTCCAAGCACAATTTTGACACGGATTTACACTTCAAAGTTGACTGTATAATTGAAGAAAATTCGGCCAGTTTTGATTCGGGAAGCTCCAAAAGTTGCTGACAGGAGTCTACAATAACACCCAAGAATTCAAGACGCTGAGCTGGCCCGTCGACTTTCCCATAAGCGATATAAAATCCCAGGGCGGGATAAAAGGTCGAGCAAGGTATTCAAAGCAGTTTGGCAAAGCTCCCGCGTTGGAGCGCTGACATAAAAATCATCCAGATAAACTGTCACGTTGAAACCTTTCCTCGCCATCATCCGGCGAACACTTTGGGTGAGTCGATTGAAAATCCCAGGAGCTAAGCGAGCCCCGAAAGGAAGCTTTGTGTCGATGAGAAATATAGGCTCCTGCGTTCCTCGAAAAGTCCATTGCAACCCAGTGAATTCATAGTTTTCTGGGTGAATGTCGACTGAACGGTAAGCAGATTTCAGATCAACTTTGGCGAGCCAATAATTTTTTCCCGTAATATTTACAGCATCATCCAGAGTCTGATAACGGAACGGAATATTTTCAGCATAATCATTTACAGCAGAGCCAGACGGACGACTACAGTCATGAATCAGGCGCACATCGCGCCCATTCGGCTTCGGAATAGCCCCCAAGGCGCTTATAATAGTGGGGGCCGATGAGCAGGGCTGATAATTACCAGCGAGGATCTCGGACAAAAGTTGATCCTCCACTTTTTCACGAAAGGGAGAGTCCATGGCAGATTTATAATTTTCAACACACGCAGACACAGGGACACTGTTTTCATTTACAATACGAAAACCATTCTTAATACCGTCAAGTATAAACAGTCTGTCAGGGTCGTCCTCAAGTTCGTGTTCCCATTCAACAAAATTCAATTTTCGGCGAAGAAGGGACGATCCCTTATTGGAAATGAGTCAGGCGGGGTGGCCCCCCGAGGGCGGGGGGTTGGGGCACGCAGTAGCTGGGTGGTTTTCCCCTCCGCATTTATTGCAGACGTGACGAAATTTGCAAATGGAGTTGTTGCACGGATTTCCCGCGTTGAATCGGAAGCAAAAACCAACACTCGACGGGGTTTTTGCACTGAATCTCGGCGCCTGAGTGGGTGAACCGCCGGAATTTCGGCCTTTGTTAAGCCTTTGAGATTGAGACGGACTGGGCTGACTCAGAGCTTTCCAATGGGCCGTGCGAAGAGTTTTATTGAAAATATGCTGATGATCATCGCCTCACTCAGCTCCTTCTTCAACCACGGCCACACGCACGCGTTGATCGAACTCATAGACTTTCGGCTTTATTGCGTCATCCTCGACCAAATAACTCATGACGGCCTCTCCGTGAGAGCAATAACCGGCCACCTGATCCAACGACGTGATAACACCGGCCTCAATATTTTTCCGAAGGGCTTTCAGGTTGGCTTGCGAAAATTCGATTGGGGAAATCTGAGACAGGGCCTTCTTCTTTTTGACTTTTTCCATCGGCAAAAAGTATAAAGTTCCGCTGGGGCCCGCATTGACCTCCTTGAGTTGATCTTCGAGCGAATCAACTTGCAGGGGATCATCCAACATTTCAGGGATTAGAAAAAGTTTCATTTTACCTTTCGAGACGGTAGGACGAGCTTTGGACTCCGTTGGGACGCCACCCAAAAGGCCGAGGAGATTTTCCGTGAGAATATCCCCCCCTGAGGGCACTGTGGTTTCCGCGGGCAATGCAGACAGGGCCGGGGGAGCGACCGGACCGGAAGGATCGACAGTCAAAGACGTCAAGGCGGACGCAAGCAAGGACGCTTGGACCATAGAAATCTTGTCCTCGAAAACATTCAGAAGGGTTTTAGCGTCCATCGAGGAGAAGTGTTTTAGGGCCGCAGCAGTCGTCAGTTCATTAGCAATAAGGAGCGACTTGAGGGCAGAGGGAATGCCGGATTTCTTGGACCATTCCAAAAACCACTGTCCCGGCGAATGCACATCGTCCGTGGTTAATTGGTCCAATTCTCCTTCTTCAAGGGATTCCTGGTCATCCTCCACTGATGCAGGCGCATCCACACTCGCAAGTCGCCAGACACCGTCTTTCCCATATACAAATTTCTGATCACGACCAAGGTTCTGCTCTTCCAACCAGTTATGTAAAGCTTTCCGCAAGGATTCCTGTTTCTTTCGATTACCAAATCTCACTCCCAAAGACGTCAAAACTGCTTGAAGCTCGGAAGCCGATAATTGAGACACAAACCTTGACATGTTCACAAGAGAGGCGACGTAAACCTTCCCGATGAAAAATAAACTGACAATAAGGATAGCGAGCCGCTGGTTACAGCGGTACACGCAAAGGGCGGGACTGACAGCCCAGCGCCTCTCCTATTGGTTGAAACTTATACGCACATCAAATTTATTTGAGGCTTGGGGCCGCAAATACTACTTGATGTTTGCTCCAACTGTTTCAGTACACTGCAGCCAAGACTGTGTTTGGGCCAATTTACTGGGAGACCAATGATATATACAGTAACCAAAGCCCCCAGACCACCCCAAAACACAGACTTGGAAGCTTACAGGACTCGGTACAAATGTTGAGACATTTTGTTTACAGCTAATAGACGTTGAGACATTGACAAATCCAAATATCGCTTATAAGCGTCCGATTTCCAGTCCCCTTGAGCCTGAATAAGCTCACCCGGAACCCCTGCGGCCAAGGCGAAAGTCGCACCACCGCGACGGAGGGAATGACCAGAATATTTGCTTGAATCCAGGCCACAGCCTTGAAGCAGAGCGGCTAATTTCCGGTCGAAGAAGGATCGGGTCAGGGGCGTGGGAGGGTTGAATGCCTCCAAAAAGGCTGGAGCGTGAGGTGACGACTGTGGTGAGGCAGCCAGGGCACAACCCACAGCCACCACGGGACACAGCTGGTGGCCCTGAGACAATTTTGGGATGACAACCCGGAAAACCCGTTCTTTCGCCCGAATAGTCTTCGAGAATAGTCTTCGAGACTACGTTATCAATTCTAGGGAGGTAGCGAGCTACGACATGAAAATTGCACCTGGCCGAGTGCCAAAAAATTTCACGGAGGCATCCCATAACCACCGGATCTTTGCTGGTTCCCTTA
>JAAETJ010000065.1 GCA_024228495.1 bacterium | reverse complement strand
TTTGTCATCTTGAACGCCTGGGGCTTGAGCCAATTTTTCAGCCCGTTCCAACTGAGCCAAGGCTTGTCGTTCAAGGGTACGCAAAACGGCGGCCCCTTTGTATTGCAGATGCCAGATGTCTTTCTGGGTTTGCACTGAAAATTCTGCATCCAGTAAATGGGCGGCTTTTTTTAGCGAGGGGTCATAGAACAAAGCGGCATCTTCGCTGAGGCCGACAATCTGTAAACCGTCTCGACTTTGATCCAGAGCCAGACTTAAACCCCAAATCTCACTATCACACTGCTGTTCCACTTGTCCGCCCAGTAACACATAGCTGTGGGGTTCCACCGCTACCAGAAAAACCAGATCATTGAAGTAGGTTTCATCTCGAGCCAAAATCACTTTTCCCAAGGGGCTGTAATCCAGCTTATCCAGAATTTGACCTGCCCGCTGCCCCGCTTCGTTGATGAACTCTGACAGATACCCGGTGGATCGGCTAATATCTAAGGCGACGTTCAAACAGTCTTGCATCGCTTGCAAACTGGCCCCACCCGGCAACAACAAACTCAAGATCGTTCGTTTGAGCCGATTGTCATTGACCCTGATCTGTCTCCCGTAGCCCCCAACTTCCGGCTCGGGCAACAGTTCTATGATCATCGGCTCTGGTTCGGGTTCACCCCGACCCAGCAAGGCCTGACTTGTCTGCCGACCAATATCATAGATCGTCTCTCGACTGGTCAGATACATCTCTGCCAGCCAGGTGATGGCTCCCCACGGTCGTCGTCCGTCTGGCAGATTGACCACCGCTCCGATGAACAGTCGATCTGATAAACCAATATCTGGTCGTTTCCACCTCAAGACCAAATCTGATTTGGGCGGCTGAACCTGCCACATTAATTCCATCGGTTCCGCCCATAATGTTGCTGGTTGGGCTGTTTCTTGGTACGCTATCATTGAAGGTAGTCCCCTTTCGTGGTTTGAGTTTTTGCTCACTTTACTTTACACGATTTGAGCATACCTTCATCTCTATTTATTTGTCAAGGTGCTTCCTTTTCTAATATGAACCATGCCATATTTTTTGTGGTGAAAGGAGTGCAAACCTTGGTTTGCAAATGGCAAAGCAAGCT
>JAAETJ010000064.1 GCA_024228495.1 bacterium | reverse complement strand
TCCGTACGTAGCAAACAGGTTAAAAATTGAGACGGTAAAATCGATATAGATAATTTTATTTCAATAAATTGGATAATTATAATTTTCATTCATTGATTATTTGACACAAAAGACAACAACATTATAAATGGCAGTATCAAAATTGAAGTGCAACAGACATCCATTTACAGGATGTCGTCATGGGTCAACATTATCATCATTTCAGCGCTTTGGAGCGCAACGTTCTTCAGCATCAGTTGAATCTTGGTCGCAGTCAGGCGCAGATTGCCTTTGCTCTTGGCCGGTCTCGCTCGACGGTCTCACGGGAGGTGAGGCGTAACTCTGCTTCAGCACCATCAGCTTGCGGACCGGGTCTGGATTATGACGCGGGCTTTGCTTCCCAAGCGTCCTTTGCTCGCCGACGAAGAGGGCTTATGCGGTTGGCGGAGGGCTCGCCCTTGCGTGCGGCTGTCTTCAAGCAGATACGGTTGGGCTGGTCCCCGCAACAGATTTCCGGCAGGCTGAAGCTTATGGATCAACCACAGAGCGTATCACACGAGACAATCTATCAGGCGATCTACGTTCTGCCGAAGGGCGAACTACGCAGGGATCTGATTGGTCTGTTACGTCAGGGACGCAAGCTGCGCCGCCCTCGCAACCGAGGAAAAGACCGGCGCGGAGCCTTGTCCGATATGGTTTCCGTGCATGAACGCCCTGCATCCGTGCTTACCCGACAATTGCCCGGAGATTGGGAGGGTGACCTGATCAAGGGGGCTGGAAATGCCAGCGCTATCGGTACCCTGGCCGAACGCAAGACCCGCTATGTCATCCTCACCAAGATGAAGGACGCCACCGCAGACACAGCACTTTCAAGCTTCTCACGTGGCTTGTCGAAGGTCCCCAAAACCATGAGGGTCTCCATGACCTATGATCAGGGAAAGGAAATGGCGCGCCATGTTGAGCTGGCTGAACGATTGAAAATCAAAGTCTACTTTTGCGATCCGCACAGTCCGTGGCAGCGGCCGACAAACGAAAACACCAATGGCCTCATCCGCCAATATCTTCCCAAGGGTATTGATCTGGGTATCTATTCACAAAAAGACCTCGACAAAATCGCAGACAGTCTAAACAATCGCCCCCGAAAAGTGCTCGGCTTCAGGACACCTCTGGAAGCCTACCAAACTGAAATCGAAAACCAGTCTGTTGCACTTCAAACTTGAGACCGCCCTGCAATAATTGCCATCACGGGGATTTATTTCGCTTACGTATCGAAGTAACCGGATATAGGAGGTAACCGGCGACGCTGGCCAACGGTAGAGCGGGTTCACCGCTCACGGATTTTCACCGGCG